>NZ_JBFBEA010000044.1:0-46525 GCF_040683495.1 Streptomyces sp. NPDC093544 | reverse complement strand
AACGCTCGGCTGGGAAACCCCAGCCGAGCGTCTGTCTAAACTGCTCGCCACCACACGTCAGTGATCACGTGTTGCGACGACCCCTGGAATTCGCCCATGGGAGCGGGCCTGGTGGCAACGAAGGCTTGGGTCAGGGTGCCTGAAGGTCGACCAGCCCGGCCAGCACCTCGCGGTGCGCCCCCGCCGTGCCGTACGCGAGGGAGTCCGCCTTGGCACGCTTGAGGTAGAGGTGGACGGGGTGCTCCCAGGTCATGCCGATGCCGCCGTGCAGTTGGACGGCTTCCTCGGCGGCATGGACGGCGACGGGCGCCGCGTACGCCTGGGCGACGGCGACCGCCACATCGGTGTCCTCGCTGCCGGTGGCGAGCGCGTCGGCGGCGTTCCGGGCGGCGGCGCGAGTGTTGACGACTTCCAGCCAAACCTGTGCGAGCCGGTGCTTGAGCGCCTGGAAACCGCCGACGGGCCGGTTGAACTGCTTGCGCTCCTTCAAGTAGCGGACCGTCTCCGTCAAGCACCAGTCGGCCAGGCCGAGTTGCTCGGACACGAGGAGTCCGGCACCGGCGCGCAGGGCGCGTTGCACAGCGGGTTCGGCATCCCCGAGCAGACGACCGGACGCCCCGTCGAGGGTCAACTTCGCCACCGGCCGGGTCAGGTCCAGGGACACCTGCGCAGTGACGGTCACGGCGGAAGCGTCGACCGCGTACAACCCGCCGTCGTCCGCGGGCACCAACAGCACGTCGGCGATGGCCGCGTCGGCGATGCCGGTCAACTCCCCGTGCAGGGCGCCGTTTTCATGCCGTACGACCTTGTAGGCGCCGCCGGGCGGCACGGGCAGGGCGACGGAGAGCGCACCCACAGTCCGTCCGGACGCCAGCGCGCCCAGCAGCTCCGCGGCCTCCTTGCCCTCGCAGGCGAGCAGCGCCTCCGTGGCGACGACGGCACTCGTCAGATACGGCACGGGCGCGACCGCGCGGCCCAACTCCTCCAGGACCACGGCGGCTTCGCGGTGCGTGGCGCCCTGGCCGCCCTGCGACTCGGGCACCAGGAGACCGGCGAGGCCCATCCCGTCGGTGAGCGCCTTCCACAGTTCGCGGTCGTGCGGCGCGTCCGACTCCGTGCGCACGATGACGCCCGCCGCGTCGCAGTGGTCGGCGAGGAGGTCGCGAACAGCGGCGCGCAGCGCCTCTTCCTCCTCCGAGTACAACAAGTCGCTCATCGCGCCAGGTCCTTCCATGCGACGTCCTTGTCGGTGCGCGGCTCGGAGGGCAGGCCCAGCACGCGTTCGGCGACGATGTTCAGCAGGACCTCGCTGGTCCCGCCCTCGATGCTGTTGCCCTTGGAGCGGAGATAGCGGTAGCCGGCGTCGCGGCCGGTGAAGTCGACCAACTCGGGTCGGCGCATGGTCCAGTCCTCGTACAACAGGCCTTCTTCGCCGAGGAGTTCGACCTCCAGGCCGCTGATCTCCTGGTTGAGGTGGGCGAAGGCGAGCTTCAGCCCGGAACCCTCGGGGCCGGGCTGCCCCGCGACGAGCTGCTGGCGCACCCGCTCGCCGGTGAGGCGGGCGACCTCGGCCTCGACCCACAGCTTCAGCAGCCTCTGGTGGAGGTCGTGGGTGCGCAGTTCGGGGCGTTCGCGCCAGGTCTTGGAGACCGGGCCGATCATGCCGCCCTCTCGTGGGATGCGCATACCGCCGATGGAGACGCGCTCGTTCATGAGCGTGGTCTGCGCGACCCGCCAGCCGTCGCCGACCTCGCCGAGGCGGTGTGCGTCCGGGATGCGCACGTCGGTGAGGAAGACCTCGTTGAACTCGGCCTCGCCGGTGATCTGACGCAGCGGCCGCACCTCGATGCCCGGGTCGGTCATGTCGCAGATGAAGTACGTGATGCCTCGGTGCTTGGGCACGTCCGGGTCGGTGCGGGCGATGAGGATGGCCCAGCGGGCGAGGTGGGCGCTGGACGTCCACACCTTCTGGCCGTTCACCACCCAGCTTCCCCCACTCTCGGCTTCGCTCGAGCGGGAGGGGCCCCCATTGTCACGGACTGCCCGGGTACCGAGCGCGGCGAGGTCCGAACCGGCGCCCGGCTCGCTGAAGAGCTGGCACCAGACCTCCTCCCCGACCCAGAGCGGTCGCAGGAAACGCCTCTTCTGCTCCTCCGTGCCGTACCCGAGGATCGTCGGCGCGGCCATGCCGAGGCCGATACCGATCCGCCGCGGGTCGTTGTCGGGCGCGCCCGCGGTCTCCAACTCGGCGTCCACAACGGCCTGGAGCGTGCGCGGGGCACCGAGTCCGCCGAGCCCCTCGGGGTAGTGCACCCAGGCGAGTCCGGCATCGAAGCGGGCCTTGAGAAAGTCCGGTCGGTCCGTCGAAAGCGGCGGGTGTGCGGCCAGCAACTCCTGTGTACGGCGGCGCAGTTCGGCGGCGTCGGTCATGCGGTTGCTCCGTTCCCGAGCGTGGGGACCACGACGACGCGGCCCGTCGTGACGCCGTCGGCGACGCGCTGCACGGCCGCCGCTGCACCGCCGAGCGGCACGCGCTCGCTCACCAGCGGCTTGATCGCGCCCTGCGCGGCCAGCTCGGTGAGCCGCTCGTGGCAGTGCTGGACCAGCTTCGGGTTCTTGGTGTTGTAGAGGCCCCAGTGCAGGCCGAGGATCGAGTAGTTCTTCACGAGGGCGTGGTTCAGCGCCGCACTCGGAATGGACCCGCTCGCGAAGCCCACGACGACGATCCGGCCCTCGAAGGCGACGACCTTGGTGGACTGGGTGTACGCCTCACCACCGACGGGGTCGTAGATCACGTCGGCGCCCCGCCCTCCGGTGGCTTCCTTCACGGCGCCGATGACATCCTGCGTGCGCCGGTCGATGACGACGTCGCACCCCAGCTCGCGGGCGACGGCGGCCTTGTCGGCCCCGCCCACGACGCCGATGACCGTGGCGCCGGCGGCCTTGCCGAGCTGCACGGCGGCGCTGCCGACGCCTCCGGCAGCCGCGTGCACGAGGAGGGTCTCGCCCGCTTCCAGGCCGGCGCGCCGGTGCAGACCGAACCAGCCCGTCTGGTAACCGATGTGCAGGGCTGCCGCCTCGGCGTCGTCGAGGGCGTCCGGCGCGGGCAGCAGAGCTGCGGCATCCGCGACGGTGTACTCGGCGAAACCGCCGTACGGCAGTGCGGGGTTGGCGAGTACGCGGCGGCCGTCCTCCGTCTCGCCGCAGATCTCCACACCGGGTGTGAACGGCAGCGGCGGCCTGACCTGGTACTGCCCACGGCACATCAGCGCGTCCGGGAAGTTGATGTTCGCCGCGCGCACCTTGAGCAGGACCTGGCCCTCGGCGGGCACCGGCCGCTCCACGTCGTCGAGGCGCATCACCTCACCCGGCTCGCCGTTCTGGTGCACTTGCCATGCCTGCATGCGGGGCCTCCACGCGACTTCTTCGTCTGACCGGGGTCCATTGCATACTAAGCGGTCGCTTGCCGATCAGGGAACAGTCGCGTGCGTCACGACCGGCTGGGTCGCGCCCTGACGTGCATCCGCTCGCCCTGTGGCCCGAACAGACTCAGGAACTCCGCGGGCCCCTCACCCGTCGAACCGAACCAGTGCGGTACCCGGGTGTCGAATTCCGCGGCCTCCCCCGGCTCCAGGACGACGTCGTGATCGCCGAGCACGAGCCGCAGGCGCCCGGCGAGCACGTACAGCCACTCGTAGCCCTCATGGGTCCGCGGTTCGGGCTCCATCCTGCGAACGGGTTCGAGCACCTTGAACGCCTGGAGTCCGCCGGGCTGCCGGGTGAGCGGCCAGTACGTACGACCGTGCCGCAGGATCGGCTTCGACCGCACCCGGGGGTCGTCGACCGGCGGCGCCCCGACCAGCTCGTCCAGTGCCACCTGGTGGGCGCGGGCGATGGGCAGCAACAGCTCCAGGCTGGGCTTGCGCAGCCCGGACTCCAACCGCGACAACGTGCTCACCGAGATGCCGGTCGCCTCGGACAGGCCCGCGAGCGTCGCCCCCCGCTCCTTCCGGATCCGCCGCAGCCGCGGCCCGACCTCGGCCAGCACCTCATCCGTCTGGGAGTCCTCGTTCACGCCCGTGTCACCCGTGCCCGTGTCGCTCATCGCCGCGTCACTCATGCCTGCGTCCCTCATCCCCATATTGCAGAATCGGCAAAGCCATTTGTCAATTCTGCCACCTCCGAGGGACCTTCTCCATGGAGGTGGTCACCATGACCGAGAGGTACGAAGCGATCGTCATCGGCGGCGGCGCGGCAGGACTGTCGGCCGCGCTCGTCCTGGGGCGCGCCCGGCGCTCCACCCTGGTCGTCGACGCGGGCGAGCCGCGCAACGCGCCCGCCGCGCACATGCAGGGCTATCTGACGCGAGACGGCATGCCGCCCGCGGAGTTCCTCGCCGAGGGGCGGCGGGAGATCGAGCGGTACGGCGTGGAGCTGGTCCCAGGCCGTGCGGTGGACGTGGTCCGGGACGCTGCCGGGGAGTTCGACGTGACCCTGGAGGAAGGGCGGACCGTGCATGCGCGACGACTGGTCGTCGCCACCGGCCTCGCCGACGAGCTGCCGTCGGTGCCGGGTGTCGCCGAGCGGTTCGGGCGGGACGTCGTGCACTGCCCGTACTGCCACGGCTGGGAGGTCCGCGACCAGGCCTTCGGGGTACTGGCCACCACCCCGATGAGCGTGCACCAGGCGCTGATCGTCAGCCAGTGGTCGAAGGACGTGACCCTGTTCCTGCACACGGTCGCCGAGGACGGCCTGACGGACGACGACCTGCGCAGGCTCGCCGCGGCCGGGGTCTCCGTGGTGCCCGGCGAGGTCGCGGGGCTCGTCATCGACGACGACCGGCTCACGGGGGTGAGGCTCGCGGACGGCACGGTCCACGCCCGCGAGGTGGTGTTCGTCGCGCCCCGCGCGGTCCCGCGCACCGGTCTGCTGGAACGACTGGGCGCCGAGCTGCGGGAGACCCCCTTCGGCACGTATCCGGTGGTCGACGAAACCGGCCGGACGACGGTTCCCGGCGTATGGGCGGCGGGCAACGCGATGGGGTTCGCGGAGCAGGTCGTCAACGCGGCGAGCGGCGGCTACCGGGCGGGCGCCACGATCAACGGCGACCTGCTCTTCGCGGACCTCGACGCGGCCGTGCGCGTGTAAAGCGGGGCTGCGGGCGTAGAGCAGCCGTGTGCCTGCGAGGTCGCCCTCCAGGCGCAGGGCAGCCGTGCGCGTGTAAAGCAGGCCCCACGGGCGCAGAGCTGCCGTGCGGGTGTGTATCGGCCGGCTCCGTAGCACCATGGCTGCATGCTGCTGAGCCGGCTCGCCCATGTGTCCCAGGAGGTCGCCGCCACCTCGGCGCGGTCCCGGAAGACCGCTCTGCTCGCCGAGCTCTTCCGGGACGCCGAGGCGGACGACGTGCCGATCGTGATCCCGTACCTCGCGGGCCGCCTGCCACAGGGGCGCCTCGGCATCGGCTGGAAGATCCTCAGTACGCCCGTCTCCCCCGCGCCGGAACCAACGCTGACCGTCCGCGAGGTGGACGCCCGACTCACCGAACTCGGCGGGGTCTCCGGTAGCGGATCGCAGGCCGAACGCACGCGTCTGGTGGGCGAGTTGATGGCGGCGGCCACCGAGGACGAGCAGCGCTTCCTGTATGGGCTGCTCACCGGTGAGGTGCGGCAGGGCGCGCTGGACGCGGTGGCGGTCGAGGGGCTCGCCCAGGCGACCGGCGCGCCCGCTGCGGACGTACGACGGGCGGTGATGCTCGCCGGATCCTTGCAGACGGTGGCGCAGGCGCTGCTCTCCGACGGACCGGCGGCCCTTGACGGCTTCCGGCTCACCGTCGGCCGCCCGGTGCTGCCGATGCTGGCGCACACCGCCGCTTCGGTGTCCGAGGCGGTCGGCAAGCTCGGCGCCTGCGCGGTCGAGGAGAAGCTCGACGGCATCCGCGTTCAGGTCCACCGCGACGGCGACGACGTACGGATCTACACCCGCACTCTCGACGACATCACCGACCGGCTGCCGGAACTCACCACCGCTGCGCTGGAGTTGAAGCAGACGAGGTTCATCCTGGACGGCGAGGTGATCGCCCTGGACGAGAACGGGGTGCCGCGTTCCTTCCAGGAGATCGCCGGGCGGGTGGGCTCGCGCGTGGACGTGGCCACGGCCGCCGCCGCGGTGCCCGTCTCCCCCGTCTTCTTCGACGCGCTGTCCGTCGACGGGCACGATCTGCTGGACCTGCCGTTCACCGAGCGGCACGCGGAGCTGGCGCGGCTGGTGCCCGAGCCGATGCGCGTGCGGCGCACGATCGTGGCAGGTCCCGAAGACCTCGCCGCGGCGGAGAAGTTCCTCGCGGACACCCTCGCCCGTGGCCACGAGGGCGTCGTCTGCAAGGCCCTGGACGCCCCCTACAGCGCGGGCCGACGCGGCGCCTCCTGGCTCAAGGTCAAACCCGTACACACCCTTGACCTGGTGGTTCTCGCGGCCGAGTGGGGTCACGGGCGGCGCACGGGGAAGCTGTCCAACCTGCATCTGGGCGCGCGGAACGAGGACGGCTCCTTCGCCATGCTGGGCAAGACGTTCAAGGGCATGACCGACGCGATGCTGACCTGGCAGACCGAGCGCCTGAGGGAGCTGGCCGTCGAGGACAACGGCCACGTCGTGACCGTACGACCGGAACTCGTCGTGGAGATCGCGTACGACGGTCTGCAGAAGTCCACGCGTTACCCGGCCGGCGTGACCCTCCGCTTCGCCCGCGTGGTGCGTTACCGCGAGGACAAGACCCCGGCCGAGGCCGACACGGTCGAGACGCTGCTCGCCGCGCATCCCGAGGTGACCCGGTGAGTACAGGCAGGCGCAGCGCCGGACTACTGTTGTTCCGGCACACGGACCACGGCCTTGAGGTGTTGCTCGGCCATATGGGCGGCCCCTTCTTCGCGCGGCGGGACGCGGGCGCCTGGACCGTGCCCAAGGGCGAGTACGAGCCCGACGAGACCGCCTGGGACGCCGCGCGCCGCGAGTTCCAGGAGGAGCTGGGGCTGCCGCCGCCCGACGGCGAGGCCGTGCCGCTCGGCGAGGTCCGGCAGACCGGGGGCAAGGTCGTCACCGCCTGGGCGATCGAGGCCGATCTCGACCCGGCGACGGTGGTACCCGGCACCTTCGAGATGGAGTGGCCGCCGAAGTCGGGCCGCCGGCAGGAGTTCCCCGAGCTGGACCGGGTGGAGTGGCTGGGCCTTGACCGGGCCCGGGCACTGATCGTGAGGGCGCAGGCGGAGTTTCTGGACCGGCTGGCGGAGCACACGGGGTGAGGGCGGTGTCCGCACCGGCCCGCCAGTGAACCCTCCACGTTGCGCCGCACCCCGCCGCGCGGGAGGGTCGAAGAACAGCCAGCTTCAGGAGGTCGGCCATGCCCATCGCGACGGTGAACCCGGCGAACGGCGAGACGCTCAAGACGTACGACGCCCTCGGCGCCGAGGAGATCGAGCGCAGGCTCGCGACCGCCGAGGCCGCGTTCCACGCACATCGCACCACGTCCTTCGCCGAGCGGGCGCGCCTGCTCCACAAGGCCGCCGACCTCCTCGACGAGGACCAGCAGGACATCGGCCGGGTGATGACCATCGAGATGGGCAAGCCAGTCAAGCAGGCGCGCGCGGAGGCCGCGAAATGCGCCAAGTCGATGCACTGGTATGCCGACCACGCCGAGGAACTCCTCGCCGACGAGGAGCCGGCCGAGTCCGACGCCAAGGACTCCGGCGCCTCCCGGGTACTCGTGCGCTACCGCCCGCTGGGCCCGGTGCTTGCCGTCATGCCGTGGAACTTCCCGCTCTGGCAGGTCATCCGGTTCGCCGCGCCCGCCCTGATGGCGGGCAATGTGGGCCTGCTCAAGCACGCCTCGAACGTGCCGCAGACCGCCCTCTACCTGGAGGACCTCTTCCTGCGCGCGGGCTTCCCCGAGGGCTGTTTCCAGACGCTGCTCATCGGGTCAGGGGCCGTCGAGGACATCCTGCGCGACCCGCGCGTCAAGGCGGCCACGCTCACCGGGAGTGAACCGGCTGGGCGTGCGGTGGCCGCCGTCGCCGGGGACGAGGTCAAGAAGACGGTGCTGGAACTCGGCGGCAGCGATCCGTACGTCGTCATGCCGTCGGCCGACATCGAGCGGGCCGCGAAGACCGCGGTGACGGCACGGGTGCAGAACAACGGGCAGTCGTGCATCGCCGCCAAGCGGTTCATCGTGCACACGGACGTGTTCGACGCCTTCGCCGAGCGCTTCACGGCGGGTATGAAGGCCCTGAAGGTCGGTGACCCGCTGGACGAGGACACCGACGTCGGACCGGTCTCCACCGAGCAGGGCCGCAGCGACCTGGAAGAACTGGTCGACGACGCGGTCGAGGCCGGCGCGACGGTCCTGTGCGGTGCGGAACGGCCCGATGGACCCGGCTGGTACTACGCGCCGACGATCCTCACCGACATCACACCCGAGATGCGCATCCACCAGGAGGAGACCTTCGGGCCCGTGGCGACCCTCTACCGCGTGGCCGACCTGGACGAGGCGGTGGCCCTCGCCAACGACACACCGTTCGGGCTGAGTTCGAACGTGTGGACGCGCGACGCGACCGAGGTGGACCGGTTCGTCCGTGATCTGGAGGCGGGTGGCGTGTTCTTCAACGGGATGACGGCGTCCCACCCCGCGTTCCCGTTCGGCGGGGTGAAGCGGTCCGGCTACGGGCGTGAACTGTCGGGGCACGGAATCCGCGAGTTCTGCAACATCACCACCGTATGGCACGGAGCGTGAGCGTTCCGCGGTTACGATCCCCTCTGTGAACCGCGAAGTGACCCTGCCTCTGATCGTCGACGACCGCGGCACGTTGCAGGTGGCGGCCGCCGACGTCAGCAAACTGCTGCGCACGGTGGGCGGCCGGTGGCTGCATCTGGTGGAGGCCGGCCAGGACGGACTCGACGAGGACACGGTGGCGGCGCTCACGATCGAACTCGCCAAGCTCGCCGACCGCATCGACGTGGCCTGCATCGCGCACAGCAGTGGGACGACGTCCGACTGATCACCCGTGTCCGACTGATCAGCCCGAATCGACACGGCGTCAGTCGACGCCGTGTCGATTCGGTCGCCCGTCGAGCTCCCACAGGGCGTGCCAGAACCTCGCCTCGCAGCCCTGCAGCAGGCGGCCGTACCGGAGCACCTCGTCCTCGTCGACCCGTCCCGCGTCCAGCCCGGCCTGCACGGCGGACAGCGCCAGGCGCTCCAGCTCCGGCGCGGGCTCGGCGAAGAAGTCGAAGAAGCCACAGGCCTCGTCGTCGAAGCCGTACCGGCTGCGCAGGGCCTCCGCGATCGTCCCGCAATAGCCGCCCCACGCCGCGAAGTTGGCGCTCAGCGCGAGGACCACGTCGGCCGGTGAGCCGTTGAGTGCCAGCCAGGCGACGTAGGCGGGATAGGCCTGGCAGTCCGCGAGCGGCTCGTACGCGGCGGCCCGCGCCTCATCGACCCCGCACGCGGCGGCGTACGCGCCCAGCCTGTCCTGAGCCAGCGCCTCGCCCTCCGCGAGCGTGGCGAAGAAGGCGGCGCTCTGGGGCCCGGCGTCCGGCCGTACCGCCAGATGCAGGAACGCACGGCGGTCCGCGGCGATCACATGGCGCTGTTCGAGGGCGAGGACGGCGAGCGTGGAGCGCTGCGCCGCGCCTCGGGCGATCAAGGGCAGAAGGCGGTTGGCGTGGGGGTCCGGGGCAAGCTTCCCGGTGGCACTCTCCCGCAGGTCAGTGGCCGTCCTTGTCATCATGCGCCCCTTCGGTTCGGCGGTCTCCGAGCTCCTTCGACCAGGGTCCCACTCCTTGGGGCATGTCCCCGATCTGGAGTAATCCGACGCGATATCCACGCCCTCTCGGGTGATCGTGGGTGAACCACCCTTCCGCCGGGGGACGAACGGTTCCCCGGAAGGCGAAAGTAGGCGCTTCCTCATGGCGACTTTGTGCAGACCCGCGGTCTCAGTCCCCGAGTACGTGATCACAATGGAGGAGACGCTGGAGCTGGCACGCTCCCGTCACGCCGACCACCCCCAACTCCCCCTGGCCCTACGGCTGATCGAGAACACCGGCGTACGTACCCGGCACATCGTGCAGCCCATCGAGGAGACCCTCAAGCACCCGGGCTTCGAGGACCGCAACAGGGTCTACGCCAACGAGGCGAAGGCCCGCGTCCCCGCCGTCGTACAGCGCGCGCTGGACGACGCCGAGCTCCTCACCACCGACATCGACGTGATCATCTACGTGTCGTGCACCGGGTTCATGATGCCCTCGCTCACGGCCTGGCTGATCAACGCGATGGACTTCAGCAGCGACACCCGGCAGATACCCATAGCCCAGCTGGGCTGCGCGGCAGGCGGCGCCGCGGTCAACCGGGCGCACGACTTCTGCTCGGCCTACCCCGAGGCCAACGCGCTGATCGTCGCCTGCGAGTTCTGCTCGCTCTGCTACCAGCCCACCGACCTGGGCGTCGGCTCACTGCTCTGCAACGGTCTGTTCGGCGACGGCATCGCCGCCGCGGTCGTCCGCGGCAAGGGCGGCACCGGCATCTCGCTGGAGCGCAACGCCTCGTACCTGGTCCCCAAGACCGAGGACTGGATCATGTACGACGTCCGCGCCACCGGCTTCCACTTCCTGCTGGACAAGCGGGTTCCGGGCACGATGGAGCCGCTCGCCCCGGCGCTCCACAACCTCGCGCGTCAGCACGGCTGGAACGCCTCCGACCTGGACTTCTACATCATCCACGCGGGCGGCCCGAGGATCCTGGACGACCTCAGCAAGTTCCTCGAGGTCCCGCCGGACGCCTTCCGGTTCAGCCGGGCCACCCTCACCGAGTACGGGAACATCGCCAGCGCCGTCGTCCTGGACGCGCTGCGCCGGCTGTTCGACGAGGGCGGCGCGGAGCACGCCGCACGCGGAATGCTGGCCGGCTTCGGCCCCGGTATCACCGCGGAGATGTCACTTGGCCGCTGGAACAATGGAACCGACGAAACGACGTGACCTGGATGACCGAGAAGACGATCACCGAGCCCTTGCCTCCCGTACGCCACTGGCCGGCGCTCAACCTGACCGGCGTGGACTTCGACCCGGTCCTGACCGAGCTGATGCGCGAGGGCCCCATCACCCGGATCCAGCTGCCCAATGGCGACGGCTGGGCCTGGCTGGTGACGCGGTACGACGACGTCCGCATGGTGACCAACGACTCCCGCTTCAGCCGTGAGGCCGTCATGGGGCGGCAGGTCACCCGGCTCGCCCCGCACTTCATCCCCTCGGCGGGCGCGGTGGGCTTCCTCGACCCGCCCGATCACACGCGGCTGCGCCGCTCGGTGGCCGCGGCCTTCACGGCGCGGGGAGTCGAGCGGCTGCGCGACAGTGCCCGGCGAATGCTCGACGAACTCGTCGACGAGATGCTCGACGCCGGTCCGACCGCCGATCTCACCGCGGCGATCCTGAGCCCCTTCCCCATCGCCGTCATCTGCGAGCTGATGGGCGTCCCGGCCACCGACCGGCACCTGATGCACACCTGGACCGGGCTGATCCTGTCCTCCTCGCACGGCGCCGAGGTCAGCGAGAAGGCCAAGAACGAGATGGGCGCGTACTTCACGAAGCTCATCGGCGAGCGCGCCGAAAGCACGGGCGAGGACGTCGGTTCGCTGCTCGGCGCGGCCGTGGGCAAGGGCGAGATCACCATGGACGAGGCCGTCGGTCTCGCGGTGCTCCTGCAGATCGGCGGCGAGGCGGTCACCAACAACAGCGGGCAGATGTTCTACATCCTGATGACCCGCCCCAAGCTGGCCGACCAGCTCCGTGCCGATCCGGCGATCCGGCCCCAGGCCATCGACGAACTGCTGCGCTACATCCCGCACCGCAGCGCCGTCGGCCTCTCCCGGATCGCCATGGAGGACGTCGAGATCAGCGGCGTACGGATCCGGGAGGGCGACGCGGTGTACGTGTCGTACCTGGCCGCCAACCGCGACCCGAAGGTCTTTGCGGACCCCGAGATGATCGACTTCTCACGCAACCCGAACCCACATGTGTCGTTCGGCTTCGGCCCGCACTACTGCCCGGGCGGCATGCTCGCCAGGCTGGAGTCCGAGCTGATGGTCGACGCGCTCCTGGACCGGGTGCCGGGGCTGCGGCTCGCCGTACCGCCGGATCAGGTCCCCTTCAGAAAGGGCGCGTTGATCCGCGGGCCCGAGGCACTGCCCGTGACGTGGTGAGCGGCGGATGACAGCGTCCGAGGGGCTGCTCGTACCGCCCGGTCACGGGCGGGTCGTGCAGACGCCCGCCCAGCACGTGACGTTCAAGGTCACCGGCTCGCACTCGCGCATGGCGTCCACCTTCGAGGTCGTGGTGCCCCCCGGCTTCGACGTGGGAGCCCATGTGCACACGCGCAGCGAGGAGTTGTTCTACGTCCTCGAAGGCGAGCTGGACGTTCTCGCCTTCGAGCCGCGGGTGCGGACACCCGACAAGTGGCAGCGGTGGGAGTCGAGTTCGGGCACCCGCGTGGTGCGGGCGACCCCGGGCACGGTCATCGTCGTACCCCCGGGATGTCCGCACGCGTTCTCCAACCCGACCGAGACGCCCGCGAAGATGTTCTTCCAGGCGTCACCGCCGCCGGACCACGAGCGGTACTTCGAGGAACTGCTGGAGATCCTGAGCCCGGGCGGTCCACCGGACTGCGCGGCGATCGAGGAACTCCGGGCGAGGTACGACATCGAGCAGCTCACACCTCTGAAACACCGCTGAGGGCGGCTTCCGGGCCCTTCCACTCGACGAGCCGGCCCCTTCAGCGGACCTGCCGCGTCAGCGGATCGGCATCCCCGACAGGGTGCGCGCGATCACGAGCCGCTGGATCTCGCTCGTGCCCTCGAAGATCGTGTAGATCGCGGCGTCGCGGTGCATGCGCTCCACCGGGTACTCGCGGGTGTAGCCGTTGCCGCCGAGGATCTGGATCGCCTGCCCGGTGACCTTCTTCGCGGTCTCGCTGGCGAACAGCTTCGACATCGAGCCCTCGGCGGCGGTGAACGGCTTGCCGTTGACCGCCATCCAGGAGGCGCGCCAGGTCAGCAGTCGCGCCGCGTCGATCGACGTCCGCATGTCGGCAAGTTGGAAGGCGACGCCCTGGTTGTCGATGATCGGGCGCCCGAATTGCTCGCGCGTCATCGCGTATTCGAGGGCGACCTCGTACGCGGCCCGCGCGGTGCCCACCGCCATGGCGGCGACCGCCGGACGGGACGCCTCGAACGTGGCCATCGCCGCGTTCTTCACTCGCTCACCGCCGGACTTGGCACGCTCACGGGCCCGGGCGAGGCGCTCGTCCAGCTTCTCCTTGCCGCCGAGGAGGCAGGAGCCGGGGACGCGGGCGTTCTCCAGGACGACCTCGGCGGTGTGCGAGGCGCGGATGCCGTGCTTCTTGAACTTCTGGCCCTGAGACAGGCCCGGCGTGCCCGGCGGGACGATGAAGGAGGCATGGCCCTTGGAGCCGAGCTCCGAGTCGACGACCGCGACCACGACGTGGACGTTGGCTATGCCGCCGTTGGTCGCCCAGGTCTTGGTTCCGTTGAGGACCCACTCGTCCTTGGCCTCGTCGTAGACGGCACGGGTGCGCATGGAGGCCACGTCGGAGCCGGCGTCAGGCTCGGAGGAGCAGAAGGCCGCGACTTTGACATCGCCTGCGTCGCCGTACATCTGGGGGATCCAGGTGCCGATCTGCTCCTCGGTGCCGTTGGCGAGGACGCCCACGGCGGCGAGGCCGGTGCCGACGATCGACAGGGCTATGCCCGCGTCGCCCCAGAACAGTTCCTCCATGGCCATGGGTATGCCGAGCCCGGTGGGGTCGAAGTACTGCTGCGCATAGAAGTCCAGGGAGTAGATGCCGACCTTCGCGGCCTCCTGGATGACCGGCCACGGCGTCTCTTCACGCTCGTCCCATTCGGCGGCGGCGGGGCGGATCACATCGGCGGCGAAGCCGTGGATCCAGTCCCGCACCTCCTTCTGGTCGTCGTTGAGCTCCATCGTGAACTCGGCCATGACCCCTCCAACAATGCACTAAAGTGTTACTTGCGGTAACTGGAGTCTGTTACTGACCAGTAGGAAAAGTCAACTCCCGGGCCCCGCTCGGCAGCCCGTTCGATACACATGCGCCATTGAGTGTTAGTTTGCGCAGGCGTCACCGAATCAGCACGGGTGGGGAGACACCATGGACACCACACAGCGGACCGATCAGCAGAGGTCCGCCGACCGCCGTCGGCGCGAGCTGCTGGAGGCCGCGGACAGAGTGGTTCTGCGTGACGGCCCCGGAGCCTCGATGAACGCCATCGCCGCCGAGGCGGGCATCACCAAGCCGATCCTCTACCGCCACTTCGGCGACAAGGGCGGACTCTACGCCGCGCTCGCCAAGCGGCACACCGACGCCCTCCTCGGATCACTTCGCGCCGCGCTGGACGCGCCGGCCGAGCGCCGCGAGCGCGTCGAGGCCACGCTCGACACGTACTTGGCGGCCATCGAGGCGCACCCTCAGGTCTACCGCTTCCTGATGCACCCCACCGAGGGCGGCCAGCCCGGCGACCCGGGGTTCGACGTGAGCAAGCACTCCCTGCCGCTGCTGCGCCGCATGGGCGAGGAGCTCGCCGAGGTCATCGAGGAACGGGTGGATCTCGGGCCCGACAGTCAGCAGCTCGCTCGGGTGTGGGGACACGGGATCGTCGGCATGATGCATGCGGCCGGGGACTGGTGGATGGGCGAACGGCCTTGCTCTCGGGCCGAGTTGGTACGGAGTCTCGCCGACCTGCTGTGGGGGCGGTTGGCCGCCGCCGGGGACCGTGTCGGCGGCCCGGGGTTCTGACGGCCGTCTTTCGACTGCGGACCGTATGTGGCTGGTCGCGCCCACGCGGCGGAGCCGCAAATCGGCACAGCCCCGCGCTCCTACGGGGCGCTCCAGGGCGCCCGCGCCGCCTGCCTCATGACCCGACGGTGGCGCCAGCCGGTGAGCCGGTCCACATACAGGCCTCCCTCCACGTGGTCGCACTCGTGCTGCAGGCACCGTGCGAACCAGCCGGTGCCGTGCACCCGCACCCGGTCGCCGTCCACCGTGAAGCCCTCGACGACGGCGTGGTCGTACCGCTCGGTCCCCGCCTCAAGGCCCGGCAGGGACAGACAGCCTTCCGGGCCACGCAGGACCACACCGTCCGCTTCGACGAGACGTGGGTTCACCACATGGCCGACATGGCGGACGTCCTCGTCGTCGGGACAGTCGTATACGAACACCCGCAACGACTCGCCGACCTGGTTCGCGGCGAGGCCGACGCCCGGGGCGGCGTACATCGTCGCGAACATGTCCTCGACGAGTCGGGCGAGTTGGGGGCCGAAGTCGGTGACCTCCGCGCACGGTGTGTGCAGGACGGGGTCGCCGAGCAGGGCGATGGGCAGGACGCGCCCTCGGGAGCCCGGGATGGAGCCGTGTCGCATGGCCGCAAGGGTACGGTCCTTGGTGGCGCGCGAATGTCGCGCGGGCACCGTCGTGGTGCCGCGATTCGGGCGCGTGAGTGGATCTCGATAGGCTGAGGGCCACACGATGCCGGGGGCAGAGGCGCGGCGCGTACGCAAGGAGGATCGGACACGATGTCAGGCAACTCGGACCCGCTGACGCCGCGGGCCAAGCTGGCCGTGACGGCGGGCAAGGCGGCAGCGGCCGTCTCGCGTGCCGCCGGACGCGGCAGCGGATCGGTGATCGGCGGCCGGGTGGCACTCAAACTCGACCCCGACCTGCTCGCACGGCTCGCCACGCACCTGGACGTCATCCTGGTGTCGGCCACCAACGGCAAGACCACCACGACCCGGCTGATCGCGGAGGCGCTGCGCGCCGCGGGCCCGGTCGTGTCCAACGCGCTGGGCGCGAACATGCCCGCCGGTATCACCTCGGCGCTGGCCGGGGGTTCGGACTCCAGGTACGCGGTCATCGAGGTCGACGAGAAGTACCTCTCCGGTGTCGCGCGGGACACCGACCCCAAGTGCATCGCACTGCTCAACCTCTCCCGCGACCAGCTCGACCGGGCCGCCGAGACCCGGATGATGGCCGAGCACTGGCGCGAGGGTCTGGCCGGTTCCAAGGCCGTCGTGATCGCCAACGCCGACGACCCGCTGGTCGTGTGGGCCGCGTCCTCCTCGCCCAACGTGGTGTGGGTCGCCGCCGGTCAGATGTGGAAGGACGACGCCTGGTCCTGCCCGTCCTGCGGCGGTGTGATGCAGCGCCCCGGTGACGACTGGTACTGCGGCGAGTGCGGCTTCCGCCGTCCGACGCCGAGCTGGGCGCTCTCCGGCGACCACGTCCTGGACCCGCACGGCTCGGCCTGGCCGATCCACCTCCAGCTGCCGGGCCGCGCCAACAAGGCGAACGCCGCGTCCTCGGCCGCCGTCGCCGCCGTCTTCGGCGTGCCGCCGCAAGTCGCCCTGGAACGCATGTACCAGGTGCAGGCGGTGGCCGGGCGCTACGACGTGGTGCAGTTCATGCAGCGCGACCTGCGTCTGCTGCTCGCGAAGAACCCCGCGGGCTGGCTGGAGACGTTCTCGCTGATCGACCCGCCGCCGACCCCGGTCATCCTCTCGGTGAACGCGCGCGGCGCCGACGGCACGGACACGTCCTGGCTGTGGGACGTCGACTACACACAGCTCACCGGTCACCCGATCTTCGTTCTCGGCGACCGCAAACTGGACCTCGCCGTGCGCCTGGAGGTGGCGAACCAGCAGTTCCAGGTATGCGAGAACCTCGACCAGGCCGTGCAGCTGGCGCCGCCCGGACGCATCGAGGTCGTCGCGAACTACACCGCTTTCCAGGACCTGAGGCGTCGTGTCGGCAACTGAGCCACGAAGGACGAAGAAGATGAGTGACAACAGCCTGCGTCTCGTGTGGATCTACCCGGACCTGCTGAGCACCTACGGCGACCAGGGCAACGCCCTGGTCGTGGAGCGCCGGGCCCGTCAGCGCGGCCTCGACGTGGCCCGTCTCGACGTGCGCAGCGATCAGCCGATCCCCACCTCGGGTGACATCTACCTGATCGGCGGCGGCGAGGACAGGCCGCAGCGGCTCGCGGCGGAACGGCTGCGCCGCGACGGCGGTCTGCACCGCGCGGTCGGCAACGGCGCGATCGTCTTCTCGGTGTGCGCCGGCTACCAGATCCTCGGCCACGAGTTCATCAACGACCTCGGGCAGCGCGAGCCGGGCCTCGGTCTGCTCGACGTGACGTCCGTGCGCGGCGAGGGCGAGCGGTGCGTCGGTGACGTGCTCGCGGACCTCGACCCGCGCCTCGGCCTCCCTCAGCTGACCGGCTTCGAGAACCACCAGGGCGTCACCCATCTCGGCCCCACCGCGCGCCCGTTCGCGAACGTGCGGCTCGGCAAGGGCAACGGCACGGGCGACGGCACCGAGGGCGCGTACAACGACACCGTCTTCGGTACGTACATGCACGGACCTGTCCTCGCCCGCAACCCGCTGATCGCGGACCTGCTGCTGAAGCTGGCGCTGGACGTGAACGCGCTGCCGCCGATCGACGACCGCTGGTACGAGGCGCTCCGCAACGAGCGCATCACGGCCGCGCAGCAGCCCGCCTGACCGCGGCCGGACTGTCCGTCCGATCCCCACCGCGGGGCCCGTCTGACAGGGCCTGCGCTCACGTGTGCGGGGGCGTCCAGCAGGCGGACGCCCCATACGGCCCCGCCCCCTCCCGCCGGTAGGGTGGCGGGGATATTGCCGGACAACGTGGTCCGGTCTCCGGCCCACGTTGAGAAGGTATTTCGGGCGATGCGCATTGGTGTCCTCACGTCCGGCGGCGACTGCCCCGGCCTGAACGCCGTCATCCGGTCCGTCGTGCACCGCGCCGTCGTCGACCACGGCGACGAGGTCATCGGCTTCCGCGACGGCTGGAAAGGCCTTCTGGAGTGCGACTACCTCAAGCTCGACCTCGACGCGGTGAGCGGCATCCTGGCTCGTGGCGGCACCATACTCGGCTCCTCCCGGGTCCAGCCCGAGCATCTGCGTGACGGTGTGGAGCGGGCCAGGGGTCATGTCGAGGACCTCGGTCTCGACGCGATCATCCCGATCGGCGGCGAGGGCACCCTCAAGGCCGCCCGTCTCCTCTCGGACAACGGTCTGCCGATCGTCGGCGTGCCGAAGACCATCGACAACGACATCGCTGTCACGGACGTGACCTTCGGCTTCGACACGGCCGTCGGCGTCGCGACCGAGGCCCTGGACCGGCTGAAGACCACCGCCGAGTCCCACCAGCGCGTGCTGATCGTGGAGGTCATGGGCCGCCACACCGGCTGGATCGCCCTGCACTCCGGCATGGCCGCGGGCGCCCACGCCATCGTCGTACCGGAACGCCCCTTCGACATCGAGGAGTTGGCCGCCAAGGTCGGCGAACGCTTCGACGCGGGCAAGCGGTTCGCCATCGTCGTGGCCGCGGAGGGCGCGAAGCCTCGCGAGGGCTCGATGGAGTACGACGAGGGCGGCAAGGACGTCTACGGGCACGAGCGGTTCGCCGGTATCGCCCGCCAGCTCTCCATCGAGCTGGAGGAGCGCCTCGGCAAGGAGGCCCGGCCGGTGATCCTCGGGCACGTCCAGCGGGGCGGTACCCCGACGGCATACGACCGGGTGCTCGCCACGCGGTTCGGCTGGCACGCCGTGGAGGCCGCGCACCGTGGTGACTTCGGCAAGATGACGGCGCTGCGCGGGACCGACATCGTGATGGTGTCGCTCGCGGAGGCGGTCGAGACGCTCAAGACGGTTCCGGACGAGCGGTACGCCGAGGCCGAGTGCGTCCTCTGACTCGTACGTGGTGCTAGAAGTCGGGACTGCCCCCGGTCGCAACGGCGACCGGGGGCAGTTCTACTCTGGTGCGGACAGACAGCTCACAACCAGTACGAAACAGGAGCCGGCGGATGGATCACAGCGGGAGCGGCATGACCATGGATCTGCCGCCGTTCACGCTGGGGCGGGGTCTCGAATGGTCCACCGACCCGTTCTTCCTTGTCGCCTGTCTGGCGGGGCTCGGACTGTACGGCTGGGGGGTCGTGCGACTGGCGCGGCGCGGCGACAAGTGGTCGGTGGGCCGCACCGTCTCCTTCGTCATCGGCGTGCTGACCGTGATGCTCGTGATGTGCACCAAGCTGAACGACTACGGCATGGTCATGTTCAGCGTGCACATGGTGCAGCACATGGTGATCAGCATGCTGTCGCCCATCCTGATCCTGCTCGGCGCGCCGATCACGCTGGCACTGCGGGCGCTGCCGGTCGCGTCGAAGCGCGGCGGCAAAGGACCCCGTGAACTGCTGTTGATGTTCCTGCACAGCCGGTTCATGCGGATCATCACGCACCCCGCCTTCACCATCCCGCTGTTCATCGCGAGCCTCTACGGGCTGTACTTCTCGCCGATCTTCGACTTCCTGATGAGTTCCAAGGTGGGGCACATCGCGATGATGTGCCACTTCCTCGCCGTCGGCCTGGTCTTCTTCTGGCCGATCATGGGCGTGGACCCGGGGCCGCACCGGCCGGGCTATCTGATGCGGATGCTGGAGCTGTTCGCGGGCATGCCGTTCCACGCGTTCTTCGGCATCGCGCTGATGATGGCGTCCGGTCCGATGGTGACGACGTACGAGAACCCGCCGGCCTCGCTCGGCATCGACGCGCTCGCCGACCAGACCGCGGCGGGCGGCATCGCCTGGGCGTTCAGCGAGATCCCCTCCGTCCTCGTGCTGCTCGCGCTGCTCTTCCAGTGGCATGCCTCCGAGAGCCGGCAGTCCCGCCGCTCGGACCGAGCGGCGGACCGCGACGGCGACAAGGAACTCGAGGCGTACAACGCCTATCTGGCCTCACTCAACGCTCGTAGTCGCTGAATTACCTTCTTTTTTCAGCCTGCCTGAAACGCATTTCTATTCAGTAGCATGGGGGCGAAGCCTCGCGTCCGCTCTCATCTACGGCTCGCGAGGTCCACGGGGGAAACCGCAGGGGGAGCGGTCATGACATTTCGCGTGTCCATGCAAAGGTCGGGATTAACGGCGGGCCGCAGGATCGCCTTACTACTGGTTGCCGTGCTGATGGTCAGCGGCTGCAGTAAATCCGAACAACTGTCCGCGGTGCGGGCCATCGCCGCGGGGATTTCGCAGGCCAATCCATTTTTCAAGGAGGACGGCCGGCTCGGCAAGGACATGCACCTGCCCGAGGCGCGACCGAGCGGTGGCATCCAGGCCAGCAACAGCCCGGGGCTGTACGGCGGCACGACGGACGGGGACGACAGCGCGACGGGCGGGGACGACGGCTCGTCGGGGCAGGATGATGACGGTGGGGCCACCGGGGAGTTCGGCGGCTCGACAAAACCCGGCACCTGCGACGTGGAGAAGCTCAAGAACTTCCTCATGGACAGCAAGAACTCCGCCAAGGCGCAGGAATGGGCGCGGGTGCGGAATATCGGCACCGATGAGATCCCGGGTCATATCGATCAACTCACACCCGTCGTGCTGCGCCACGACACCCTCGTGACGAATCACGAGTACAACAATGGCAAGGCCGTCCCCTTCGACGCTTTGCTACAGGCGGGAATCGCGATTCTGGTCGACCCGCAGGGACTTCCCGCGGTGAAGTGCTCCTGCGGTAATCCACTGCTCCCCTACAAGGGAAACGTCAAGAAGGCGTCGGTGCAGTTCACGGGCGGAAACAAGAAGTGGGCCGGCTATCAGCAGGACCGCATCGTGGTCGTCGAGCCGCCGCCGGGGAGCCACAAGATCGAGCGGCTCCAGCTCGTCGACGTCCATGACCCCGACCACGGGATCAACCGCCCGATCGGCACCGAGGGCGAGGACGACAAGTCCTTCGACCCGCACGCAGAACTCAGGGTTCCGGCCGTCACGCGGACGACGTTCGCCGCGGCGGCACAGAGCCTGGCCGACGCGGGGCTCGTACTGGCCTATGACGGCGACTCCCTGCCGGCCGACGACGCCCTCGTCACCGCGTCCCAGCCCACCGAGGGCAGCGCGCTGGAGTGGGGCGCGGCCGTGACGCTGTTCGTGCAGGCCCCACCCGAAGACAGTGGCGGCCTCACCGCTCCCCCGGACTCCGGTGGAGCGACCACGGGACCGGGCGAATCGAGCACCGTACCGGGGGAGTCCAGCACCGGCCCTGACCCCGGGAAGTCCAGCACCGGCCCGGGTGAATCGAGTACCTCTCCTGATACGACGTCATCGGCGCCGTCCGGCGGGACGTCCGGCCCCTCCTCGCCGGGCGACGGATCGCCGTCCGGGGGCAGCTCCGGGTCGCCTCTCACGTCCACGCCGCCCGGCGGAGCGGAGTCAGAGCCTCCGGTGAGGAGCCTGACGCCGAGCACGCCTCCGCCAACCACACCGACCAGCGATTCGGCCGACCCCACGGAGACGGAGTCCGTCTCGACCGGCCCGACGTCGTCCGGTTCGACAACGACCGGCTCTACAACGACCGGCCCGACGCTGAGCGGCGCACCGGCGTCGAGCGCCGCGTCCTGACCCGCGTACCGAACCAGCGCAGAGCCCGGGAGCGACCGGATGGCACAAGGATCACCGCAGTCGGGAGTGGGCCGGGTCATCGCCGGCCGGTACGAGCTCATGGACCAGGTGGGCTCCGGCGGGATGGGCCATGTCTGGCTCGCCCACGACCGGCGGCTCGACTGCGATGTCGCGCTCAAGGAGATCAAGTTCCGCTCGGCGCCGGAGGCCGGTGAGGAGCACGAATCCCGGATCGCGCGGGCCCGTGCCGAGGCGCGGCACGCGGCGGTGCTGCGGGGGCATCCGCACGTGGTGACCGTGCACGACGTCCTGGAGCACGAGGGCCTGCCGTGGATCGTGATGGAGTACGTGGCGGGCGCGGAGGATCTACGTGACTGGCTGCTACGGCGCGGCCCGCTGGCCCCCGTCGCGTGCGCCCGTATCGGCCTCGCGGTCCTGGACGCGCTGACCGCCGGCCATGAACGCGGCATCATGCACCGGGACGTCAAGCCCGCCAACATCCTGCTCGCCCCGGACCGCGCTGGCATGCCGGGATCCCGGGTCCTGCTCACCGACTACGGCATCTCGGTCCAGCCGGACTCCACCGAGACCCGCTGGACCATGACGTCCATCCTGGTCGGCACGGCCGGGTATCTGGCGCCGGAGCGTGCCACGGGCGGGCCGCCGACCGCGGCGGCCGATCTGTTCTCGCTGGGCTGCACCCTGTACTTCGGTGTGGAGGGTTTCGGTCCCTTCGACCGCGACACCGATCTCGCCGCGGTCACCGCCGTGGTTCTGGAGGAGCCGCCGCCACCACAGCGGTCCGGGGCTCTGCGTCCGGTCATCGAGGCGCTGCTGGCCAAGGATCCCGCCCTTCGGCTTTCCGCGGAGGACACGGCGGCAGCCCTGGCCCGGATCATCACGCCCGAGCACCACCCGCGTACCCAGGTCGACGGTGGATCACAGCCGCCCTGGGCCGGGCTCGTCACGTCCGACGGAACTCCGGCGGGCCTGATGCGGCCAGGGCCGGCGCCACCCGGCCAGGGCTACGGCGGTCCGGCGTCACCGAGCCAGGGTTCCGGCATCCCGCCCCAGGACCAGGGCCTCGCCACACCCGGCGCCTACACACCCACCGCGCATGGCACTCACTCCCCCACTGCGCATGGCACTCGCTCCCCCAGCGCTCACCCGGCCCATCCCGCGTACGGCTCACGGCCGGGCCAGGGCTTCGGCCCACCGCCCCCGGCCGCCTCGCCACCGACTGCGGCCAACCCGAGCGGCCCGCAGCCCGGCCACGGCTACGGACCGCCCTGGTACGCAGGCCCGCCCACCCCGACGTCCGGCCCCTCGGGCAGGCGGCGCCGCAAACGCCCACGCCTCCTGCAAGGCCTGGCGGCACTGCTCCTCGCGCTGGGCCTCGCCGCGGGCGGAGTCTGGTACGCCGTGGCCAACAAGCCCGTGAAGCCGTACGGCACCACGGTCGGACTCTCCGAACCGCTCCGGAAGGGCGACTGCGTCCGGGGCGATCCGCCTCCCTCCGAAGTGGCCGGTGTTCCGCCCCTCACGCTCGATCCGAGTTGCAAGGACATGGTCCCGGACGGGCAGGTGATGGGGCTGTACAAGGCTTCCTCGTTCGAGGAGGCGAGCAGCCGGGGAGCGGCCCGGTGCGCGGAGCTGACGAAGGAGACCGCGGGGAAACTCGCGTGGCACGTGCGGAGCATGGCGGTGGTACCGACGCGTGAGGGGTTCGACTCCGCCGGCGGCAATGTCGCCTGCCTGCTGGTCGGGAAACACGGCCCGGTGTACGGCCCGCTCGGCGAGCTCCGCCCGTACGGGATGACCTTCGAGGACGCCACCCAGATACAGCGGGAGGACTGCCTCGGCCATGTGGACGGGGACGCGCGCGCGAGCACCCACTACGACCTGGTCGCCTGCGACAAGGAGCACACGGGGCGGGCCGTGCAGATCACTCACCTCAAGACGGTCACGTCCGGCCAGGACGCCGACGCGGCGGCGGACACGCAGTGCGCGAAGGACGCCCGGCCGGAGGAGTTCGGTTATCCCTCCGCCACGTACTTCAGTCATGGCCTGCGCAGCACAGGCCTCTGGGGCAAGAAGTACTACCTGGTGGTCTGCGCCATCGAGCGTCTGGACAAGACTCCGATGCGCGGGGGTGAGTAGGCCGCCCGGCCCTGGCGAATCGCGCCCTGTCGGGGGAAAATGGGCCAAGGCCACGGCATGCGCCGCGGACCCGCCCGAAGGAGGGTGCTCAGATGCCCGGTTCGACGCCTGGTTCGACGAAGGCAATGGGGGTGCTCACCGTGGGCGGGCTCGTCGTGGTGACGGCCTACACGGTGGCGCTCGGCAGCAACGGCTGGCTGTGGTTCGGCTGGGTCGTGCTCGGCCTGATCACGCTGGGCATGGTGGCCGCGCGCAGCGCCTGACGGTCACTGACGGGGCAGGCGCGCGGCGGAATGCACGCCCGGCTGGTATTTCGGCAGCCGGGCGGTTATTTTCATGCCCGCTCCCACCGCGGTCTCGATGACGAGGCCGTAGTCGTCCCCGTACACCTGGCGCAGCCGGTCGTCGACGTTGGACAGCCCGATACCGCCCGAGGGGCTGACCTCTCCGGCCAGGATGCGGCGCAGCCGGTCGGGGTCCATTCCGGTGCCGTTGTCCTCGATGACGACCAGTGCCTCGGCGCCCGCGTCCTGCGCGGTGATGCTGATGTGGCTCTTGTCGGTCTTGCCCTCCAGACCGTGCTTGACGGCGTTCTCCACGAGGGGTTGGAGGCAGAGGAAGGGCAGCGCGACCGGCAGCACCTCGGGCGCGATCTGCAGGGTGACCGAGAGACGGTCCCCGAAACGGGCCCTGACCAGCGCCAAGTAGTGGTCGATGGCGTGCAGTTCGTCGGCGAGGGTGGTGAAGTCGCCGTGCCTGCGGAACGAGTAGCGGATGAAGTCGGCGAATTCCAGGAGCAGTTCGCGGGCGCGCTCGGGGTCGGTGCGGACGAAGGACGCGATCACGGCGAGCGAGTTGAAGATGAAGTGCGGGGATATCTGGGCGCGCAGTGCCTTGATCTCGGCCTCGATCAGGCGGGTACGGGACTGGTCGAGGTCGGCGAGTTCCAGTTGCACCGAGACCCAGCGGGCGACCTCGCCCGCGGCTCGTACGAGGACGGCGGACTCGCGGGGTGCGCAGGCGACGAGCGCGCCGTGCACCCGGTCGTCGACGGTGAGAGGGGCGACGACGGCCCAGCGCAGCGGGCAGTCGGGCTCGAAGCAGTCGAGCCGGAATGCCTCGCCGCGGCCGGTCTCCAGTGCTCCTGCGAGCCGCGCCATGACCTCGGTGCGGTGGTGCTCTCCCACGCCGTCCCAGGCGAGAACGGTTTCCTGGTCGGTCAGGCACAGCGCGTCGGTGCCGAGGAGGGTGCGCAGGCGTCGGGCGGACCGGCCCGCCGTCTCCTCGGTGAGGCCCGCACGCAGCGGGGGCGCGGCGAGCGAGGCGGTGTGCAGGGTCTGGAAGGTCGCGTGCTCGACGGGGGTGCCGAGCCCGCCGAGGCTCTCGGACCGCGCGGTGCGCCTCCCGAGCCAGAAACCGGCGGCGAGCAACGGGAGCACGGCCACACATAGCCCGGCGATGAAGCCGCTCATGACTTGGCCTCCGCGCGCACGTGGTCCCCGGCCAGTTCTTCCGGCAGGTGGAAGCGCGCCAGGATCGCCGCTGTGCCCGTCGGCACGCGCCCCGGCGTGGCCAGCGACACCAGGACCATCGTCACGAACCCCAGTGGCACCGACCACAGGGCGGGCCAGGCGAGGAGGGCGTGCAGTGAGCCCGTACCCGGATAGCCCGCCATGGTCGCGCCGACCGCGACGAGCGCGGAGCCGCCGCCCACCAGCATCCCGGCGGCCGCACCCGGCGGGGTCAGTCGCCGCCACCAGATGCCGAGGACGAGCAGCGGGCAGAACGACGACGCGGACACCGCGAAGGCGAGCCCGACGGCGTCGGCGACCGGCAGTCCGCCCACGAGCATGCTCGCCGCGGCCGGCACCGCCATGGCGAGCACGGTGCCCAGCCTGAAGTGCCGGACACCGCGCGAGGGCAGCACGTCCTGGGTGAGCACGCCCGCCACCGCCATGGTCAGTCCGGACGCGGTCGACAGGAACGCCGCAAAGGCGCCGCCCGCGACCAGCGCGCCCAGGAGGTCACCGCCGACCCCGCCGATCATCCGGTCGGGCAGCAGCAGTACGGCGGCGTCGGCGTCGCCGGTGAGGGTGAGCTCGGGGGCGTACAGCCTGCCCAGCGCGCCGTAGACGGGCGGGAGGAGGTAGAAGGCGCCGATCAGGCCGAGTACGGCGACCGTGGTGCGGCGGGCGGCGACACCGTGCGGGCTGGTGTAGAAGCGGACGACCACGTGCGGCAGTCCCATCGTGCCGAGGAAGGTGGCGAGGATCAGTCCGTACGTCGCGTACAGCGGGCGTTCTTCGCGGCCCGCCGCCAGTGAGGTGGACATGCCGCCGTTGCTGCGGCGGTCGGCCATCGGGACCGCGTCGCCCTTGGTGAAGGTGAGGCGGGTGCCGCGCTCGATGTGGTGGACGCCCGCGGGGAGCGCGAGGTGCTGGTCGTCGTACCGGTGTCCGTCGACGGTGCCCGTCGCGGTGACAGCCAGCGGCTTGGAGAGCTTCAGATCGAGGCTGTCGTCGATGCGGACGACGCTCTGCTCGCGGAAGGCCGCCGGCTCGTCGAAGGCGTCGCGCGGGGCGCCGTCGCTCTGCCAGGCGAGGACGAGAAAGAGCGCGGGGACCAGTAGTGCGGTGAGCTTGAGCCAGTACTGAAAGGCCTGTACGAAGGTGATGCTGCGCATACCGCCCGCGGCGACGGTGGCGACCACGACGACCGCGACGAGCACTCCGCCGAACCAGTCGGGCGCGTCCGTCAGCACGGCCAACGTCAGTCCCGCACCCTGCAGTTGGGGCAGCAGGTACAACCAGCCGACACCGACGACGAAGACACTGGCAAGGCGTCGCACGGCCTGCGAGCCGAGCCGCGCCTCGGCGAAGTCGGGCAGGGTGTACGCGCCGGAGCGGCGAAGCGGGGCCGCTATGAACAGCAGCAGTACGAGGTAGCCGGCCGTGTAGCCGACGGGGTACCAGAGCATGTCCGGGCCCTGGACGAGCACGAGGCCGGCGATGCCCAGGAAGGAGGCGGCGGAGAGGTATTCGCCGCTGATCGCGGCCGCGTTGAGCCGTGGCCCGACGGTACGAGAGGCGACGTAGAAGTCGGAGGTGGTCCGGGAGATGCGCAGGCCGAAGGCGCCGACCAGGACGGTCGCCACGACCACCAGGGCGACCGCGGGGACGGCGTAGTTCTGGTCCACGTTCAGCGGTCCTCGACCAGGCGCACGAAGTCCCGCTCGTTGCGTTCGGCGCGGCGCACGTACCAGCGGGCGAGCAGCACCAGCGGCGGGTACACGCCGAATCCGAGCACGGCCCACTCCAGACTCGCGCCGTCCGGCATCGCGGCGAACACGAGGGGCAGCGGTCCGACGAGCAGTACCAGGACGGCCAGCACCACCAGTGCCGCCCGGAGTTGGCTGCGCATCAGGGAGCGGACGTAGGTGTGACCGAGGGTGGTCTGCTCGTCGATCTCGGTTCTGGGCCGGTAGTAGCCGGACGTTCTGCGGGTGCGCCGGGGCGCACCGGTGACCGTGACGCGGCGTTCGATCGGGTCCTGTGGCACACCGTCCCCCTCAGCTCGTGGTCCGGCGCAGCAGCAGGTCGCGCAGTTCACGGGTGTGACGGCGGCTGACCTGGAGTTCGACGGAGTCCACGAGGACGCTCACCGTACCCGCGTCCAGGCGGAGCTCGCCGATGTGGCGCAGCGCGACGAGATGGCGCCGGTGGATCCGGACGAAACCGCGGGAGCGCCAGCGTTCTTCGAGGGTGGACAGCGGGATGCGGACGAGGTGGCTGCCCTGGGCGGTGTGCAGGCGGGCATAGTCGCCGTGCGCCTCGACGTGGGTGATGTCCTCGACGGCCACGAAACGGGTCACTCCGCCGAGCTCGACGGATATGTGGTCCGGGTCGGGTTCGTGCACCGGTATCAGCGGGGTGGAGTCCATCAGCTGGGCGGCCCGGCGTACGGCCTCGGCGAGGCGTTCTCGGCGTACGGGCTTCAGCACGTAATCGACGGCCTTGAGGTCGAAGGCCTGGACGGCGAATCCCTCGTGGGCGGTGACGAAGACGACGAGCGGCGGATTGGCGAACCCGGTGAGCAGCCGGGCCAGGTCGAGGCCGTCGAGTCCGGGCATGTTGATGTCGAGGAAGACGACGTCGATCGCCTCCGGGCCGTCGGGGCCGGACTCCAGCGCCCTGTTGATCCGGCGCAGCGCCGCGGTCGCGTCGCTCGCGCCCTCGGCGCTGGAAACCCGGGTATCGGCGTTCAGCAGATACAGGAGTTCCTCGAGGGACGGTTGTTCGTCGTCGACGGCGAGGGCGCGCAGCATGAAGGTGGAGTGTAGGAGGTATTCCCACGTCTGGACATGTGCGGGACGTGGACGTTGTCGCCGACCGGATGCGGACGCTGCCGCTGGACCGATGTGGGCGTTACCGCTGGACGGGCGTGGGGGCTGCCGCCGGCCGGGCGTGGAGTCGCCACGGGGCCGGCATGAGACCGGCACGGGACCGGCACGGGACCGGCACGGGCATTGGGGCCGCACCGGTCTGGGAGCCGGCCCTGGATACAGTGCCGCCATGAGCAGCAAGCCCGCGATGTTCGACGATCTCGACCGCAAGATCATCACCGCGCTGATGGCGAACGCGAGGACCAGTTTCGCGGAGATCGGCGCCACGATCGGGCTCTCGGCCACGGCGGTCAAGCGCCGTGTGGACCGGCTGCGCGAGACCGGCGTGATCACCGGGTTCACGGCCACGGTGAAACCAGCGGCCCTCGGCTGGCGTACGGAGGCGTACGTCGAGGTGTACTGCGAGGGCGCGGCCCCGCCCCGGCGGATCGCGGAGGTCGTGCGCAACTACCCCGAGATCGCCGCGGCCATGACCGTGACCGGCGGCGCGGACGCGCTGCTGCACGTACGGGCGATCGACGTGGAGCACTTCGAGGAGGTGCTGGAACGGATCCGGGCCGAGCCGTTCATCCGGAAGACGATCAGCTACATGGTGCTGTCCCACCTGCTGCCGGAGGCCCCGGAGGCGGGGGCGACCCACGCGGCCCCGGAGGACGCATCAACCGTGCGCTGAGACGACTGAAGACGCAGCAATCCTGCGCAGACACGCAGCTCTCGTCGCTTGTCGCACGTATCCCCGTTTCTTACCGTGGAGACACCCTCAGTCACCACCGCAGGAAGCGGAGGAATCTCTCTGTGCCTGACAGCCGTGTGCCGCGCCTTCGGCGCTTTCTCGTCTGCGAACCCAGACACTTCGCCGTGCAGTACGCGATCAACCCCTGGATGCACCCGGACACACCCGTGGACGTGGACCTCGCCCAGGACCAGTGGCAGGCGCTGATCCGCGCCTATCGCACCCACGGTCACACCGTCGACGCCGTCGAGCCGGTGGCGGACCTCCCCGACATGGTGTTCGCGGCGAACTCCGCGCTCGTCCTGGCGGGCCGGGTCTTCGGCTCGTACTTCCACGCACCCCAGCGCCGCCCCGAGTCCACCGCGTACGAGACCTGGTTCAAGGCCGCAGGTTTCGACGTCTACCGCCCCGAGTCGGTGTGCGAGGGCGAGGGCGATCTGATTCCGGTGGGCCGGTTCGTCCTAGCCGGCACCGGGTTCCGTACGACCCGCGAGGCCCATCACGAGGTGCAGGAGTTCTTCGGCGTCCCGGTGATCAGCCTCCAGCTGGTGGACCCGCACTTCTACCATCTGGATACCGCGCTGTTCGTCCTGGACGACGAGAACATCTGCTACTTCCCGGAGGCGTTCTCGCCCGGCAGCCGAGAGGTGCTCGCGCGCCTCTTCCCCGACGCGGTGCTCGCCACCCGCGAAGACGCCATGGCCTTCGGACTCAACTCCGTCTCCGACGGCCGTCACGTCTTCGTCTCACCGCACGCCGAGGCGCTCGCCGGCCGGCTCGCGGACCACGGCTACGTCCCTGTCCCCGTCGACCTCTCGGAGTTCCACAAGGCCGGCGGCGGCATCAAGTGCTGCACTCAGGAGATCCGCTCATGACCGCTCCCGCGCTCGCACACACTTCCGACGAACTGATCCGCGCCGAGGCGCCCGTCCTCGCGCACAACTACCACCCGCTGCCCGTGGTCGTCGCCCGCGCGGAGGGCACCTGGGTCGAGGACGTCGAGGGCCGCCGCTATCTCGACATGCTGGCGGGCTACTCGGCCCTCAATTTCGGTCACCGCAACCCGGTGCTGATCGAGGCCGCACACCGCCAGCTCGACCGGCTGACGCTCACCTCACGCGCCTTCCACAACGACCGGCTCGCCCAGTTCGCCCGGTCGCTGGCCGAGTTGACGGGTCTGGAGATGGTGCTGCCCATGAACACGGGCGCGGAGGCGGTGGAGAGCGCCGTCAAGGTGGCACGCAAGTGGGCGTACGAAGTGAAGGGCGTCGCGCCGGACCAGGCGACGATCGTGGTGGCCGCCGAGAACTTCCACGGCCGTACGACCACCATCGTCAGCTTCTCCACGGACGAGACGGCCCGGGCGGGCTTCGGGCCCTTCACGCCGGGTTTCCGGATCGTCCCGTACAACGACCTCGCCGCGCTCGAAGCGGCCGTCGACGAGACGACGGCGGCTGTGCTGATCGAGCCGATCCAGGGCGAGGCGGGCGTCGTCATCCCGGCCGACGGCTACCTCACCGGCGTACGCGAACTGACCCGCCGCAACGGCTGCCTGTTCATCGCGGACGAGATCCAGTCGGGCCTCGGCCGCACCGGCACCACGCTGGCCGTCGACCACGAGGGCGTCGTCCCGGACCTGCTCCTCCTCGGCAAGGCCCTCGGCGGCGGCATCGTGCCGGTCTCCGCGGTGGTCGGGCGCCGGGACGTGCTCGAAGTACTGCGTCCTGGTGAGCACGGCTCGACGTTCGGCGGCAATCCGCTCGCGGCGGCGGTGGGTTCGGCGGTCGTGGAACTGCTGGAGACCGGCGAATTCCAGCGCAGGGCAGCCGAGTTGGGCGAAGTACTGCGGGAAGGCCTCGCGGCGCTGGTCGGCCGGGGTGTCGAGGGCTTCCGCGCGCGGGGACTGTGGGCGGGCGTGGACATCGATCCCGCCATCGGCACGGGCCGTGAGATCAGCGAGAGGCTGATGCGGGAGGGGGTCCTGGTCAAGGACACCCACGGTTCGACGATCCGGCTGGCCCCGCCGCTGACCATCACGGGCGAGGAACTGCGATCGGCCCTGGGATCGCTGGAGAAGGTGCTCGGGCAAGGAGCCTGAGAGCGACCGGCCCGGCGCGGGGCGTGACCCTGGACCGGTCACTCCCGCGGCGGGCCGGCGACGCGCCGCAAGAACGTTTACCTCCCGCGCTCGGGGTCACCCGGGAAGAGCGTTCAGCAGGCCTGCGAGCGAAGGCGCCGGACGGTTGGGTCCAACAGCTTCTGGCGCCGCCCCAAGCTTCGGGGGCGTTTGACGCCGTTCGGGTACGCCGGGCCTATCGGCCCGCCCGGGCGGCGTGACATACCGTCAGGAATACGGCCGGGCCTCGCCACGAGTCCGGTCGGACACCGTGCCACCGGACCGCACCTGCCCATACACTGACACCTCACTGCATGCCTGCTGACCTGCTAGAACACGGCGCGGTTGAGCCGATCCGCCGGAGTGAGGAGCGCCCCGATGTTCTACTACGTGCTCAAATACGTCCTTCTGGGTCCGCTGTTGAGACTGGCCTTCCGGCCCCGGATCGAGGGTCTTGAGCACATTCCGTCATCGGGCGCGGCGATCATCGCGGGCAATCATCTGTCGTTCTCCGACCATTTTCTGATGCCCGCGATCCTCAAGCGCCGCATCACCTTCCTCGCGAAGGCCGAGTACTTCACCGGTCCCGGCATCAGGGGCCGCCTGATCGCCTTCTTCTTCCGCAGCGCCGGACAGATCCCGGTGGACCGCTCCGGCAAGGACGCGGGCCAGGCCGCGATCCGCGAGGGCCTCGGCGTCCTGAGCAAGGACGAACTGCTCGGCATCTACCCCGAGGGGACCCGCTCCCACGACGGCCGCCTCTACAAGGGCAAGGTCGGCGTCGCGGTGATGGCCCTGAAAGCCCAGGTGCCCGTCATCCCCTGTGCCATGATCGGCACCTTCGAGGCCCAGCCTCCGGGACGCAAACTCCCCAGGATCCGCCCCGTCTCCATCCGCTTCGGCAAGCCCCTCGACTTCTCCCGCTACGCCGGCATGGAGAACGAGAAGGCCATCCTGCGCGCCATCACCGACGAGATCATGTACGCCATCCTCACCCTCTCCGAGCAGGAGTACGTCGACCGGTACGCCGCCGTCGTCAAGGCCGAGGAGGCCGCCGAGCGCGCGGAGAACGCCCGCAAGTTCCCACGGCTGCCGTTGAGTTGAAAGACCGCCTGGCCGACCAACCTGCCGGAGCTGATCCGGCTGGCGTCCACGCGCCTGGGGTCACCTGGCGACATGAGCGAGGGGCGGCCGGGGAAACCGGCCGCCCCTCCCATCATGCCTTCGTGCGTTACGGCTTGGGCGTGGCGTGCGGCGCGCACGTCACATCGGCCGCGTCCGTCTTCCCGGTGAGCAGGTAGGTGTCCACCCGCGTGTTGATGCACGGGTTGACCAGGCCGGTCACGCCGTGCGAGCCCGCGTCCTTCTCGGTGATCAGGCGGGAGCCCTTGAAACGCTTGTGCAGTTCGACGGCGCCCTCGTACGGAGTGGCGGCGTCATTCGTGGACTGCACGATCAGGACGGCCGGCAGACCCTTGCCGGTCTTGACGTCGACCGGGGTCTGCTGCTTCGCCGGCCAGGTCGCGCACGGCAGGTTCAGCCACGCGTTGGCCCAGGTCATGAACGGGTAGTCCTTGTTGAGCCGCGTGTTGTCCCGGTCCCACTTGTTCCAACTGGTGGGCCACTTGGCGTCGGTGCACTCGACGGCCGTGTAGACGGCGTTGCCGTTCTCCGCGGAGGCGTTGCCCGCGGTGTCCGACAGGTCGGGTGCGGCGGCGTCGATGATCGCCTGGGTGTCACCGGCGACGTACTGGCTGAAGACCGTCGCGACCGGCACCCACGAGGAGTCGTAGTACGGGGCGCTCTGGAAGAAGCCGATCAGTTCGGCGGGTCCGACGACCCCGCCGATCGGGTTCGCCTTGGCGGTGGCCCGCAGAGTGAGCCACTGGTCCTGCACCTCGGCCCGGGTGTCGCCGAGGTGGAAGGTCGCGTCGTTCTTGGCGACCCAGTCCTCCCAGTCGTTCCAGCGGCCCTCGAAGGCGACGTCCTGGTCGAGGTTGGCCTCGTACCAGATCTTCTCGCGCGACGGGTTGACGACGCTGTCGACGACCATGCGCCGGACGTGCCCCGGGAAGAGCGTGCCGTAGACGGCGCCGAGGTACGTGCCGTAGGAGACGCCCAGGAAGTTGAGCTTCTTCTCGCCGAGTGCGGCCCGGATGACGTCCAGGTCGCGCGCGGTGTTCGGCGTGGTCATCTGCGGCAGCATCTCGCCGCTGCGCTCGGCGCAGCCGTCCGCGTACTCGGCGGCCAGCTTGCGCTGGGCACGCTTGTCCGCCGCGGAGTCCGGGACGGGGTCGGCCTTGGGCGCCTTCACGAACTCCTGCGGGTCGATGCAGGAGATGGGCGCCGAGTGGCCGACACCGCGCGGGTCGAAGCCCACGAAGTCGTACGCCTTGGCCGTGTTCGCCCAGATCGGGTTCTTGTTGGTGACCCGCGTCGGGAAGCGCAGGCCCGAGCCGCCGGGGCCGCCCGGGTTGTAGACGAGGGCGCCCTGGCGCTCCGCCGTCGTGCCCGTGTTCCCGATGCGGTCGACGGCAAGCTTGATCTGCTTGCCGTTCGGGTGGGCGTAGTCGAGCGGAACGGTGACCCAGCCGCACTGGATCGGCTTCGCGAGCGCCCAGTCGGCAGGACAGTCCTGCCAGTCGATCCCGGCCTTGGCGGCCTTGGCCGCGGCGGTGGCCGCGCCACGGGCCTCACGGTCCTGACCGCGGCCGGAGTCGGCGGTGGCCGACGGCGCCGCCATGGCTCCGGCAATCAGGGTCGCCGTGACGAACGCTCCGGCCGAACCGAGCGCTGTCACCCGTTTCGTCGGTCTGATGCCCCTCAAGTGGGACCTCCCCGTACATCGTTTCGATTGGTACAGGGATCCTTTCGGCTGTGAGGTCCCTGAGAACAGATGCGGCGGGGGTTTCTTTACTAATCCGATAACCGGTGAGCCCTGCCCCGTTGAGCGGAGAAACCCACGTCACGCACCTTGGAGGAGTGAGTTCAGCGCCTCGTCCAGCACCCGCCGCAGCCGCAGCGCGTCGGACGCCAGCGCGGTCACGAGCACGGCGGGCCCGGCAAGCGGCATGAGTGAGGCGTACTCGCCAAGGAGCCGCGCCTGCACCGCTACGTCTGCGAACTCCGGTCGTACGACGAGGAGTTGCCCGAGCGCGCGCTGCCCCGCCAGGACAGCGGGACCGTCCCAGCCGCCAGGGGCGCCGGGTCCGCACGCCACCTCCTGGTCCAGCAGCGCCTGTCCGCCGAGCCGCACGGTGAGCCGGCTGCTGAGTCGCCCGGGTTCCTCACCCGCGCGGCCGAGTACCTGCTCCTCCCGGAAGACCAGCCGGGCGCCCGCCGCCAGCTCGATGCGCGAGGAGACGTACAGATCGCTCCCGTTGGCCGAGATCAACTGCTCGGGCAGCCAGCACAGCTCACCGCCGTCGGCGACCTTCAGGCGTACGTCGTAGCGCGACTCGCCCTTGGCCTGCCCCGGCAGGGCGATGGTTGCGGCCGCCGACCCGATGTGCAGCCGGGCACCTTCGGCGGCCTCCGCCTCCACGGTGAAGTGGTCACCGCCGAGCGGACCGCTCATCGCGCCGACGAGCATGACCCGCGCCTCGGATCCGACCCCACGGGTGCGCCGCAGGGCGAGCGGCCCGTCCCCCTCAAGGACCGGCAGGGAGGTACCACCCCGGCCGTCGTCCCGTGCCGCGATCCGTGCGGTGGCCCGGACCCCCGCCGTCATACTGTCCACGCGGCGAGCCGCTCCCGCACCCACGCGGCGACGTCCGTGACCCCGCTCTCGGCCCGCAACGACTGAAACACCACCGGCAGTTCGGCCCGCTGCGCCTTCGCGTCGGCCGCCATTCGCCCCAGATCCGACCCGACGTACGGCGCGAGGTCGGTCTTGTTGACGACCAGCAGGTCGGCCGTGGTCACCCCGGGCCCGCCCTTGCGCGGGATGTCGTCCCCGCCCGCCACGTCGATCACGAAGATCTGTGCGTCGACCAGCCCCTTGGAGAAGGTCGCGGTGAGGTTGTCACCCCCTGACTCGACGAGGATGAGATCCAGCGGCCCGACCTCGTCCTCCAGATCCTCGACCGCTTCGAGGTTGGCGGAGATGTCGTCCCGGATGGCGGTGTGCGGACAGGCCCCGGTCTCGACAGCCGTGATCCGCTCCGGCGGCAGCACCGCTTCCCGCAGCAGGAACTCGGCGTCCTCGCGCGTGTAGATGTCGTTCGTGACGACAGCGATGGACAACTCGTCGCGCAACGTTCGGCAGAGGGCAGCGACGGTCGCGGTCTTCCCCGACCCGACGGGCCCGCCAAGTCCTATACGGAGGGCACGGCGGCTGCCGTCGGGACGATGGGCATCGGCGCTGAGGGCGGCGGGCCCGTCGTGACTGTGGTCAAGATGCATGGCTACAGCTCCCAGGTCTCAGCCCGTCCGGTGGCTTTCAGCCCGGCCGGGCTATTTCAAGCCCGTCCGGCGTTTGAGGACGAGCCCTTCGGGCGATCGGGGGTCTGGGGGCGGAGCCCCCAGGTACGGGACGGGTAGGGGCGGAGGGAGCGACCGCATCCATCAGCGGCTCCGCCGCGGGCTCCTACGACGCGAACAGACGTACAGGCCAAGCCGCATGCGCCTCCGCACTGATCTCCAGCAGCGGCGCCGATGCGGCAGGAAGCGCATCCACTCCTTCGGCAAGAACACGGCGAGCGGCATCGGCCGCCTGACCGGCCACCTGGTCCAGCTCCGGTGCAAGCCGGGCCAGCGCCCCGGTGGCATCGAACGGATCCAGGCTCAGCAACCGCACCGTCGCCGTCGCCGGCCCACTGACCGCCTCGTAGGCCGAGCAGTACGCGGCATCATCGGGCCCGAGCCCGGCGGCCCGCGCCGCCAGCCCGAGGACCACCGGCTGATGCGCCCCTTTGGGAAACTCCCGCGCCAGCGCGTCGAGTTCGGCGGACGGCCACGTCGCCCGGGCCGCCCGCATCAACTGCCGCCCGAGCCGACGCGCGACGGCACGCAACGCGGGCGACGGCGTGCGGGCGTCCGCGGCCGCGTCCAGCACCACCGGGTCGACCCCGATCGCGGCGGCCGCGGCAAGCGAGGCCGACACGAGCCCCGCCGTGTGCAACCGCCCCCGGCAGAAGTCCTCAAGACTCGCCGCGCCGGTGATTCGCCCGGCCTTGACGGCCGCTTCGGCCCCGCCGGAGTGCGCGTGCCCCCCGGCGGGAAAGCGGCCGTCGGCCAGGACGAGAAGCGCTGCCCTGGACATCAGAAGAGGAAGTAACGCTGGGCCATGGGCAGTTCGGCGGCCGGAGTCGCCTCGACCAGTTCCCCGTCGATGTGCACGGCGAAGCTGTCCGGGTCGACCTGCACGCGTGGCCGCGCGTCGTTCTCGCGCATGTCCGCCTTGGTAACCGCCCGCGTCGACTCGATGGCGACGAAGCGCTTGCCGAGCGAGAGGCGTTCAGGCAGCCCGTCCTCGATGGCGAGCGGGGCGACGAAGTTGAACGAGTTGGACGCGGGGGAGCGCCCGATGGCGCCGAACATCGGCCGGGGCAGAATCGGCTGAGGAGTCGGGATGGACGCGTTGGCATCGCCCATCTGCGCGTAGGCGATCTGCCCGCCCTTGATCACGAGGTGCGGCTTGACCCCGAAGAACGCGGGCTCCCACAGCACGAGGTCGGCGAGTTTGCCGGTCTCGACGGAGCCGATCTCGCGGGCGAGTCCCTGCGCGAGCGCCGGGTTGATCGTGTACTTGGCGACATAGCGACGTACACGGTGGTTGTCCGCGCGACCGTCACCGGGGAGGGATCCGCGGCGCCGCTTCATCACGTGCGCCGTCTGCCAGGTCCGCATGATGACCTCGCCGACCCGGCCCATGGCCTGGGCGTCCGAGGAGATGATCGAGATGGCGCCGAGGTCGTGCAGGATGTCCTCGGCCCCGATCGTCGAGGGCCGGATCCGGGACTCTGCGAAGGCCAGGTCCTCGGGAACCGCCGCGTTCAGGTGGTGGCACACCATCAGCATGTCGAGGTGTTCCTCGGCGGTGTTGACGGTGTAGGGCCGGGTCGGGTTGGTGGAGCTGGGCAGCACGTGCGGTTCGGAGACCACGGTCATGATGTCGGGCGCGTGCCCGCCGCCCGCACCCTCGGTGTGGTACGCGTGGATGCCGCGTCCGGCGATGGCGGCGAGGGTGTCGCCGACGAAGCCGGACTCGTTCAGGGTGTCCGTGTGAATGGCGACCTGGATACCGGTCCGGTCGGCGACGGTCAGCGCGGCGTCGATCACGGCGGGAGTGGAACCCCAGTCCTCGTGGATCTTGAGACCGAGCGCTCCGCCGCGGATCTGCGACATCATCGCCTCGCGCGAGACGGTGTTGCCCTTGCCGAGCAGACCGAAGTTGAGCGGGTACCCCTCCATCGCCTCCAGCATCCGCGCCAGATGCCAGGGGCCGGGAGTGACCGTCGTCGCCTTCGATCCCTCGGCCGGACCTGTGCCACCGCCGACAAGCGTGGTGACGCCGGAGGCCAACGCCTCGTCGGCGATCTGCGGACAGATCAGATGCACGTGTGCGTCGACGGCGCCCGCGGTCAGGATCCGCCCGTTGCCCGCGATGATCTCGGTCTCAGGGCCGATGACCAGGTCGGGGTGCACGCCGTCCATGGTGTCCGGGTTGCCCGCCTTGCCGATGCCGGTGATCCGGCCGTCGCGCATACCGAGGTCGGCCTTGACGATCCCCCAGTGATCGACGATCACCACACCCGTGATGACCGTGTCCGGGGTGCCGTCTGCGCGCGTAGCGCGTGACTGACCCATCGATTCGCGGATGACCTTGCCGCCCCCGAACACCGCCTCGTCACCGGCGAGTCCGGGACCGCCGGAACGATCCTCCTCGATCTCGATCAGCAGATCGGTGTCGGCGAGCCGGATGCGGTCGCCGGTGGTCGGGCCGAACAGATCGGCGTACGCCGCACGCGAGATCTCAGGCATCGAGGGCACCTCCGGTCTCGCCGCGCAGTCCGGGCACCACGCGGGCACCGGCGAGCGGAACGAGTTCGACGTCGACGGGGATCCCGGGCTCGAAGCGCACGGCGGTGCCGGCGGCGACGTTCAGCCGCTTGCCGCGCGCGGCGGCGCGGTCGAAGTCCAGACCGGGGTTGGCCTCGGCGAAGTGGTAGTGGGAGCCGACCTGGACGGGCCGGTCGGCGGCATTGAGGACGGTCAGCCGGGTGACCTCACGGCCTTCGTTGTAGGTGACGGGTCCGTCGGCGAACAGGAACTCTCCGGGAATCATGGCTCTCGCTCCCCCGTCAGACGATCGGATCGTGGACGGTGACGAGCTTGGTGCCGTCCGGGAAGGTCGCCTCGACCTGAACGTCGTGGATCATCTCGGGGATACCGTCCATGACGTCGGCCCGGGTGAGGATCTTGCGTCCGGAGGACATCAGCTCGGCGACGGTACGGCCGTCACGCGCGCCTTCGAGGATGTGCGACGTGATGAGCGCGACAGACTCGGGATGGTTCAGTTTCAGCCCACGGGCCCGGCGCTTCTCGGCCACGTCGGCGGCCACATGGATCAGCAGCCTCTCTTGCTCGTGCGGGGTCAGTTGCACGGCGTCCCACCTCACAGTCCTTGCTCCGGACCGTGCGGGGTCCGGTGGCCGCAGCCACCAAAACCCCTGGTGGCGTGGATGCGCAGGCTAGTTGGACGGCGTTTCAACGACGTTAACCAGCCTTTGATCCGCCCGTGACCAAGAAGGGTCCCACCGATGGCCAAGAAGGGGCCACCGGTGACCGCGAGTGGTCTGCACCCGCGACCCACGACTGGTCCACTCATGGCCGCGGACCGGGCTCCTCCATGCTCATCAGACCCCGCAGACCGTCCTGCAGCACCGAGACCGGCACGGTGCCGAACAGCGCCATCTGCGCCATGAATCCCTGAGCCAGGGCGATCATGGTGCGCGCGACGCTGTCGGGCGATACGTCGTCCCGCATCATGCCCGCGTCCTGGTAGGCCTCGACCACCTTGATCCACCCCCCGCGAACCTTGGCGTATCCCTCGTTGATGACCGTCGACAAGTGGTCGTTGCGGAGGGTCTCGGCCCAGACCTGAATGATCAGCCGGGGAAGGATCGACTCCCCCTCCTGGGCCAGCCCCGGCTCCTTATGCAGCATCTTGGTCATGACCCACCCCACGAGCACGTCGGGCGGGGGCGGCGGGCTCTGCCGGGCGCCCTCCTCGAACGTCTCGCGGACCTCGTCGAGCACCTCGGTGACGATGGCGCCGATCAGCTCCTCCTTACCGCTGAAGTAGCGGTATACGGCCCCGGCGGAGAGGTCGACCTCCTTCAGCACGTCCTGCATCGACGTGGCGTGGAATCCGTTGCGGGCGAAGCAGACGGCCGCGCCGTCGAGGATCTGGCGTCGGCGGGCGTCGAGGTGTTCCTGGGATACACGGGCCATGCCGTTCAACGTAGAACGAACATTCCTTCTTGACTAGGGAATGAGGCCGCAGGATGGTGGACGCATTCCTAAAACGAACGATCCTTCTTTATTCCAGCCTCCAGGGAGACCACCCATGTCGTCCGCCTCCGTGCCCTCTTCCTATGTCGCCTCGACACCGCCGCGGCACGGCCGCAACATGGCCGCCGTGATCGTGCTGATCCCCGTACTGGTGGCACTCGCACTCTGGGCCTTCGCCTGGCCCGCCGCCCGTACCGCGCCCCGCGATCTGCCGTTGGGTGTGGCGGGTTCCGTGACCGCGACCGCACCGATCGAGAAGCAACTGGCGCAGCAGAACGGCGCCTTCGAGATCCACCGCTACGCCGACGAGGCCGCCGCCCGGGACGCCATCGAGGACCGGACCGTATACGGCGCGATCGTGGCCACCGGACAGGGCCCGAAGCTGCTGACCGCGTCCGCGGCGAGCCCGCTCGTCGCCCAGTTGCTCCAGCAGTCGGTGGCGGGGCAGGCCCCGGAGGGTACGAACGTCACAACCGTCGACGTGGTCCCCGCCCCGGCGGAGGATCCACGGGGTGCGGCCCTGACCTCGAGCGTGCTCCCGATGGGGCTGGCCGGGGTGGCCGCGGGATCCATCGCCACCCTGCTCGGGCTCCGCGGCTTCCGCGCGGCCGGCGCGCTGACCGGCACCGCCCTCTTCGTCGGGCTGGTGGCCGCCGCGCTCACACACAGCTGGCTCGGCATCCTCTCCGGCGACTGGTGGGTCGAGGCCGGCGCGCTGAGCCTGTCGACGCTGGCCGTGAGTGGCGCCGTCGCGGGGCTGGCGGCGCTCGTCGGACCGCCCGGCATCGGGCTCGGCGCGTTCCTGGTCGTCCTGCTCGGCAATCCCTTCTCCGGCGCGTCCTCCGCCCCGGAGATGCTGCCCGAGCCGGTCGGGACCATCGGCCAGTGGCTGCCGCCGGGCGCGGGTGCGTCACTGCTCCGCTCGGTGTCGTTCTTCGACGGCGCCGCCGCGACCGGGCCGGCGCTGACCCTGACCTGGTGGGCCGTACTCGGCCTGGGAGCCGTACTGCTGGGCGACACGCTCAAGCGACGCCGGTCGGCTCCCATCAAGACGGTCACCGCGCGGGAGCCCGCGCTGGTGAACTGACGCGGGGACCCCGCCGGTTGCACGCCCGCCGCGAGTGCGGACGCTCAGCACGCACTGCGCGGGGAGTTGGCCGCGGGCGGCGGATCGGCCCGTCTGACGAGGCGGATGTGCACGGTCGGTTCCGGTCGGGATCCGGTTCGCCGGGGGCGCGGGATCCTGTGACTCGGGTACGCCACGGGCGAGTTGTTGGGGGCAGATTGCCAACGAGGCCGGGGCGGAGGCGGGTTGCTCCGAGGAGCGGGGCGAAATGCCGCGGCGCTTCACGACGGCGGGCCGCCACCGGGAGCCACTGCACGGTGGGTTGACTCCGAGGACCGGGGGAAACGCCGCAGCGCTTCACGACGGCGGATCGCCAGTGGGAGCCACTGCGGGTGTATTGCCGCGAGCTCGGCAGGGCCAATCGCCGCGGCACTTCACGCGGGCCGGGCCAGACTGACGAGCCCCCGTCGCTTCACGTGAGCCAGGCCAGGCGGACGGACCTCCGTCGCTTCACGCGGGCCGGGCCAGACGGACGGGTTCCGCGTCGCTTCACGCAGACAGGGCCGCCCGCGCGGGTACCGCTTCGCCACGCGGGCAAAGTCGGGCGCATGAGCTCCGCCCCCTCACGCAAGCAAGGCCATCCGTAGAAGCAGCGCACGCCGCTTCACGCAAGCAGGGGCCCCGCGCGTCACTTCTCGCCGGCACGCCGCCCGGCGGCCCACGGGGGCGGTGTGCCAGGTGGTCGGCATACCGCCGCGCCGTCCGGCTGCCGCTCCCCGCTGAACGACCCGGCCCCTACGACGCGTTGGGCCCCCGGTGCTCCGCCGCGATGCCGAACCTCTGTCGCTCGCGCGGAGCGGGCGTGGCCTCGCGGACGGTGGAGTAGGAACTGACCACCTGCTCGGCCGCGGGGTCCTGGAGCGCTTCGAGGCGTTCCAGGTCGGCGGCGGAGACCAGGGCGACGAGGGGCTTCCCGTGCCGCGTAACGACGACGCGCTCACCGCCGTACACCACGCGGTTGATCAGATCGGCGAGCTCAGCCCTGGCTTGCGTCACCGGAATCTCGTAGGCCATGCCCTCCACCTTAGACCGGGTCTCCACGCCCTCCCCTGAGAGCGAACACCCTCACCGGCTCAAGCGTACGTCCTGTACATTTTTTACAGACGCCGATCAGGTCGATCAGAGGAGGCACGCGCCATGGACAGCCCGTCCGCCCGCTATGTCCTGCCCGAATTCACCGAACGCACGAGCTCGGGGCAGCGGACCCTGGACCCTTACTCGAAGCTGTTCGAGGAGCGGATCGTGTTCCTCGGGACGCAGATCGACGACACCTCGGCGAACGACGTGATGGCGCAGTTCATGCACCTGGAGCACCTGGAGCCGGACCGGGACATCTCGCTGTACATCAACTCCCCCGGCGGCTCGTTCAGCGCGATGACGGCCATCTACGACACGATGCGGTTCGTCACCTGCGACGTGGAGACCATCTGCCTCGGCCAGGCCGCCTCGGCAGCGGCCGTGCTGCTGGCGAGCGGTACGCCGGGCAAGCGGTTCGCGCTGCCGGGTGCCCGCATGCTGATCCACCAGCCGTCGTTTCCCGAGCCGATCCAGGGGCAGGCTTCTGATCTGGCCATCCGGGCCGAGGAGTTGACGCGTACTCGGAGGATGCTGGAGGAGATGCTCGTGCGGCACACAGGTCAGAGTCCGGAGCGGGTCGCCACGGACATCGAACGGGACAAGATCCTGGACGCGCCGGCGGCACTGGCGTACGGGCTGATCGACGGGGTCATCCCGAGCCGCAAGGCTCCGCGGCCCACACCCGGCGCGAGGTGAGCGGCCGATGCCCCCACCCGAACTGCCCCCGCTGCCCGCACTGACGCGCGCGGAAGCCGAGTTGATAGACCGTTACCTGGACGTGGTCGACCTGCTCGGCCGCATCAACCCGGCCCGCCCCGGGGACACCTACCGAGGCCTGAAGGCCGCCCAGGCGCTGGTCTCCAAGGCGACGGCCCTGCGGGACGCCCTCGCGCTGATGCACCAGCGGGGCGAGAGCGAGGTGCACGCCCCGACCCTGGCGCAGGCACTGCGCGTCCTGGACGGCGAACGGCGGGCGGCCCGCGTCACCCTGCCGCCCAGTGCCGAAAGCTGACGCGGCCACACCCGGCCCGTTGACGCACCCACGCCCCGGGCCGCCGCACACACCGAGCCGCGAGGCGTCCGGCCCGGGTTTCAAACGGCCCAGATGATGTACCCCCGGTTGGCGTAGACACGGGTCCGTTCAACGGCGCGGGAAAGTTGCGCAACGCGCGTAGCGCAGATGCGGACTTGGGCCCTCCGTTGCTGGTACGAGCGTCGTCGGCCTTCTGGACACTCGCTCGAACGGCCGGGTGTCCACCCGAACGGGTGAGTGGTGACTAAGCCCACAAACCACCGATTCCACTCGGATTTTCCGACATCCATGCGTGAAGATCCCTTCCGACGACAAGCCCCCGCCGCACCGGCGGGGCGGTCCGGGTGGACGCCGAGTCCTGCCGCCTCCCGGATGACCGGTCGACAGATGTGCATCGGCAGGAGTGGAGGACCCAGCACGACGGGCCGCCGGAGAGATCCGGGCGGTCCTTGGGGTGAAGCCGCACCACGCGGCCGGGCTACTTCGCCAGCCCGAATCCGACAGGTCATCCTTCACAGGCGGCTGACGAAGGGTTGCGCATGACTGCGCTCAATCGTGTCCCGTCGCTGTGGACGAGGGCCGGGACGGCCTCGGCTCTCACCATCGCCGCCGTGGGCGGCAGCCTGGTGGTCCCGGGCGTCGCATCCGACGCCGTTGCGGCCACCTCGGCGACGAAGGCACTTCAGGTCGCGGCTTCCAAGAAGGGCTCCCCGTACAAGTACGGCGCCGCCGGCCCGCGCCGCTTCGACTGCTCCGGGCTCACGCTCTACTCGTACAAGAAGGCGGGCAAGAAGCTGCCTCGTACGGCCGCGGCGCAGTACAACAAGACGCACCATGTCTCCGCCTCGAAACGCAAGGCCGGAGACCTCGTGTTCTTCCACTCGGGCCGGAGCGTGTACCACGTCGGCATCTACGCCGGGAAGGGGAAGATCTGGCACTCCCCGAAGTCGGGGGAGGTCGTGAAGCTCCAGAAGATCTGGACGAAGAGCGTCTGGTACGGGCGAGTCAGCTGACCCGTCCGTGGGGGCGACGGCGTGCGCCGTCGCCCCCACGGGACGTGAAAAAGGCTTGAAACGGGACGAACTGGCTACTCGTCCAGCATGGTGGAACAACGCCCCCGCGCGGCACGCGACGAGAAGCCGCTGGAGCGTGCCGACCGCAATTTCGCCGAGCTCCTCCAAGAGCTGCGGGTCACCCAGACCGGCGTGCAGATCCTCTTCGCCTTCCTGCTGACCCTGGCCTTCACCCCGCGCTTCCCGTCGCTCGACACGACACAGCGCGCCACCTACGTCACCACGCTCCTGCTCGCGTTCCTGGCCGCCGCCCTGTTCACGGCGCCCGCCGCCCTGCACCGGGCGCTGTTCCACCAGAACGCCAAACCCGCCATCGTCCGGGTCTCCTCCTGGCTGACCCTCATCGGCCTGTACGTGCTGATGCTGGCGTTCACCGGATCGGTGCTCCTCGTCGTCGACGTGACGCTGGGGCGCGGCGCCGGGATCGCCGCGGGCGCGGGGACCCTGGCCGTCTGTCTGGCCCTGTGGGGCGTCCTGCCGCGGCTGGTGCGGCACTACGTCACGTCCGCAGAGGATCGAGCAGAGGGCCGAGGGGAAGGTCGAGGAGAAGGCCGAGGAGGGGATTCGGACCCAGCAGCGTGAGCCGCCGTACCACTGACCGTCTCCACGGCCCCTCAGGGCTCTTGCGGCCCCCCGGCCGTCACCACCGGCTCGGCCGGCGCTCTCCAGGGCAGCTCGATGGCGATGGTCTTGCCGCCTTCGCGGGTGGGCCGGACGGTGAGTCTGCCGCCGCACTCGGCGGTCAGCCAGCGGATGATCACCATGCCGCGCCCGTTGTCCTGCTGGACAGCGGCGGGCAGTCGTTTGGGGAATCGTGGGTGACTGTCGGTGACGCCGAGGCGCAGACGTTCGTCCCGGTCGAGGCGGACGTCCACTCTGAAGGTGGGCGACTGCCCGAAAGTGTGCTGGACGGCGTTGGTGGCTAGTTCGGACACGATCAGGCGGACGGTGTCGGCGACTTCGGAGTCACGCGGCAGGCCCCATTCCGCCAGCACTTCGGCGACGAATTTCCGGGCCGTGGAAACCGAGGCTGGATCGCTCGGCAGAGTGACGGATGCTTCCTGATGGTCTGCCATGGCGCGGTCGTCCCTTTCCCACGGGACCGGGGTCCGACACGGAGCGGATGGTTCGAGTACGGTCCCGGACTGGTGCTTCGCGCCAGACTGCCATTAGCAGGCCTGTCACGGGTGCGATCCACCGAGATATGCATATATCTGTCGCTCGAAGCGGTGAACTCTGCGACGGAGGACCGTATTTGGGCGGCCCGGAAGGAGTAAGGAGTACGGCCATGCAGAACGGTCCCGCGGTACGCCGCCGCAAGCTCGGTGCCGAACTGCGCGCTCTGCGCATCGGCGCAGGTCTCACCAGCGGAGAGGCGGCCGGTCTCCTCGGCTGGCACCAGTCGAAGGTGAGCCGGATCGAGACCGGCACCAGCGGGGTCAAGCCCCCCGACGTGGAACGGCTCTTGGACGCGTACGCCGTCGAAGAACCCGAGTTACGTGACCTCCTGGTCGTACTGGCGGGCGCGGAGGGCGACGGACGGCACCACTGGTGGCACGCCTACCGAGGTGTCCTGCCACCGACCTACCGCGACTTCATCAGCCTTGAGTCCCAGGCCAGCGGAATGCGCACGCTGGAGACGTCCGTGGTGCCGGGGTTGCTGCAGACACCCGAGTACGCCCGTGCGGTGACGCAGGCCGCCGTGGGGGGACTTGAGGACAGCAAGCTCGACACGCTCGTCGAGGTGCGCCTGGCCCGGCAGGACGTGCTGCGTTCGAATCCGCCGCTGAAACTGAGCGCTGTCCTCGACGAGGCGGTGCTGCGACGAGACGTCGGCGGCCCGGAGGTCATGGCACGCCAGCTGCACCGCCTGCGAGAGGCCGCCACCCTGCCTCAAGTGCGGCTTCAGGTCCTGCCGTTCGGCGCCGGGGCTCACATCGGAGTCACCGGGCCTTTCGTTATCTTCTCCTTTCCGAACACATCTGATCTGGATGTGGTTGTTCTAGACCACTTGACGAGTAGCCTCTATCTCGAACGGAAAGAAGACCTAGAGGCCTACAGCGAGGCCTTCAACGCCCTTCAGATCCAAGCCCTTTCGCCCGAGGACTCATTGGATTACATCGCCGTGATAGGTGACGGCGCGTAAGGAGGCACCATGTCTGCACTGCCTCGGTACGTACCTTCCAGTACTTCGCTGCACGACGTGCGCTGGCTGCGCAGCAGCCGTAGTACGGGAATGAACAACTGCGTCGAGACGGCACGGCCGGGCCCAGGTCTCTGGTCCGGACTCGTGGCCGTCCGCGATTCCAAGAACACGACAGGTCCCGTCCTGCTGTTCACCCCTGCCACCTGGGAGGGATTCATCACCGGACTGAGTTGAGCATCACCGGACCGACCTGAGCATCGTCCGACCGAGCTGAGCGTCATCGGGTTGCGCTGATCACCCGTACCGCGTGGTCGATCTGTGCGTCGGTGAGGTCCGCGCGTGCGGTCAGCCTCAGCCTGGAGATGCCGTCCGGCACGGACGGGGGACGGAAGCAGCCGACAGCGAGTCCCGCCTCGCGGCAGTCGGCGGCCCACCGCACCGCCCGTTCGGGGGACGGCGCGCGCACGGAGACGACGGCGGCGTCCGGTCGTACCGCTTTTGTTGTTCTCGTTGGTCTCGGTGACGGTGTTCGTGGCGTCCGCGGTCGCGGTGAGCACGCTTCCACCGCTCGTGGCGGTCCACGTGCCGCTGAT
>NZ_JBFBEA010000043.1:0-46750 GCF_040683495.1 Streptomyces sp. NPDC093544 | reverse complement strand
GCGGGGGGGGGGGGTGGGGGGCGTTTTTGCGGTCGGGGCCCCGGGGGGCGGACCGCGCGAGCGCTCGCGCGGTCCGCCCGCAGGAGGCGTTCGTGACCCGCTCCGCCGGCCCGGGTGCCCACGGGGCGAGGGAATACGACTGGGCGGCTCTGGTCGAACCGCCCGGCGAGGACGCGGCGTTCGAGAGCGGACTGCTCACGCGCCTCAGTCCGACCGACGGCGAGACCGGGTGCATCTCCGCAGGAGAACTCTCCTCTTTGATGGAACTGGGATCTCGGAGAGGCTGTACTACCTGTGATCATGAGGAAGAGTGAGCGGCTTGAGTACTGGCTGTCACGGGCGCTGTTGTTCTCGGAGGATGATCTGGACGACATCGCCGACGTCCTTACGCCTGCGGGAAACGACGAGGACTGACCTGATGCGGCAAGACGCCGTGCTCGGTCAGGGCTGGAGGGGGACAACCGCCTGGAGCCCCTGCCGGGGGTACTGGACGCTGTCGGTTGATTCCGCCCCGTTGGATCTGATCCGGCGGGGTTGAGTGCTGCGAAAGATGAGACACGGGCGCGGGCGAATGGTCTGCCAGTCAGTGACAGCGCTGCGCCGACCAGGGGTCACCTGGGTCGGCGCAGCGCTGTCAGCTTGCGAGTGCCTGCCCCGCCCCTGACGATTCGCCTTATGACACGTTGCGAAGTGTGTGGGAATGACTACGAGCTGGCGTTCACTGTCGAGACCCGGGATGGGGCACGTCACGTTTTCGATTCGTTCGCTTGCGCGATCCATCGTATGGCCCCCATCTGCGAGCACTGCCGGGTGCAGATCATCGGCCAAGGCGTCGAGGTGGATGGTCACTGGTTCTGCGGCGCGCATTGTGCCCGCGCGGAGGGCAAGGTCGGCATCGTGGACAAGGTCGGCTCTGCTGTGTAGCCAACGGGCTCCTCGGTGCTTGGGCAGGGTGTGGAAAAAGGACTGGCTCAGGTGCACCCCTGCAAGAGCACCGCGCCCTGCGCGTGCACCTCGAAACTCATGCCGTAGTCATTGCCACATACTTCACATCTCGCCATGCGCCACAGGGTGGGGCGCCGACGGGGCGCGGGCGAGTGGACGCCGGGCGAGTCGCCCCGCAATCACCCGTCTGACGCCCACGTCGGTCGGGCCTGCGACGGCCCCGTCCGTGCGGCCTGTGACGCCAGGCTCGTGCGGCCTGTGACGCCCACGCTCGTGCGGCCTGTGACGCCCACGCTCGTGCGGCCTGTGACGCCCACGCTCGTGCGGCCTGTGACGCCCACGCCCGTGCGGTCCGCCACGCCCACGCCCATGCGGCCCCCCCCTACGCCGGGTCCACATCCCGCAGCAACTGCCCGAATGCCGCCTCGTCGATCACCGGGGTCCCGAACTGCCTGGCCTTGACCACCTTGGACGTACTGGAGTCCGGATCGTTCGTGACGAGCAGGCTGGTGAGCCGGGACAGGCTTGTCGCGACATGCAGTCCGGCCTCGACGGCGCGGTCCTCCAGTAGTTCACGGTCGACGGAGGTATCCCCGGAGAACGCGATCCGCATGCCTTGCCTGAGCGGTTTATCCGCCTCGTAGCGGCCAGGGTTGGGATAGGGGCAGGCGGGGCGCTTGCGCGAGGGGCGCCAACTCCCGGACGGGTAACCGCCGCTGGACTGCCGTCCGATCGACGGGCCGGAGGACCACTCCGTGAGCGGACGGCACTCAAGGAGGGGCAGCCGGACACCGCGGTGCGCGGCGGCCCGCAGGCTCGGCCGGAACGCCTCGGCCAGCACGCGCGCGTCATCCAGCGCGTGGTGCGCCCGCTGCTGTACGACGCCGAAATGCGCGGCCAGCGACTCCAGCTTGTGGTTGGGCAGCGGAAGCCCCAACTCCTTGGAGAGCGCGATGGTGCACAGGCGCTGCTTCACCGGAGCCTCGCTGTCCGCACGTGCGTACTCCCGCGCGATCATCGACCAGTCGAAGACCGCGTTGTGCGCGACGAGCACGCGGTCCGCGAGCCGGCCGGCGAACTCCTCGGCGATGTCCTGGAAGAGCGGGGCGCCTTCGAGCACGTCGCTCGTCAGGCCGTGGATCCACACCGGGCCCGGATCCCGCTCCGGGTTGACCATCGTGTACCAGTGGTCCTCGACCTCACCGTGCGCGTCCAGCCGGTAGACGGCGGCCGAGATTATCCGGTCGTCCCGGGCCAGGCCTGTGGTCTCCACGTCGACGACCGCGTACCCCTGTGGATACGCGGCCGGCCAGGAGACGGGGGACGCTGCGGTCGTCAGGTCTTCGAGCATGGTCACTGAGAATACGGGGCGCGACTGACAGTCCCGTCCCCGGACTCCGCACTCATCGGAGGGTCCGTCAGACGCCCACGCCGCGGGCGCCCCGTACGGCGAGGGCCGGGAGTTGCGCGGGTTTCGCCCGAGTCCGCCCGTGCGGGGCCGGTGCGAAGCCCGATGCGCACGGCTATGGCCCTTTCCCCTGCCTGGTGCAAACGTGCTGCGCGCCCGGTGGACGACGGCCTGCTAAGGGCGGTACGAGACATGGCACGAGTGAGGTACGGCGCACGGACCGAGGCGGAGATCGCCGCCGCGCGCACCGCGAGCTCGAGACTCTCCAGCATCTGGTCCACCGGCGTGGTGGCCGTCTGGGAGAGCGACCCGGACGCGATCGCGGCGGTCCTGCCGCCCCGCTCAAACCCCACCGGGCGGCCCCTGGTGCGGGTCAGCATCAGCAAGGTCGACCTGGCCGGATACCCGCTGGGCGCCGGCTCGTTCGCGGTCGCCGCCGCGCACGACCGCATCGAGGGCTGGTGTCCGCTCGTCATGCCGATGACGCACGAACGGGCTCTCATCGGCGGGCGTGAGGTCTTCGGGGAATCCAAGAAGCTCGGCGAGGTGACCGTCGAGCGCGACGGTCTCGTCGTACGCGCCGCACTCGCCCGGCACGGCATCGCGTTCGTAGAGGTACGCGGCGCGGTCAGCGGTGACCTGCCGCTGCCCGAGCCTGTCCGGAAGACCGACTTCTACTTCAAGTTCCTTCCCGCGGTGGACGGTTGGGGCTTCGACGCCGAACCCGTCCTCGTGCACTGCCTGCGCAACGAGAGGGTGCGCAAGCTGGAGCGGATCATCGGGGACGTCGTCCTGCGCGAGTCGATGTACGACCCGGTCGCCGACCTCCCCGTGCAACGGCTCGTCGAGGTCACCCTCGGCGAGAAGACCACCGGCCGGCGCGGCAGGGTCGTCGAACGCGTCAGCGCCCAGGCCCTGTTGCCGTACATCCACCAGCGCTACGACGATCCCCGGCAGATCCTCGACGGGCCGCCCGAGGGGAGCGTCTGACGGATCTGCGGGAGGGGCGGGTCGCCGTCGTCACGAGGTACCGCTGCGCGACCGTATCGGCCTCTACAAGATCATGTGGGGGAGCGACTACCCGCACGACTAGGGCACCCACCCGTACTCCAGGGAGGGCCTTCGGATCGCGTACGCGGGTCTGCCGCCGGACGAGATCGCGGCGATGGTCGGTGGCAACGCCGCCCGCGTGTACGGCTTCGACCTCGGCCTCCTCGACCCGTTCGCGGCGAGGATGGGACCGACAGTGGCCGAGATCGCGGAGCCGCTGGGAGAGCCCCCGGTGGACGCGACGAGTCCGGTGTTCGCGAAGGGAGGGGCGGTACGGGTCTGGTGACGGGTCGGCACGTGTGGCGACGGGTTGGTACGTGTGTGGTGATGGGTCGGCGTGTGTGGCGACAGGTAGGCACGCGTGTGGTGACGGGTCGATACGTCGTGGGCGGCGCCCGGGGTGCGATCCTCCCCGTGTGACCGAACCCACGCACGACGAACCCCACGGCGGCGCCCTCGGATCCCGGCTGAACTGGCTGCGTGCCGCCGTCCTGGGCGCCAACGACGGCATCGTCTCCACCGCGGGCATCGTGGTCGGCGTGGCGGGCGCCACCAGCGACCGCTCCGCGCTGTTCACCGCCGGGCTCGCGGGGCTGCTGGCCGGGTCCATGTCCATGGCGGCGGGCGAGTACGTCTCGGTGTCCACCCAACTGGACTCGGAGAAGGCCGCGCTGGCGCTGGAGAAGTGGGAGCTGAGGGAACAGCCGGAAGCCGAACTGGAGGAGCTGACCGGGCTCCTGGAGGAGCGGGGCCTGACACGGGACGTGGCCCGCGAGGCGGCCGAGCAGCTCACGCAACGGGACGCGCTCAGGGCCCACGCGAGCGAGGAGCTCGGCATCGACCCCGACGACCTCACCAACCCCTGGCACGCGGCCTGGGCGAGCTTCCTGTCGTTCACCATCGGCGCGCTCCTGCCCCTGCTCGCGATCGTCCTCCCGCCGAGCGACTGGAGGGTGCCCGTCACCGTGGTCTCGGTCCTCGCCGCCCTGGTCCTCACCGGCTGGGTGAGCGCGGATCTGAGCGCGGCGGGCGCGCGACGCGCGGTGCTGCGGAACGTGAGCGGGGGCGCGCTGGCGATGGCGGTGACCTACGCGGCGGGGGTCCTGCTGGGGGCGACGGGGGTGTGAGCGTCCTGTTCAGGGCCCCGGGCCAGGGGCGGCCATTGGCGGAGACCACCAAGAAGCAAGCGCGTACCGCCGGTAATACTTGTCAGTAACAACCCCTAGCCGGGGCCCACCAGCGGTTCTACGGTTCACCCATGCCGAACCTGCCCGATGTCGTGCTGTGGTCGATACCCGCCTTCGTGCTGCTCACCGTGATCGAGGTGGTGAGTGTCAAGATCCATCCAGATCCCGAAGGCGCTGCCGCGGGGTACGAGGCGAAGGACGCCGCGACGAGCGTCGGCATGGGGCTCGGCAGCCTCGCCTTCGACTTCCTGTGGAAGATCCCGATCGTCGCCCTCTACACGGCGATCTACGAACTGACCCCCCTCAAGGTGCCCGTCCTGTGGTGGACCGTCCCGCTGATGCTGCTCGGGCAGGACTTCTTCTACTACTGGTCGCACCGCGGACACCATGTCATCCGCATCCTCTGGGCCTGCCACGTCGTCCACCACTCCAGCCGCAAGTTCAACCTCACCACCGCCCTGCGCCAGCCCTGGACGACCTGGACCGTCTGGCCGTTCTACGTCCCGCTCATCGCCCACGGCGTGCATCCGGCGGCGCTCGCGTTCTGCTCGTCCGCGAACCTCGTCTACCAGTTCTGGATCCACACCGAGCGCATCGACAAGCTGCCCCGGGCCTTCGAGTTCGTCTTCAACACGCCCTCCCACCACCGCGTCCACCACGCCTCCCAGGGCGGCTACCTGGACCGCAACTTCGGGGGGATCCTCATCGTCTGGGACCGGCTCTTCGGGTCGTTCGTCGCGGAGACCGAGCGGCCCGTCTACGGCCTCACCAAGAACATCTCCACGTACAACCCCCTGCGCGTCGCCACCCATGAGTACGCCGCCATCGCCAGGGACCTGAGATCGGCCGGGAGTTGGCGCGAGCGCGCGGGGCGGATCTTCGGCGGGCCCGGCTGGCAGCCGGCTCCGAAGGCCGCTCCGAAGACACCGATGACCGAGCCGGTCGCGTGAACCCACGCCTCGCGCGTGTGCGCGCGAACCCACACCTCGCGCGCGTGCTCCTCGTGTCCTTCGGCGCGGCGGTCGCCGTGGACCTCGTCTCGCTGGCAGCCGGCTTCGATCCGGGGCACACGGTCGCCAAGCCGCTCCTGATGCCTCTGCTCGCCGCTCACGTGGGCGCGCGCGGCGGGCCCGGGTTGCTCGTCGCCGCCCTGCTCTTCGGCTGGGGCGGCGACACCCTTCTGCTGTTCGACGCGGACCCCGCCTTCCTGGCCGGGATGGCCTCCTTCGCCGCTGGGCACGCGTGTTACCTCGCGCTGTTCAAAAGCGCTCCACGCGCGCGTGGAGCACGGCTTCTCGGCGCGTACGGCATCGCCCTCCTCGCCACCGTCACCCTGCTGTGGCCCGACCTCCCCGCCGAACTGCGCCTCCCCGTCGCCGGGTACAGCCTGCTGCTGACCGCGATGGCGTACGGCTCGACACGGCTCGGGCTCGTGGCAGGCGTCGGCGGCGCCCTCTTCCTGCTCTCCGACACGCTCATCGCGACCGGAGTCGCCGACTGGCCGCAGCTCCCGAGGCCGGACTTCTGGATCATGCTCACGTACGCCGCCGCCCAGTTCCTGCTGGTCAAAGGCGTGCTGGGCACGCTCGGCGCGCAATCCGCACCGGGGGCGGCGTACGGTGAGAAGTGTTCGACGCCCCGCTGAGCGCAGCCGCAGACGCTCCGCAGAAGACCGCAGAAGACCGCAGTAGAACCGCAGTAGAACCGCAGGACAAGGAGCTTCCCCATGCGCGCCACCATCATCCAAGCCCCGTACGACATGCGCGTGGTGGACGTGCCCGAGCCCGTGGTGCAGCTGCCCACCGACGCGGTCGTCCGGGTGCTGCGGTCCTGCATCTGCGGCAGCGACCTGTGGGCCTACCGCGGAGAGTCGTCCCGGGTGCCGGGCCAGCGGATCGGGCACGAGTTCCTCGGCACTGTCGAGGAGACCGGCTCCGAGGTGACCGGCGTCAAGCGTGGCGACCTGGTCGTGGCGCCCTTCATGTGGTGCGACGGAGTGTGCGACTACTGCCGTGAGGGGCTCACCACCTCCTGCGAGCACGGCGGCATCTGGGGCGATGTCGGATACGACGGCGGGCAGGGCGAGGCCGTCCGCGTCCCCTACGCCGACGGCACTCTCGTACAACTGCCCAAGGAGGCCGCCTCCGACGACCACCTGCTGGCGGCCTTGCTGTCGCTGTCCGATGTGATGGGCACGGGTCATCACGCGGCCGTCGGCGCGGGGGTCCACGAGGGCGCCACCGTCGCCGTCGTCGGGGACGGCGCCGTCGGGCTGTGCGCCGTGCTGGCCGCCAAGCGGCTCGGCGCCGAGCGGATCATCGCGCTCGGACGCCACCAGGTGCGTACGGACATCGCGCGCGGCTTCGGTGCCACGGACATCGTCGCCGAGCGTGGCGACGCGGCTGTCGAGGCTGTCCGGGAGCTGACCCGGGGCCAGGGCGCGCGCTGCGTCGTCGAGGCGGTCGGGACCGAGCAGTCCATGGGGACGGCGGTGAACATCACCCGCGACGGCGGCGCCATCGGCTTCGTCGGGGTTCCGCACGGCAGCGGTACGGGGCTGGATCTGAGCGTCATGTTCGACCGGAACATCGCCCTGCGCGGCGGGGTCGCACCGGTGCGGGCGTACATCCCGGAGCTGCTGCCCGACATCCTCGACGGGACCATCGACCCGTCGCCCGTGTTCGATGTGACCGTCGGCCTGGAGGGCGTGCCCGACGGCTACAAGGCGATGGACGGGCGCACGGCCCTCAAGGTGCTCGTCACCATCTGATCGGCAGGGGAACTGCCGTCAGTACGCCCGACACCACGACGACGACGCCCAGTGCCACGACCTCCGCACGCGCGGGGGAGCAGGCACCGAGCGGGTCCGTGGCCCCGCGCAGCCGCAGTCGCGCCCACAGGGCCAGGGCGGCCACGACGGCCACGAGAAGCAACTTGGCCAGCAGCGTGCGCCCGTACGCCGTCGTCGTCAGCTGGTCCAGGACCGTCCCCGGCGGCATCCGGCGCAGCGCGCTCCATGTGCCCGTCGCGGTGAGCGCCGCGAACAGGACGGCCGCCACGCGCGCGTAGAGGCCCAAAAGCGCGGCCCCCGCCTCCGAAGGACCCCATTTCCGCAGCATCCGCAGAACGTGCAGCAGACCGCCGGTCCACAGCGCCGCGCAGACCACGTGCACGAGCGTGAGGCCGGAGCCGACCAGAGGGCTGTACTCCGTCGTGGGATGGGCGCGCAGCGCCTCCGCGACGGCCACCGCGGCGAGCGGCCACACCTGGAGGGCGGGGCGACGGTAGAGGGCGCAGAGGCCGGCCACCACGAAGGCGTTGACCTCCAGGAGCGCCAGCTTGCCCTCGCGGGTCTCGTAGAGCCCGCCGATGTCCATGTCGGAGAGCTGGTCGGGCAGCATGTTCCCGGTGGCCACGACCGAGGCGAGACCGAGTGCGGCCACGAACCCGGCGGCCGCGGCGAAAGGCGCCCAGCTGCGGGGCGCGTCCTCCAGGGGTGCGCCCGGCACCCGGCGGGCCAGCCGGGCCGCGAACAGTTCACCCGCCGGGACGCACAGCGCTGCGAACAGCACCATGCGCAGCAGGGCGATGCCCCCGGCGCCGGGGGCCGCGGCCTCACCGGTGCCGTCAAGCGCGGCGCGCGGGCCGAGCAGCGGGATCAGCGCCGCCGACGCCACCAGGGCGAGTAGGGCGACGGCCCGTCCGGTGGCCCGGCGGCGCGCCGGCTCGTCGGCGTCGGCCACCTCGGCGGTCGGTCTCGTCAACGTCACCTCAAGATCTTCACCAGTGGTCGCGGATCCGGGCAAGTGCAGGGAAACAACTGGCGGAACGGCGTTCCGCCCATGGGTACGTCCGCGGTCTGCCCGCGGCTCAGGACCAGCGCGCGGGATCGCTTCCCCAGGCCCCCGGAGGCCGTGCCCAGTCGTCCGGCCCGCCCGCGAAGGACACCGGCGACCTCGCGTACCGCAGCCGCCCCAGGCCGCTGTCGGTCTCAGCGAGCCAGGGGCCCGGTTCGTACGAGCCGGGCGAGGGCTCCGGGGCAGGACCGTTCAGCAGCCACGACGCTGTCTGCGCCAGCGCCGTCCGTACGATCCTGGTCCCGCCCTCCTCCGTCTGCTCGGTCAGCGAACGGAGCACCGCGGCAGCCAGCAGATACCCCGTGCCATGGTCGAGGGCCTGCGCGGGCAGTGCGCCCGGCCGCTCCGCCGAACCCTCCGTCTCCGCGATCCCGGTGGCGACCTGCACCAGACTGTCGAAGCCCCGCCGCTCGGCCCACGGCCCGTACCCGCCCCACGCCGACAGCTGCGCGACCACCAGCCCGGGCCGCCGCTCGGCCAGCGCCTCGGGCGTGAGCCCGAACCGGTCCAGGGCGCCGGGCCGGTATCCGGTGACGACGACGTCGGCTCCGGCGAGCAGCTCCTCGAAGGCCCGCCGGTCGGTGGCGCGGTCGAGATCGAGGCGGGTGGACCGCTTGCCGAAGCCCGTGCCGGCGTGCTGGTCGGGGAGTTCGGGCAACCGTGGTGAGTCCACCCGAAGGACGTCGGCGCCGAGCAGGGCGAGGGTACGGGTCGCGACCGGGCCCGCGATGACCCGCGCGAGGTCCAGGACGCGCACGCCTGCCGCGGGCAGCAGCGGATCACCGGAGAGCGGCGCGAGCGTGCGCACGGGTGCGTCGCCGATCCGCTCCCGGCTCAGCAGCGGCCTGCGCGCCACCGCCGCCCCCTGCTCGTGCGCTGCCCACTCCTTCGCCGAACGCAGGGCGACGGCGAGGCCGCCGGCCGCGTACACCGTGTCCTCCACGTCCACGGCGGACCGCTCCGCGAGGCACGCGGCGACGGCGTCCACCGACACGTCCACCGTCGCGCCCATCGAAGCGTCCTCGGGCAGTCCGAGCGCGCTCAGCAGACGCAGGCGATGATGCGGATAGTTCGCGTGCGTCCGTACCCAGCCGTCCGCGGTTCGCCAGAACCGGGACAGTGGCGCGAAGTTCACGGGCGCCCGCCCGTCGACCAGCAGATGCCGCTCACTCACGAACGCCGTGGCGACGGCCCCGTCGACGACCCGCACCTCGGGCACGTCCGTGAGCCCGGCCCGTCGCGCCCCCAGCTCGGCGGCCGCCAGCGTGCAGGCCCCTACGCATGCCCGCGCCAACTCCCGTACGGGCAGCCGCGCTTCCAGCGCCCCACCCCGTTCGACGTTCGCGATCCGTCGGACCAGGGCGGGATCGCCACCCAGGGCCGACCAGACGAACTCGGTGTCCTCAGCTGTCATAGGGCCACTATGCCGGGTGTACGGAATCAACATGTCGACTCCCGGGGTCAAACGAAAAGGCCGGGCGGCCCACTTGCCGCCCGGCCTCGTCAAACGCCGCTTCTCGCTACTTGGTGACCGCGTCCAGCGCGTCCGCGGTGCCCCAGCCGTAGAAGCCGTTGCGGTTCTTCGAGCCCTCGCACACGGCGTCGACCTTGCCGTCGCTGTTGATGTCGTACGGGTCGGTGCACGGCGTGGCGTCGGCCTCGGCGTACAGCAGCGCCTTCACCAGGGCGGCGGAGGCGTGCGGGTGCGTCGACTTGATGAGAGCGGCGACGCCCGCGACATGCGGGGACGCCATCGACGTACCGGCCATGTAGCCCCACTTGCCGCCGGGCAGCGGGCCCAGGATCAGGCCGCTCGTGGCGGGCGGTGCGGGAGTCTGGTAAGCCGTCGAGTCGCCACCCGGCGCGGCGATGTCGATGACACCCTGGCCGTAGTTGGAGAAGGACGACTTGATGCCCTTCGCGCCGGTCGACGCGACCGTGACGACACCCGGCAACTGGGTCGGAATGTCATAGCACTTGGACGGGTCGATCACCCGGTCCGAGGGGGTCCCGTCGTTCGGGGAGACCGGGTCGGTGATCGAGTCGGCCGCCAGGTCGTAGCTCTCGTTGCCCGCCGCGGCGACGTTGACGGCACCCTTCTTCTCGGCGTACTGCGAGGCGCGGGTGATCGCGTCGACGAGGGCCTTCTGGTCCGGGTCGTCCTTGCAGTTGAAGTACCAGGGGTCGGTGTAATAGCTGTTGTTGGTGACGTCCACGCCGTGCTCGGCGGCCCACACGAAGCCACAGACGACGGACTCCGTGTAGAAGTAACCGGCCGTGGTCGCCACCTTGATGCCGGCGACCTTCACGCCGGGCGCGACGCCGGTGATGCCGACGCCGTTCTTGGCGCCCGCGATCTCACCCGCCACATGCGTGCCGTGCGGGCTCTCGGCCGCGCTCGGCCGCCACGCCCCGTCGGCCGTGTCCGGCTTGCCCGTCACGCAGTTGACCGACGCGGCGCGGTCGAAGTTCGGCGCGATGTCGGGGTGCGTGTCGTCGACGCCGGTGTCGATGACGGCGACCGTCACCTTGCTGCTGCCGAGCGACTTCTCGTGCGCCTTGTCCGCCTTGATGGCGGGCAGGTCCCACTGCAACGGCTCCAACGGGTCCTGCCCGGCGACCGCCTGAGTGCTCGTCACCTTCGCGACCTCTTCGGCCGTGAGCACCGTCGGCGCGCCCACGTCGGTGGTCGACTGCGCGGGCAGCGGCGCGTTGCGCGTGTTGCCGGCCGACTGCACACCGCGTACGCCACGGATCGTCTTGGCGAAGTCGGCGTTCGACGAGTGGACGACGATCACGCCGATCTGGTTGTACGACGTCAAGATCGTGCCGCCCGCGGCGGCGATGGCCTTCTTCACGGTGGAGGAAGGGGCGTGCCCGGGGCTGACGTTGACGACATAGCTGAGCGCGGTCGCGTCGGCGGCGGCCTGCTGGGGTGCCTCCGCCTGCGCCGCCGACGCGCTGACGTTCGGCAGGAAGCTGAGGGCGGCGGCCGTCGCTATCCCGAGCGGGATGGCTATGGCGCGACGGGAGCGCGTGTGCGGCGCTGTCATGGGTTTGTCTCCAGTTTTCTGTTCGCGGTACGAGCTGTACGAGCCGTGCGGAGGCTCAAATGACGCTCTGTCAGGGGCAGTTGACGAGATTACTTGACCGCCCGCAGAGCGTTGATGATCCCGGCCCCGTAGAAGCCGTTCAGGCGCTTGCCGCCCACGCAGGTGGCGTCCACGACGCCGTCGCCGTCACCGTCGTACGCGGTCGGGCAACTCTGGCTGTCCGCCTGGGCCTTGAGGAGCGCCTGGAGCTGGGCCGGGGTCGCCTTGGGGTAATTGGACTTCAGCAGCGCGGCGACGCCGGCGGCGTGCGGCGACGCCATCGACGTACCTTGCAGGAAGGCGTACTGGTTGTTCGGCATCGTGGAGAGGATGCGGCCGTTCTGCGACGGCGTGTCCGGGATCTGGTACTTGTCGCCGCCCGGCGCCGCTACATCGATGACGCCCTTGCCGTACGTGGAGAAGTACGACTTGGTGCTGTTGACGCCGGTCGAGCTGACGGTGACGACACCCGGCAGCTGGGTCGGGATGTCGAAGCACTCGTGCGGGTCGATCGTGCGGGGCACCGGGGTCGAGTCATCGGGGCTGGAGTCGTCGACGATGGCGTCCGAGTCGAGGTCGTCGTTGGCGTTGCCCGCCGCCGCCACATTGAGCGTGCCCTTCTTCTGGGCGTACAGCTGGGCCCGGTTCACCGCGTCGGCGATCGCCTTCTGGTCGGGGTCGTCCAGGCAGTTGTAGAGCCACGGGTCCACGTAGTAGCTGTTGTTGGTGATCTCGACGCCGTGGTCGGCGGCGAACACGAAGGCGCAGACGACGCTCTCCGGGAAGAAGAGCTGCCCGGCGTCCGGTTCGGCCACCGTGATGCCCGCGACCTTCACACCGGGCGCTACGCCCGCCACACCGATGTCGTTGCGGGCGGCGGCGATCTCACCGGCGACATGCGTGCCGTGGTAGTGGTCGGCGTCCACGGGACGCCAGGCGCCGTACGTCGTGTCCGGCTTGCCGCCCACACAGTTCGCGGACTGCGAGGCGGAGAAGTTCGGGGCGAGATCCGGGTGCGTGTCGTCGACGCCGGTATCGATCACGGCGACTGTCACATTCCTGCTGCCCGGGTTGATCTTCGCGGCCTTGTCGGCGCCGATCGCGCGCAGGTCCCACTGGTCGGCCTCCAGGGGCTCCTGGCCCGCCGCGGCGCTCTGCGAGAGCTCGGCGGCGTCGGCCGCCGACAGCATCTGCGCCGCGCCCTCTTCCGTGGTGCCCGCGGCGGTCACCGGCGCGGTGTGCGTCGCGCCCGCCGACTGCACTCCGCGCGCCGCGCGGATCTGCTCGCCGAAAGCGGGGTTGGCCGAATGGACGACGATCACACCGATCTTCTCGTACGCGATGACGACGGTGCCGCCGGCCTTGGCGATGGCCTTCTTCACCGACTCGACCGTGCGGTGGTCGGCCTTGGTGTTGACCACGTATGGCAGAACCGGGCCGTCCGCACTCGTCGCGGCGCTCGCCGTGAGCGGGGCCGCCGACGCGGCACCCGGCAGGAAGCCGAGGGAGACGGTGAGCGACAGAACGACCGGCACCGCGAGGGCGAGCCGGTGTCTGGAACGCAGATGAGCCATGGGATCTCCATAACATCCGGAAAACGAGCTGCCCGAACACAGGTTGGTGCTCGGGCAGGTACATGACGGAATGCTGCAGGCTGAAGCTATCTCCCGTCCGACCTGGGCAGCAATGACTTCCGGCGATGACTTCTGAAAGAAGTGCCACGAGTTGAACCTGCCCACGCGTGGCGCCGTGACGTTGAGCAGGGAGCCCGAGCACGATCGAGCCCCTGCTGGATCACGCCCGTGGCCACCTGACAGTGCCGTCCGGTCCACGTGATCCACGTCATCGTGAGGTCAGAAACAGTCATGTCCGTACCCAGACCGTCCCCGACCGCGAGCCCCGGCTCGCACCCGTCCACCGTCGCAACCGCACCCGCAACGCGAGGAGACTCCGTGGCCACCGACGCACCGCCCCCCTCGAAGACAGATCCCGAGCTCCCGTCGACCGAGAAGTTCGTCGAGATGCAGGAGAGCGCGGAGTTCGGTGAACTGCGCCGCTCCTACCGCTCCTTCGCCTTCCCGCTGACCATCGGCTTCATCGCCTGGTACCTGCTGTACGTCCTGCTCTCGAGCTACGCGGGCGACTTCATGGGCACCAAGCTGTTCGGCAACATCAACGTCGCCATGGTCCTCGGCTTCGCCCAGTTCCTCACCACGTTCCTCATCGCCTGGTGGTACTCGCGGTACGCCACCGCGAACCTCGACCCCAAGGGTGAAGCCATCAAGTCCAGGATGGAGGGCGGCGAATGAGCCCCCAGTTCGTCATCGCCGCCGGTGAAGCCAGCGAGCACCGGCCGCTGATCGTCTCCCTGTTCGCCGTCTTCGTCGTGGCGACCCTCGTCATCACCGTCTGGGCGGGCCGCCAGACCAAGGACGCGGCCGACTTCTACGCGGGCGGGCGCCAGTTCAGCGCCTTCCAGAACGGCCTCGCCGTCTCCGGCGACTACATGTCCGCCGCGTCCTTCCTCGGCATCGCGGGCGCGATCGCCCTCTTCGGGTACGACGGCTTCCTCTACTCCATCGGCTTCCTGGTCGCCTGGCTGGTCGCGCTGCTCCTGGTCGCCGAACCGCTGCGCAACTCCGGCAAGTACACGATGGGCGACGTACTCGCGTACCGCATGCGCCAGCGCCCGGTCCGTACGGCGGCAGGCACCTCCACGATCGTCGTCTCGATCTTCTACCTGCTGGCCCAGATGGCGGGCGCCGGTGTCCTGGTCTCCCTGCTGCTCGGCATCACCAGCGACGCGGGCAAGGTCGGCATCGTCGCCCTCGTCGGCCTGCTGATGATCGTGTACGTGACGATCGGCGGCATGAAGGGCACCACCTGGGTCCAGATGGTCAAGGCCGTCCTGCTCATCGCCGGCACCCTGCTCATCACCTTCCTGGTGCTGCTCAAGTTCAACTTCAACATCTCCGACCTGCTCGGCTCGGCCGCCGAGAACAGCGGCAAGGGCTCGGCCTTCCTGGAGCCGGGACTCAAGTACGGCCTCACGACCACCTCGAAGATCGACTTCATCTCGCTGGGCATCGCGCTGGTCCTTGGCACCGCCGGCCTGCCGCACATCCTGATCCGCTTCTACACGGTCCCGAACGCCAAGGCCGCGCGGAAGTCCGTGATCTGGGCGATCGGCATCATCGGTGGCTTCTACCTGATGACCATCGCGCTCGGCTTCGGAGCGGCGGCCCTCATCTCGCAGGACGAGATCATCGCCTCCAACAAGGCGGGCAACACGGCGGCGCCACTGCTCGCGCTCCATCTAGGCGGCGTCGACTCGGCATGGGGCGCGATCCTGCTCGCCACCATCTCGGCGGTCGCCTTCGCCACGATCCTCGCGGTCGTCGCCGGCCTGACCCTCGCCTCGTCCTCCTCGTTCGCGCACGACATCTACGCGAACGTCATCAAGAAGGGCACGGCCACCGAGAAGGAAGAGGTCAGGGCAGCCCGCTACGCCACGGTCGCCATCGGTGTCGTCTCCATCGGCCTCGGTGCCCTCGCACGCGACCTGAACGTCGCCGGCCTGGTCGCCCTCGCCTTCGCGGTCGCCGCCTCCGCCAACCTGCCGACGATCCTCTACAGCCTCTTCTGGAAGCGGTTCACGACGCAGGGCGCGCTCTGGTCGATCTACGGCGGTCTGGTCACGGCGGTCGGCCTGGTGCTGTTCTCGCCGGTGGTCTCGGGCAAGCCCACGTCGATGTTCCCGGACGTCGACTTCCACTGGTTCCCGCTGGAGAACCCCGGCATCATCTCGATCCCGGTCGGCTTCCTGCTGGGCTGGCTCGGCACGATCCTGTCCAAGGAGGAGCCCGACACCGGCAAGTACGCTGAGCTGGAGGTCCGGTCCCTCACCGGTACCGGAGCGCACTGAGCACACTTCCTGGTGACGGCCGCGTCGTAGATCTCTACGACGCGGCCGCGCCGTGTCTCGTGGGATCGGGCCTCCGCCGATGTCAGCGCGGTCACGTAGGCTCGCTGGTGTCTGGAAAAAATGATCCGCATCGAGGGGAGGGGGCCCACGTGCTCATCGACACCTACGGCCGAGTGGCCACCGACCTGCGCGTCTCGCTGACCGACAAGTGCAACCTGCGTTGCACGTACTGCATGCCCGAAGAAGGCCTGCAGTGGTTGTCCAAGCCCGACCTGCTCACGGACGACGAGATCGTCCGGCTCATCGGCATCGCGGTCACCACCCTCGGCATCACCGAGGTCCGCTTCACCGGCGGCGAACCCCTGCTGCGCCCCGGCCTCGTCGGCATCGTCGAGCGGGTCGCCGCCCTGGAGCCCCGCCCCCAGATGTCCCTCACCACCAACGGCATCGGCCTCAAGCGCACGGCCGCGGCCCTGAAGGCGGCGGGCCTGGACCGGGTGAACGTATCGCTGGACACCCTGCGCCCCGATGTCTTCAAGACCCTCACCCGCCGGGACCGCCACAAGGACGTCATCGACGGCCTGGCAGCCGCCGGCGACGCCGGCCTGACCCCGGTCAAGGTCAACACGGTCCTGATGCCGGGCCTGAACGAGACCGAGGCCCCGGACCTGCTGGCCTGGGCCGTCGAGCACGACTACGAGCTGCGGTTCATCGAGCAGATGCCGCTGGACGCCCAGCACGGCTGGAAGCGCGAGGGCATGGTCACCGCCGGTGACATCCTCGCCTCGCTGCGCACCCGTTTCGAGCTCACCGAGGAGACCGCCGCCGTGCGCGGCTCCGCCCCCGCCGAGCGCTGGCTCGTCGACGGCGGTCCACACCGCGTAGGCGTGATCGCCTCGGTCACCCGCCCGTTCTGCTCGGCCTGCGACCGTACGCGCCTCACGGCCGACGGCCAGGTCCGCACCTGTCTGTTCGCCTCCGAGGAGACCGACCTGCGGGCCGCCCTGCGCTCGGACGCCCCGGACGAGGAGATCGCCCGTATGTGGCGGCTCGCGATGTGGGGCAAGAAGGCGGGGTCCGGCCTGGACGACCCGTCGTTCCTCCAGCCGGAGCGGCCGATGTCGGCGATCGGCGGCTGACCCGCCGCTATCGGACCTCGTCCGGCTCCCACTCCGCCAGGGGCACCACGTCCTTCAGGAACCCGCGTACACCAAGGAACTTGGAGAGATGCTCGCGATGGTCCTCACACGCGAGCCACGTCTTGCGGCGCTCCGGAGTGTGCAGCTTCGGGTTGTTCCACGCGAGCACCCACTCCGCGTCGGCACGACAGGCCTTGGCCGAGCACTGAGGAGTGGAGGGGGAGGCATCGGGGAAAAGCGGGAAGGTCACGCACCCACCCTAGACGGCTCCGAAATCGGCTCCGGAAACAGCTCCAAAAAGGCGACGCCGAGCAGCCACGGGGGGAGCTGCCCGGCGTCGGTCCGTCGCTCCGACGGGGGATGCGGAGCGCGTACGAAGTATGTCATGGGGGACCCGGTGCCTGGCACCGGAACAACATGATTGATCTGAGCTTTTCTTGAGCTTAGCGCGCCCTTGGATTCCGTTTCCGGAGGATCCTCCGTGGTCAGCTCCAGGGCGCCGCCGGGCGGTCTCGGGGTCAGTTCGGGTCGTGCGGTTCGGCCCGCAGCCGCGCCCCTGAGTCGGCCGCGACGTCTTCCGGCACGGATTCCGCGAAGCCGTTCTGCCGCGGCGGCGCGATCATCGGACGGGTGGGGGCGGCGATGAACGTCGAGGGCAAGGACGGCACGTTCTCCCGGCCCGCGTTGGCGATCACCACAGAGATGTAGGGGAGAAGCAGGCCCAGTACCAGGGCGACGACGGCGACATGGCGCTCGACGTTCCAGAGGGTGGCGGTGAGGATCACGGCGACTGTGCGGACGGACATGGCGATGACATAGCGGCGCTGTCTGCCGCGTACATCCTCGTCGAGCCCCTGCCTGGCGCCGGTGATCCGGAAGACCTGGCCGTTGCTCTGCTTCCGCGGCACGTTCCACCACCCACCCGTGTCGGACTCTCCCCGGCCCGTACCCAGTCCGGACCCGGTCAGGGAGGCAGGCCCGAACGACTTTCAGGTTACGCCGCGGCTGCGTCGTCTTCGAGACCGGGGCCCGTTCTGCCGGGCCGGACTTGATGCGTCGTACCGCGTATGGCTCCGCCCGACATGCGCCGTATGGCGGACAGTCCGACACTGAGCGTAATGCTCGCGTAGAGCCGTACTAGGAGGCAGCCATGGGCTGGTTGTGGGCGATCATCGTCGGGTTTGTGCTGGGCCTGCTGGCCAAGGCCATCCTTCCGGGCAAGCAGCACAGCCCACTCTGGCTGACCACCATCTTCGGCATCATCGGCGCCATCGTCGGCAACGCGATCGCCCGAGGCATCGGCATCGACGAGACCAGCGGCATCGACTGGGGCCGGCACGCACTGCAGCTCGCGGCCGCCATCGTCATCGTCTTCGTGGGCGACATGGCCTACATGGCGGTACGGGGCAACAAGCAGCGAGCCTGAGCGTCGTACGTACGTAGGCCGAAGGGGCGGACCCCCATCTCGGGTCCGCCCCTTCGGCCTCGTACGTACGGGCTTCAGCTCCCCGTGACCTCCACCGCCGCCAGGTTCTTCTTGCCCCGGCGCAGCACCAGCCAGCGCCCGTGCAGCAGGTCCTCCTTGGCGGGGACCGCGTCCTCGGCGGGGACCTTCGCGTTGTTCACGTACGCGCCGCCCTCCTTGACCGTGCGGCGCGCGGCCGACTTGCTGGCCACCAGGCCGACCTCCGCGAAGAGGTCCACCGTGGGCGCCAGTTCGGCGACCTGGATGTGCGGCACCTCGGAGAGGGCCGCGGTCAGCGTCTTCTCGTCGAGCTCGGCCAGCTCGCCCTGTCCGAAGAGGGCCCTGGACGCGGCGATCACGGCGGCCGTCTGGTCGGCTCCGTGCACCAGCGTCGTCAGCTCCTCGGCGAGCGCGCGCTGGGCCGCGCGTGCCTGCGGGCGCTCCTCGGTCTGCTTCTCCAGCTCCTCGATCTCCTCGTGGGACCTGAAGCTGAAGATGCGCAGGAACTTGGAGACGTCCCGGTCGTCCGCGTTCAGCCAGAACTGGTAGAAGGCGTACGGCGTGGTCATCTCGGCGTCCAGCCAGATCGTGCCGGACTCCGTCTTGCCGAACTTGGTGCCGTCCGCCTTGGTGATCAGCGGGGTGCCCAGCGCGTGCACCACGGCCTCCGGCTCGACCCGGTGGATCAGGTCGGTGCCCGAGGTGAGGTTGCCCCACTGGTCGCTGCCGCCGGTCTGCAGCGTGCAGCCGTGCCTGCGGTACAGCTCCAGGAAGTCCATGCCCTGGAGGATCTGGTAGCTGAACTCCGTGTAGCTGATGCCCGCGTCGGAGTTGAGCCGCCGGGAGACGGCCTCCTTCGCGATCATCTTGTTGACCCGGAAGTGCTTGCCGATGTCCCGGAGGAACTCGATGGCCGACAGGCCCTCGGTCCAGTCCAGGTTGTTGACCATCACCGCGGCGTTCGGACCCTCGAAGTCCAGCAGCGGTGCGATCTGCCCGCGCAGCCGCCCCACCCACTCGGCGACGACCTCGGGGGAGTTCAGCGTGCGCTCGGAGTTCGGCTTCGGGTCGCCGATCAGGCCGGTGGCGCCGCCGACCAGGCCCAGCGGGCGATTGCCCGCCTGCTGGATCCGGCGCATCGTGAGGATCTGCACGAGGTTGCCGAGATGCAGGCTTGCCGCGGTCGGGTCGAAGCCGCAATAGAACGTGACGGGACCGTCCGCGAACGCCTTGCGCAATGCGTCCTCGTCAGTGGAGAGGGCGATCAGCCCCCGCCACTGCAGTTCGTCGACGATGTCCGTCACGGTTCTCGTATCTCCTTGGAAGGTCCGGTCGAGCTCGTACGAGGTTATACGCCCTGGCTGACAGAGCTCATATTGAAGTCCGGGATGCGCAGGGCGGGCATCGCGGCCCGAGTGAACCAATCGCTCCACTCGCGCGGCAAGGTCTTTTCGGTCCGTCCCGCCTCCGTCGCCCGCCCCAGCAGGCCCACCGGCGACTCGTTGAACCGGAAGTTGTTGACCTCACCGACGACCTGGCCGTTCTCGACGAGGTAGACGCCGTCCCGGGTCAGCCCGGTCAGCAGCAGGGTCGCCGGGTCGACCTCGCGGATGTACCAGAGGCAGGTCAGCAGCAGACCGCGCTCGGTGGCGGCGACCATCTCCTCCAGGGAGCGGTCGTCGCCGCCGTCCAGGATCAGGTTGCCGATCGAGGGCGCCACCGGGAGCCCGGTCAGGCCCGCGCTGTGCCGGGTGGTGGTCAGGTGCTTCAGCTCGCCGTCGCGGATCCACTCGGTCGCCTTGAGGGGCAGCCCGTTGTCGAACACGGACGCGTCGTCGCCGGAGGAGTGGGTGAGGACGAACGGCGAGGTTTCGAGCCCCGGCTCGTGCGGGTCGCTGCGCAGCGTCAGCGGCAGCTCGGTGAGCTTCTCGCCGACGCGGGTGCCGCCGGGCTTGCTGAACACCGTCCGGCCCTCGGCCGCGTCCCGGGCCGACGCCGACCACAGCTGGTAGATCAGCAGGTCCGCGACGGCGGTCGGCGGCAGCAGCGTCTCGTAGCGCCCGGCGGGCAGCTCGATGCGCCGCTCGGCCCACCCGAGCCGTACGGCAAGCTCGGCGTCCAGCGCCGCCGGGTCGACGTCCTTGAAGTCCCGTGTCGAGCGCCCCGCCCACGCCGAACGCGTACGGTCAGGCGACTTGGCGTTGAGCTCCAGCGTCCCCTTGGGCTGATCGTGCCGCAGCCGCAGCCCCGTCGACGTACCGAGATAGCTGGATACGAGCTCATGGTTGGCGAACCCGTACAGCTCCCGGCCGCCCGCACGCGCGCGGGCGAACGATTCACCGAGCGCCGGCGCGAAGTCCGCGAACACGGCGGACGACGTCTCGGCAGGTGCGTCCGTGAAGTCGGGGGACTCCGGCACTCCTGAGACGAGCGGCTGGGCGTCCTCGGCCGGAGCCGCGCCGCGCGCGGCCGCCTCCGCGGCCCGCACCAGGGGCTCCAGGTCATCGGCGGTCACCGCCGCGCGCGAGACGACTCCGGACGCCGTGCCCTCACGGCCGTCGACGGTGGCGATGACGGTGAGCGTGCGCCCGCGCGTGACCCCGTTCGTGGTCAGCGCGTTGCCCGCCCAGCGAAGGTTCGCGGTCGACTCCTCGTCGGCGATCACCACGCAGCCGTCGGCGCGGGAGAGTTCGAGGGCGCGCTCGACAACCTCGTGCGGCTTGTTCGTACGAGTCGTCGTGCTCATCGACCGGCCTCCTGGGTGGTGTTGAGAATGTTGACGCCCTTGAAGAGGGCCGACGGGCAGCCGTGCGATACCGCCGCGACCTGACCCGGCTGGGCCTTGCCGCAGTTGAAAGCGCCGCCCAGGACGTACGTCTGCGGGCCGCCGACGGCCGCCATCGATCCCCAGAAGTCGGTGGTCGTCGCCTGGTACGCGACATCGCGCAACTGGCCGGTGATCCGGCCGTTCTCGATCCTGAAGAACCGCTGCCCGGTGAACTGGAAGTTGTAGCGCTGCATGTCGATGCTCCAGGAGCGGTCACCGACGACGTAGATGCCCCGGTCGACGCTCCCGATCAGGCCCTCGGTCGAGAGCCCGGCGGGATCCGGCTGGAGCGACACGTTCGCCATGCGCTGCACGGGAACATGGCCGGGGGAGTCGGCGTACGCGCACCCGTTGGAGCGCTCGAACCCGGTGAGCTTCGCGATGCGCCGGTCGAGCTGATAGCCGGCGAGCGTCCCGTCCTTGACGAGATCCCAGGACTGGCCCGCCACTCCCTCGTCGTCGTACCCGATGGTCGAGAGGCCGTGCTCGGCGGTCCGGTCACCGGTGACGTTCATCAGCTCGGAGCCGTACTTCAACTTGCCCAGCTGGTCGAAGGTGGCGAAGGAGGTGCCGGCGTACGCGGCTTCGTAGCCGAGCGCCCGGTCCAGTTCAGTGGCGTGCCCGATGGACTCGTGGATGGTCAGCCACAGGTTGGACGGGTCGACGACCAGGTCGTACATACCCGCTTCCACGCTCGGCGCGCGCATCTTCTCGGCGAGCAGTTCCGGAATCTGCTCCAGCTCGGCCTCCCAGTCCCAGCCGGTGCCCGTCAGGTACTCCCAGCCGCGTCCGACCGGCGGAGCGATGGTCCGCATCGAGTCGAACTCGCCGCTGGACTCGTCGACGGCGACGGCGTTCAGCTGCGGGTGCAGCCGTACGCGCTGCTGCGTGGTCACGGTCCCCGCGGTGTCGGCGTAGAACTTGTTCTCGTGCACGGTCATCAGCGAGGCGTCGACATGGCTGACGCCGTCGGCCGCAAGGAGCCGCGCGCTCCACTCCGCGAGCAGCCCGGCCTTCTCCTCGGCCGGTACGGAGAAGGGATCGATGTCGTACGACGAGATCCACGTCTTGTCGGCGTGCACCGGCTCGTCCGCCAGCTCGACGCGCTCGTCCGACCCGGCCGCTTTGATCACCTGGGCCGAGAGCTTCGCCATCGCCACGGCCTGCGACGCGACCTTCGCGGCCGCGTCCATGGTCAGATCCACCCCCGACGCGAATCCCCAGGTCCCGCCGTGCACCACTCGCACCGCATACCCGAGGTCGGTGGTGTCCGACGACCCGGCGGGCTTGGCGTCCCGCAGCCGCCAGGCCGCGCTGCGCACCCGCTCGAACCGGAAGTCGGCATGGTCGGCGCCAAGGGCACGGGCCCGCGCGAGCGCGGCATCGGCCAGGGCGCGCAGCGGTAGTGCCGTGAAGGCTTCGTCGATGGAATGAGGCACGGAGGTCTCCCTGCTGTCGTGGCCTGTCGGTCCGATCATGTCGCGCGGGCGGGGTCGGAGGCCACGTCTTTCCGTTGCCTTGCGACACCTTCAGGACGGCTGGGTCGTCTTTCGGTCGGCGGACCACGGGCTTTCGACGGGCGGGCCACCGCTTTCTGTAGGGACCCGACAGTGAGTCCCCTACGCGACTGTCGATGCCCGATTCTCCGCAAGCCGGGCGGGACCGATAGGTTTTCGAGTAAGGCTCCTGTCCTGTGCAGGGGCTTCAGACCGTTATCGAAAGGGTGATCCGTTGAGCCGCTCGGTTCTCGTCACCGGAGGCAATCGGGGCATCGGCCTCGCCATCGCCCGCGCGTTCGCCGAGTCCGGCGACAAGGTCGCCATCACATACCGTTCGGGTGAGCCACCGGCCGACCTCATCGATCTGGGCTGCCTCGCGGTGAAGTGCGACATCACCGACACCGAGCAGGTGGAGCAGGCCTACAAGGAGATCGAGGCCGAGCACGGTCCGGTCGAGGTGCTGATCGCCAACGCGGGTGTCACCAAGGACCAGCTCCTGATGCGTATGTCCGAGGAGGACTTCACGTCCGTCCTCGACACCAACCTCACCGGCACCTTCCGCGTGGTGAAGCGGGCCAACCGAGCCATGCTGCGTGCCAAGAAGGGCCGCGTCGTGCTGATTTCGTCGGTCGTGGGGCTGCTCGGCTCCGCGGGCCAGGCGAACTACGCCGCGTCCAAGGCCGGCCTGGTCGGCTTCGCGCGCTCGCTCGCCCGTGAACTCGGCTCGCGCAACATCACCTTCAACGTCGTCGCGCCCGGTTTCGTCGACACCGACATGACCAAGGTGCTCACCGACGAGCAGCGCGCGGGCATCGTGAAGCAGGTGCCGCTGGGCCGGTACGCGCAGCCCGAGGAGATCGCCGCCGCGGTGCGGTTCCTCGCCTCGGACGACGCCTCGTACATCACTGGAGCCGTCATCCCCGTTGACGGCGGACTGGGAATGGGTCACTGATCACCATGAGCGGAATCCTCGAGGGCAAGCGCGTCCTGATCAGCGGTGTGCTGCTGGAGTCCTCCATCGCCTTCCACGCCGCCAAGCAGGCCCAGGAGCAGGGCGCCGAGATCATCCTGACCGCGTTCCCGCGGCCCACGCTGACCGAGCGCATCGCCAAGAAGCTCCCCAAGCCCACCAAGGTCATCGAGCTCGACGTCACCAACGACGAGCACCTCGGGCGCCTTGCCGACATCGTCGGCGAGGAGCTCGGCGGCCTCGACGGAGTCGTCCACTCCATCGGCTTCGCGCCGCCGGACGCGCTCGGCGGCAACTTCCTCAACACGCCGTTCGAGTCGGTCGCCACCGCCATGCACGTCTCGGCGTACTCCCTGAAGTCGCTGACCGTGGCTTGTCTGCCGCTGATGCAGAACGGCGGCTCGGTCGTCGGCCTCACCTTCGACGCGTCCTTCGCGTGGCCGCAGTACGACTGGATGGGCCCGGCCAAGGCCGCCCTGGAGGCCACCAGCCGCTACCTCGCCCGCGACCTGGGCAAGCAGAACATCCGCTGCAACCTCATCTCCGCGGGCCCGCTCGGCTCGATGGCCGCCAAGTCCATCCCGGGCTTCGACGAGCTGGCCTCCGTGTGGGACAACCGCTCCCCGCTGGAGTGGGACCTCAAGGACCCGGAGCCGGCCGGCAAGGGCATCGTCGCCCTGCTGAGCGACTGGTTCCCGAAGACCACCGGCGAGATCATCCACGTGGACGGCGGTCTGCACGCCATCGGTGCGTGACGCCGCGCGGCTCTACGTCGACGACGCCCCGTCTCCCGCCGTGCGCGGGGAGCGGGGCGTCACCCGTTAGGCCCTGTCGGCCGGGCGGACGAGGCCGGTAACCGCGCACTCTGGAGTACGCGTTCCCCTCCCGAGCATGTCCGAGGAGGTCTCCCTTGTGCGCCTGTCCCACCGTTCCGCCCCGGTGCTGGCCGCCCTGGCACTTCTTGTCGCGATGCCCGGCGACGCTGCCTCCCACACCGCGAAAACAACACCCCACGCGCGCGTGCCCGACGAGAGGCCCTTCGGCGCGGCCTGCCGCACCTCTGTCGACGGTTCGTATGTGACCGCGTACTGCCACAACCCGTACCCGGAGACCGACCGGGTCAGCCTGCACCTCGAGTGCGACCGCTGGTGGGACATCGACAGCGACGGCGTCCCGGTCGGCGCGGGGCCCGCGGAGACCGTGCGGCTGACGGGCCGGTGCTGGAAGGAGGTGCGGTCGGTCTGGGTCAGTCACCAGAAGTGAAGCCCGGCCCCCTCGCGGACCGTTCCGTCCCGCTCACGAGCCTGAGCCGCCCCGGACGGCACAGGAACGGATAGCCCGCGGCCTCCGTGGCAGCCGCCTCCGTGTCGCCCGCCCGGATCGCGTCCACGAGCCGGGCGTGGTCCATGTACGTCTCCGGAGTCAGCTCCTCGCCGACGTCCTCGCGCAGCCAGTCGCGCAGCACTTCGCCCAGGTCCGCGTACATCGCCGTCATGACGTCGTTGTGGGACGCGGCCACCACCGCCAGATGGAAGGTCGCGTCGGCGGTCACGAAGGCCTCCGCGTCGCCCGATTCCCAGGCCTCCTCACGGCGTACGAGCAGGCCGTCCAGCTGCTTGAGATCGCGCTCGGTGCGCCGCTCGGCGGCCAGCTTCGCGGCGCTCGACTCCAGCGTGGAGCGCAGCTCGGCGATGTGCCGCGGATCGGCGTCCGCGAAGCGACGGTGCATCACGCCCGCCAGCTCGCTGGTCGCCGCCACGTAGGTGCCCGAACCCTGCCGGATGTCGAGCAGGCCGTTGTGCGCGAGCGCGCGGACGGCCTCGCGGACCGTGTTGCGGGCGACGCCCAGCTGCTCGACCAGCTCCGGCTCGGTCGGGATACGGGAGCCCACCGGCCACTCGCCCGAGGTGATCTGGTTCCGCAGCTCGGCGATGACCTGCTCGGACAGTGCCGAACGGCGAGGGTGGCTCAGCGGCATGACGGTCCTTCGAACGGGGCCGGAGGCTCCGGAGACTAACGCAAGGGGATTGGACAGCCAATCATCCCATGATTCTATGATGGGGAACATGGCAAGCGAGGAGACCCGGACGATGACGTCCACACCCATACGCAGCTCCGCGGGCACCGAGACGAAGACCGAGAGCGCAACGCCCGCCACGCGCGCGTGGACGACGCGTCTGGTGGTCGTCGCGATCGTCCTCACGGCCCTCAACCTGCGGCCCGCGATCACGAGCCTCGGCGCCCTCCTGGAAGAGGTACGCGACGGACTCGGCATGAGCGGCAGCGTCGCCGGGCTGCTCACCTCCGTACCGCCGCTCTGCTTCGCGGTCTTCGGGGTCATGGCGCCGCGGCTCGCCCGCCGTTTCGGGCCCGGCGCCGTCGTCTGCGCGGGCATGGTCGCCATCGCGGCGGGCCTGGCGATCCGGCCGTACGCCGGGAACACGGCCGGCTTCCTGGCCGCCACCGCACTCGCGCTCATGGGCATCGCCGTCAGCAACGTCCTGATGCCGGTGATCGTCAAGAGCTGGTTCCCGGAGCGGGTCGGCTCGATGACCGGCCTGTACTCGATGGCCCTCGCGCTCGGCACCTCGGCCGCGGCGGCGGTGACCGTTCCCACGACCGACGCCCTGGGCGGCAGTTGGCGGTCGGGGCTCGTGGTGTGGGCGGGGTTGGCGGTGGTGGCCGTACTGCCGTGGATACCGCTCGTGCGTGTGCGGGGGGCCGTGTCCGGTGTTCCCGCCCAGCGGGGGCCTTCCGTATCCGCACCGGAGCGGCGTACCGCGGACGGAGGTTCCGCGCCGGAGCGGCGTACTGCGGGCAGCGGCTCCGCACAGGAGCGGCGTCCTGTGGGCGGGGACTCCGATCCGCAGGGACCCTCCTCGGGCAGCGGCTCCGTGCGGCACGCGCCCGACGGGCTGCGGATCACCCGGAGCCGTACCGCCTGGGCGCTCGCCGTGTTCTTCGGGCTTCAGGCGACCGCCGCGTACATCACCATGGGATGGATGGCGCAGATCTTCCGCGACGCGGGAGTCTCGGCCGGCACCGCGGGCCTGCTCCTCGCCGTCACGATGGTGATGGGCGTGCCGCTGGCCTTCGTCATCCCGCGCCTCGCCACGCGCCTGCCCCACCAGGGGCCGATCGTGGTCGCGCTCGGCGTCTGCGGTCTCGCCGGATACGCGGGCCTCTACCTCGCCCCCGCGGGCGGCGCCTGGGCCTGGGCCGTGCTCCTCGGCGTCTCCAACTGCGCCTTCCCGTTGGCCCTCACGATGGTCGGCATGCGGGCCAGGACCGGTGCGGGCGTGGCCGAGCTGTCGGCCTTCGCGCAGAGCGCCGGCTATCTGCTCTCCATTCCTGGACCGCTCCTCGTGGGCGTGCTCTACCAGCACAGCGGCGGCTGGGGCCTGCCTCTCGCTCTCATGGCCGGGCTGATGATCCCGCAGATCGCGGTGGGCATCCTCGCGGGCCGCGACCGCACGGTGGAGGACGAGGCCGCACGCCGAACGTGCCCGCGAGGAATCTGAACGCGCCCATGTGGCATCCGATACGTGCCCACGAGGGATCCGATACGTGCCCATGCGAGGATCCGATCTCGTTCGTGAGGTGGTGACCCCACCCGTGAACGGGCGGGCGAAGGGTGCAAGACTGGGCGTATGCCAGTGCTCGATCCGAACCCCCAGAACGGCCAGAAGAAGATGCTGCTCGTCTTCGGCACGTTCCTCGCCATCACCGTGATCATCGGCATCATCGCGACGATCGCCTCACCCTGACCGCCGCGCCGTCACCGTGCCCGGCGGGGTCTTCGCGGGGCACGCTCGGCGTCCGTGGTGGTGCTGGCCCCACCATCCCCTAGGGGGTGAGTGTCAGGGTCAAGTGGGTGGATCACCGGATGGGTTGAGGGCTCCGGATTCCGTAACTTCGAACTGTGGCCGCGAGGACGCGGCCACGGACCACTCGAAGACCACGGAGGCGGCATGTCGGCCCCTACGCACCCCCGGCTCCCCCCGGCGACCAAGGGCCGCATCGACATCCGGCTGCCCTGGTGGGCCCTCGCGCTGCCGATGCTCGCCTTCGTCACCCTGCTGCTCCTGATACTCAATCCGGTGGACGCGCACGCGGCGGGCGGCAACGCCGCGATCACGGATGTCTTCGAGCGCGTCCAGCAGACGGTGCTGAACCGAGCACCGTGAGCACCAGGAACCCCCTTCACCCCTCCCGGGGCAGCGAGTCAACTCCTTGCGCCCCATGGCGTGTTTCGTGCGAAGCTGGGACACATGAGCGTCGCAGAATCCCGCAGGATTGTCCTCTTCCGGCATGCGAAAGCCGACTGGCCACAGGTGTCCGACCACGAGCGGCCGCTCGCCGACCGGGGCCGCAAGGACGCAGCCGTCGCCGGACGCAAGCTGGCCGACACAGGCATCCCCTTCGATCTGGCCCTCTGCTCCACCGCGGCCCGGACCCGCGAGACCTGGAAGCTTGCCGTCCATGAGCTCGCCCACCGGCCGAAAACGGTCTACGAGGAGCGGCTCTACGAAGCCTCGCCGGGCGAGCTGATCGCCGTACTCAACGAAACCCCCGAAGACGCGCAGGACGTGGTCCTGATCGGCCACAACCCAGGAGTACAGGGCCTCGCCGACATCCTGGCCGGACAGGCCGAGGGCGACACCCGCACCCGGATGAACGACCGAGGATTCGCCGCCGCCGCCTTCGCGGTGCTCTCCTTCGACGGCTCCTGGAAATCCCTGGAGCCCGGAGCGGCCACGCTGACCGACTACTGGGCGCCGAGCGACTGACCGGAGACCCAGCCAAGAAGAGACAACGAGGGGCCCGGCACCACCACGGTGCCGGGCCCCCGTCGCGAGCAGACTGAGCTCAGTAGCTCAGTAGCTCAGTAGCTCTTGGGCTCAGTGGTCGTCCAGATGCATGTCCGCAGCCTCGACCTCTTCACGCGTGACACCCAGCAGATACAGGACGGTGTCCAGGAAGGGGAAGTTCACGGCGGTGTGCGCGGCCTCGCGTACGACCGGTTTGGCGTTGAACGCGACGCCGAGACCGGCCGCGTTGAGCATGTCGAGGTCGTTCGCGCCGTCGCCGATCGCCACCGTCTGGGCGAGCGGCACACCCGCCTCGGCGGCGAACCGGCGCAGCAGCCGTGCCTTGCCCGCGCGGTCCACGATCTCGCCGGTGACCCTGCCGGTCAGCTTCCCGTCAGTGATCTCCAGGGTGTTGGCCTGCGCGAAGTCCAGCCCGAGCCGTTCCTTGAGGTCATCGGTGACCTGCGTGAACCCGCCGGAGACGACGCCGACTTGGTAGCCGAGCCGCTTCAGAGTGCGGATCAGCGTGCGCGCGCCCGGTGTCAGCCGCACCTCCTCGCGCACCTTGTTCACCACCGAGGCGTCCAGCCCCTTCAGGAGCGCCACGCGCGCGTGCAGCGACTGCTCGAAGTCCAGTTCGCCGCGCATCGCGGCCGCGGTCACCTCGGCGACCTCCTTCTCGCACCCGGCGTGTGCCGCGAAGAGCTCGATCACCTCGTCCTGGATGAGCGTCGAGTCCACATCCATGACGACCAGGCGCTGCGCCCTTCGGTGCAGCCCGGCCGCGACCACCGCCACATCGACGCCGAGCCCCGCGGCCTCGGGCGCCAGAGCGGTGCGCAGTGTCTCGGTCGCCGTACCGGACACGGCGAACTCGACCGCTGTCACGGGGTACTTGGCGAGCCGGAAGATCCGGTCGATGTTGCCGCCGGCCTTCGTGATCCGAGCGGCGATCGCGGCCGTCGACTCCGCCGTGAGCGGGTGCCCGAGCACGGTGACGAGCGAGCGCCCGAGTCCGCGCGGCCGGTTGTCGCCGAGGCCGGAGATGATCTCCGCCTGCATCTTCATCGACTCCGCCCAGCTGTGGACGGTGGCCCGCAGATCACCTTCGAGCCCGCCGGGCGGCTCGCTCACGAGCGCGCACAGCACCATCCGGCCGCGGGTGACGACCTGCTCGATGTCGACCACGTCGACGGAGTAGGCGGCGAGAGTGTCGAAGAGCCCGGCCGTGATGCCCGGCCGGTCCTTGCCGAAGATCTTGACGAGAAGTGTGGGGACATCAGGGGTCTGTGATGCGCTCATGGTGGTATCCACCGTATCGGGCACCCTCCGCCTTCCGCCCCTGAGGTCCGCCCTGCGGACGGGAAACACTGGGTGTCTGCTTTGTAGCGTGGGCATGTCCCGGCGGCGACGGTCCTTCCGGGCCACGGTCAGCCCACGCCAGTCCAGTCAAGGGTCAGTCCCGGCGCCGAGACCTTCCCGGTGGCGGCGGCCCCTCCTCGGGCGGGGGCGGTGGCGGAGGAGGGGCACCCCGCGACTGCGACCGCCGCTTCGACGGTGCGGGTGGCGGCGTGTACGGCCCGATCACCGTCGGCGCGCCGTACACGTCGGGCGGCCGCGCCCGCTCGGCAGGCCGGCCGTCCTCGGGCTCCCGCAGTTCGTCGGGCAGACGCAGATACGGATTGGTGTCGGGGTTCGGCGCGCGGTGCGGCGTACCCGGGCTGTACGGTCCCGACTGCCGGGGGAGTTCCGCGGGCCCCTGAGCAATCGGAGCCGTGCCGTCACCCCACGCAACCGAAGCCTTGCCGCCACCCCACGCGAGCGGCGCCGCCCGGCGCCCCGCGGCCCCGCTCGCGTACGCCAGCAGCGCCCCCGCCGCCCCCGCGCCCGCACCCCACAGGGCGCCGAGCAGCAGCGCCATGCCCAGTTGCCCGTGCAGTTCGATCCCCGCGCCGAACGCGTCGAAGCCGAGTACCGACAGCGAGGCGTCCACGGACACCTCCGTCAGCCACCCCAGCAGCGGCAGTGCCAGTGCCGTCACGACCCCGAGCCGAAGAGCGCAGCGCCCTGCGAAACCGAGGGCACCCTGCCCCCGTACATCTGTGCCACCCGGCCCTCCGGCGACGGCGGCATCCCGCGCCCGTACAAATGGCGTACGCGCGGCGGCCAGTACGCCCGCGAACAGCATCGTCATCGCGGCCGCGACCCCCAACAGCCAGACCCGGCCGTCCAGTTCGGCGAGCCGGCCCAGGGTGATGGGCTGGTCGGAGCTGACGCTGAGCAGCTTGTCAACGGGGTCCGGCAGGAGCTTGGCGAGTTCGCCCGTGGCCTGGCCGTCCACGGGCACGAGGAGGCCGATGGGGATGCCGAGCCAGACGCCGTTGGGTGCGCCGAGCAGGGCCGCGCCGGCGATCCGCTTGGGGTTGTCGTCGCCGATCGCCGCGTACGCCGCCGCCGCGAACCCCGCAAGGACCGCCACCAGCAACACCGTGACCAGCGCGGACGCGGCCGGCCGCACCACTCGGTGCACGGCCTCCCAGCCGCGCGGCAGCGGTGTACGACGAGAGGCGAGCAGCGCGATCACCAGGATCCCGGCAGCCCAGGCCGCGCCGCCGAGCAGTGTCGGCACGGTGTCGACGGTGAAGCCCACGGCCGCCTGCGCGTCCACGAGGTCACCGATCTGGTCGGGCAGCAGCCCGCCGATGTCTCCGATGTCCCCGAGCCCGCCGGGGAGTTGGTCGGTGATGTCACCCAGGCCGCCGGCGCCCGGCACCTGGTCGAGCCCGAGTTGGCTGCCGTCGATGGTGATGATGTCGTGGCCGGCCCAGGCGAGCCCGCCCAGCATCGCCACGAAGAGGACGATCACCGAGCCCGTGCGCGCGAGGAGTTCGGACGGCGCGATCACAGCTCCCGCTCCGCGCAGGGAACGTAAGAAGAACCACGACAGCAGGAGCGCGCCCACGAGACCCACGCCAAGTGGCGTGATCTGTATGGCCGTGGTGGCCTCCGCGCCTTTCAGGCCGAAGGCCGACACATCGCCGGACGGCGTGACCGAACCACCCGCCCCGAGTGCCACAACCGCCGCGGTCATCGGCCCCAGGGAGCCCGCCGCGTCAGCGCCGAGCAGATGCAGACCCAGCGCGGCCGTGCCCGCCATTCCGATCAGTGACCAGCTCACAGCGGCGATCGCGGACAGCAGTACGTCTCCCCACGGCACCCTCCTGCCGTGCTCAGCGGTCTCGATGCTCATCATCAGCCCCCCCGATCCGCGCCGCGGCGAGCCACCGCGCATGTCCCCCTCGCGTGGGATTACCACTCTCCGGGCCGGTTTCAACCCCGTCAACGGAAACGGGCAACCCGCCCGTACACACCCTTCACGAGGCCCGACTTTCGGTCAGGGGGCTCCAACTGAAATAGTTCCCCAGGATGTTCGACATCCCTAGACTCCCTGTGATGGGGCAACTTCGGGGGACAACTCAGTGGGGCATGGAGTGCCGGAACTCGTACTGGAATTGAATGGACGGACTTGGACGCTCGAGGCGTCCAGGTCATACACCCTCGGACGTGATCCGCAGGGGGACATCGTGCTCGACGACGCCAGGGTGTCCTGGCGGCACGGCACGATCAGCTGGGACGGCCGTAGCTGGGTCCTGGAGGACCACGGCAGCACCAACGGCACGTTCGTGCAGGGGCAGCGGATCCATCAGATGGAGATCGGCCCCGGCTCGGCCGTGCATCTCGGCAACGCGACCGACGGACCGCGTCTGAACCTGTCCGGCGCCGCGGCCGGCGTAGCCGCACAGCCGCAACAGCAGCCGTTCGCCGCGCAGGGCGCGAACCCCGGCTGGGCGCAGCCGCCGCAGCAACAGGCTCCGGAGCAGAGCTGGCAGCGGCCGCAGCAGGCCGCGAACATTCCGCCGCAGCAGGGACCCGGTGGGGGCGCGGGGGCGCCACCGGTCTACGGCGACCGCAGCCCGACCACGTTCCACCAGTTCTCGCTCGGCCGCGTGATGCGTATCGGCCGTGCCCTGGAGAACGAGCTGGTCGTCTCGGACCTCCAGGTCTCGCGCAACCACGCGGAGTTCCACGCGACACCTGACGGCCGCTTCGAGATCCGCGACCTCGGCTCGCACAACGGCACCTACGTCAACGGTATCCCGATCGCCAAGGGCGGCACGGCGCTGCTCGGCCCGAACGACATCGTGGGCGTCGGCCACTCGACGTTCCGCCTCGTCGGCGACCGTCTCGAAGAGTTCGTCGACACCGGTGAGGTCTCCTTCTCGGCCCGCCACCTCACGGTGACGGTCGACGGCGGCAAGCAGATCCTCAAGGACGTCTCCTTCGGCGTACCCGAGAAGTCGCTCGTCGGGGTCATCGGCCCCTCGGGCTCCGGCAAGTCGACGCTCCTGAAGGCGCTCACGGGCTACCGCCCCGCCAACGAGGGCGACGTTCTCTACGACAACCGAAACCTGTACAAGCAGTTCGCCGAGCTCCGCCAGCGCATCGGTCTGGTCCCGCAGGACGACATCCTGCACAAGGAACTGACCGTCAAGAAGGCCCTCAAGTACGCGGCCAAGCTCCGCTTCCCCGCCGACACCACGGGGCAGGAGCGCAATGCCCGTATAGACGAGGTGCTGCGCGAGCTGAAGCTGGACATCCACAAGGAGAAGAAGGTCACCTCTCTCTCGGGTGGCCAGCGCAAGCGTGTCTCCGTGGCCCTGGAGCTGCTCACCAAGCCCTCGCTGATCTTCCTGGACGAGCCGACCTCCGGCCTCGACCCGGGCATGGACCGCGACGTCATGCAGCTCCTGCGCGGCCTCGCCGACGACGGCCGTACGGTCCTCGTCGTCACGCACTCCGTGGCCGAGCTCGCCATCTGCGACAAGCTCCTGGTGATGGCGCCGGGCGGTGCGGTCGCGTACTTCGGTCCGCCCGAGGAGGCCCTCAACTTCTTCGGCTACGAGACCTGGGCCGACGTCTTCTCCTCGTTCGAGAACTACCGCGACTACGACTGGGCGGGCCGCTGGAAGGGCTCGCAGCATTACCAGATGTACGCGGCGGACATCGACGCCGTCGCCGCGCAGTCGGTGCACATGCCGTCGCCGCAGGCGATGCGACCGCCGAAGCCGCAGGGCTGGCTGTCCCAGCTGTCCACGCTGGTCCGCCGCTACACGTCGGTGATCGTGTCCGACCGGGGCTTCCTCGGCCTGATGGTGATCCTGCCCGCCGTCCTCGGCGTCGTGAGCGTCCTCATCCCCGCCGAATTCGGTCTCGCCCTCGGCCCGAAGAACGGCAACCCGCCGTTCTCGAACCGGGACGGCAGCACCATCCTGCTGATCCTCGCGGTGGGCGCCTGCTTCGCCGGCGCGGCCAACTCGGTCCGTGAGCTGATCAAGGAACGGGTGATCTACGAACGGGAGCGGGCGACCGGCCTTTCCCGCTCGGCGTATCTGATGTCCAAGGTCATCGTGCTCGGCGTGATCACCATCCTGCAGGGTGGGATCATCGGCGCCATCGGCCTGTTCTCGCGCGGCGACAAGCTGCCCGCGGAGGGCCTGCTGCTGAAGAGCGCGCCGGCCCTTGAACTCACCCTGCCGATCATGGCGCTCGGCTTCACCTCGATGATGTTCGGCCTGATCATCTCCGCGCTCGTGAAGACGGCCGAGAAGACCATGCCCCTGCTGGTCATGTTCGCGATCGTCCAGGTCGTCTTCACCGGCTGCCTCTTCCAGCTCTTCGACAAGGTGGGCGTCGAACAGGTGGCGTGGTTGATGCCCTCGCGCTGGGCGGTCGCCGCGGCGGGGACGACGGCAGACCTCAACACCTTGCTGCCGTATCAGCCCGGCAAACCCGGGGACCCGCTGTGGGACCCCGAGCTGAGCCAGTGGATCATCGACATGGGTGTGCTGCTCGCCATCGGCGTGCTCTGCGGTTTCGTGGTCGCGCGGTTGCTGCGCCGCCACGAGCCCGAGGTCATGCGCAAGTAAGCACGCGGGCACGACTGAAGGGCGGCTCCCCAGCAGGGGTGCCGCCCTTCGGCGTACGTGTCAGAGCTCCGCGCCCGGCCTCAGTACGCGCCGTTGACGTTGTCGATCGAGCCGTACTTGTCGGCCGCGTAGTTGGCGGCGGCCGTGATGTTGGCGACCGGGTTGTAGATGTTCGTCGACGTGCCGACCACGTGGTATGCGGTGAACGTCGGCTGGATGACCTGGAGCAGGCCGATCGACGGGGTGCCGTTCTGGGCGTTGATGTCCCAGCCGTTGATGGCGTTCGGGTTGCCCGTCGACTCCCGCATGATGTTGCGGTACAGACCGTCGTACGAGCCAGGGATGCCGTTCTTCGCCATGATGTCGAGGGACTGGCGGATCCAGCCGTCGAGGTTGTTGGCGTACGTCTTCACGGCGACGGTCTCGACCTCGACGCGTGTGGTGGAGCGGCTCGCGGCCTGCTCCTTCGTGCGTGCAGCCGCGGCCTTCTTCTTGGCGGCGGCCGCGGCGGCAGCCTTCTTCTTGGCCGCTGCGTCAGCGGTCTTCTTCGCGGCGGCCTTCTTGGCGGCGTCGGCGGCCGCCTTCTTCTTCGCCGCTATGTCCTGGGTCTTCAGGTCGGCGCCGGCCAGCTGATCGGTGACGCTCGCCTTCACGTCCTTGATCTGCTGGTCGCTGTAGGCGACCTGGGCCGAGGAGGCCGCGTCGGACGTGGTGGTCCCGGCGTTTCCCGGCACCAGCGAGAACGCGAGGGCGGCGGCACCAAGGGCCGCGACACCGGCGATCGACAGCTTGTGGGTCTTGGTCAGCTTGGGACTATGACCAGGAGTGGTGGTGTTCTTGGGCATGACTGATGGACCTCTTCGAATAGCGCGGAGGTCGCTCCCGGTCCGGGTGGGGACAGTGTGTTTGCGGACCAAACGCCGCGGGGCGGAACCCGCGGCGCTGAGCGACGGAGGCCATTCTTAGCGGTCGCAAAAACCTGTGGCAAAGGTGTGACGTACGAAGCCCGATAGTGGACCCTGGAAGGGCAAAACAGGACAGACTGTCACGCCTTTCCCGCTCATGCAGGTCCCCTTTATCTCCTATGCCCCTTCGTACGTGATCTGCGCCCTATGCTCGGGGTCACACCGGCCACCCATCAGTCTCACCGGCAGTTGCTGGAGCAATGCCCAGAGTGAGGGTCCTCGTCCGGAAGGATGAGGTGTACGTCCCCGAACTCGTGCCAGAGGTAGAGGCCGCTCAGCGCCGCGTCGTAGCTGCGGTCCACGGCGGCTCCTCCCGCGATCGCCTCCAGCATCAGCAGATGCGAGGCCTCCGGCTCGTGCAGCCCCGTCAGCAGCCCGTCGACGACCCGCACGCCCCTCTCCGGGGTCACCACGAGGTCTGTCCAGCCCTTCCGGGCCCGGACCACCCCGTCGGTGCCCGCCGCGGACTCGACGGCGCGTACGGCCGTCGTACCGACCGCGACGACCCGGCCGTCTCCCGCCCTCGCCGCGTTGATCAGCCGGGCCGACGCCCGCGGCACCTCGTATCTCTCCGGATACGGCGGCTCGTGCGCCTCGGCCGACGCGACCCCGGTGTGCAGCGTGATCGGCGCGAACTGCACACCCCGGCTCACCAGCTCCGCCACCAGGCGCGCGGTGAAGGGCCGCGCGGCACTCGGCATCTCCGCACTGCCCGCGCCGTCGGCGGACGGCAGCGCGAAAACCGTCTGATAGACGGACAGCGGCTGATCCCTCTCCGTATAGGAGTAGCGAATAGGACGCCCGTGCCGCCGCAACAGCCCGAGGACGTCCGCGTCCGACACCCGCCCCCACCACAGGCGCGAGCCACGCGCGGCCAGCGGCTCCTCCAGTACGAGGCGTACGCCCCCGGGGAGGCGCACCTCCGTTCCTTCCGGTCCGCACGCACGCGCCCGCGTGGTGCCCCTTCCGTCGGGATCCCGCAGCTCGACGGCCCACCGCCCGTCATCACCGCGCGTCGAGAAATGCACCACTACGCGCGCGTGCCCGACGTTCCCGTCGACAGCGGCGGCCAGCGTCGGAGAAGTGTTGACGACGAGCAGGTCCCCGGCTCTCAGCTGCCCGGGCAGATCCACGAACGCGTGGTGCGAGACCTCGGTGCCCCGCGAGACGAGCAGCCGCACCGCATCCCGGTCGAGCCCCGGCCCCCGCTGCTCGGCCGGCACTCGCGCCAGCCGCTCCTCCGGAACCCGCAGAGCGGTCGTCATCGTGTCTCCAGCAGAGCGGGAGCACCGTAACGACCACTGCCCGGACGCTGGTCCAGCAGCCGCAGAAAGGCCGGAACCACAATGGCCGGCGCCGGCCGCGGATCGTCGTCGTCCGGTACGGCCGCCGCGTACAGGTCCGTGCCCATGTCGCCGGGGTCGACCGCCCAGACCCGCAGCCCGGGCTCCTCCTCGGCGAGTACCGCCGACAGATGATCGAGCGCGGCCTTGGACGCCCCGTACCCGCCCCACGTCTCGTACGCCTCGGCGGCCGCGTCCGAGCTGATGTCGATGACCGACCCTGCCCGCGCCGCCCGCAGCAGGGGCAACGCCTCCTGGATCAGGCCCAGCGCGGCGACCACGTTGACCTCCAGAGCCTGCCGCAACCCGTCCAGGGGCAACCCCTCCAGACGTACGAGCGGTTCGGCGCCCAGCGCGCTCGCGTTGTTCACCAGGAGGTCGACGCCCCCGAGCTTCCGGGCCGCAGCCACCAGCTCGGTGCGGTGCCCGGCATCCGTGACATCCCCGGGCAGCGCCTCCACCTGAGTCCCGTACGCCGACAGCGCCACCGCCGTCTCCTCCAGCACCCCCGCCGTCCTGGCGTCGAGCACCAGATCCCAGCCGCGCTCGGCCAGGGCCGCGCCGAGCGCCCGACCCAGCCCCTTAGACGCCCCCGTGATGATCGCTACCGGCATGCCACCCACGTCCCCTCGTCCTCGACCGCCTTCCGTCAGCGGTGAACTCAACGTAGGAACCGGACCACCCGCGCCGCCTCGTACGCGGGTCGCGAAGATCAGGGGCCCTTTGCCCTAGGTCCACCGGACCAGGCGTCGGCGGCCACAGGTCGGATACGGGTTGTCACACCCCGCAGGTACTTTGGGGTCATGAGTCAAGGCCCCCGGTCCGGCCTGTACGCGGTGAGTTCCGCGCTGCTGGCCATGAGCAGGCACCTCGAGGTGCGCGACGTCCTCAAGACGATCGTCGCCTCGGCCCGCGAGCTGCTCGACGCCCAGTACGCGGCACTCGGGGTCCCCGACGACCACGGAGGATTCGCCCAGTTCGTCGTCGACGGCATCAGCGATGCCCAGTGGAAGGCCATCGGCCCGCTCCCGCGCCAGCACGGCATCCTCGCCGCGATGCTCCACGAGGCCCGCCCCGAGCGCCTCGCCGACGTCCGCAAGGACCCCCGCTTCGAGGGCTGGCCCGGCGCCCACCCCGACATGTCCGACTTCCTTGGCCTGCCGATCCGCGACGGCGACGAGGTCATCGGCGCACTCTTCCTCGCAAACAAGCTGCGTCCTTCTGGGGGGCATCCCCCAGACCCCCGGAGCCCGAAGCCGGACGGCAGTTGTGGCTTCACCGAGGACGACGAGGAACTCCTGACGATCCTCGCCCAGCACGCGGCGATCGCCCTGACGAACGCCCGTCTCTACGAGCGCAGTCGCGAACTCACCATCGCAGAGGAGCGCTCCAGGCTCGCCCACGAGCTCCACGACGCCGTCAGCCAGAAGCTCTTCTCCCTGCGCCTCACCGCACAGGCCGCCGCGGCCCTCGTCGACCGTGACCCCTCGCGCGCCAAGGGCGAACTGCAGCAGGTGGCAGCGCTCGCCGCGGAGGCGGCCGACGAACTGCGCGCCGCCGTCGTCGAGTTGCGCCCCGCAGCCCTCGACGAGGACGGACTGGTCGCCACCCTGCGCACCCATATCCAGGTCCTCGACCGTGCTCACTCCGCGCGCGTGACCTTCAGCAGCTGCGGTGTACGAGCGCTGCCCGCCTCCCAGGAGGAGGCCATGCTGCGCGTCGCCCAGGAAGCCCTGCACAACGCGCTGCGGCACTCGGGCGCGGCTCAGGTGGACGTCACTTTCGAGCGGGCCGGACAGGGCGCCGTCCTGCGCGTCACCGACGACGGCAGCGGCTTCGAGCCGACCGTGATACGCCGTGCGGGACGCCACCTGGGCCTGGTGTCCATGCGTGATCGGTCGAGCGGGGTCGGCGGCACGCTCACCGTGAAATCGGCGCCCGGCAAGGGCACCACGATCGAGATGGAGGTCCCTGGTGGCTGACGCAATCAAGGTGCTGCTCGTCGACGACCACCAAGTGGTCCGCCGGGGCCTGCGCACCTTCCTCGAAGTCCAGGACGACATCGAGGTGGTGGGGGAGGCGTCCGACGGCGCCGAAGGAGTCGCCCGAGCCGAGGAGTTGAAGCCCGACGTCGTCCTCATGGACGTCAGGATGCCGGGCATGGACGGCATCGACGCGCTGCGCAAGCTTCGCGAACTCACCAACCCCGCGCGCGTGTTGATCGTCACCAGCTTCACCGAGAAGCGCACGGTCGTCCCTGCCCTGCGCGCGGGCGCCGCCGGGTATGTGTACAAGGACGTCGACCCCGAAGCGCTCGCCGGCGCCATCCGCTCCGTGCACGCCGGACACATCCTGCTCCAGCCCGAGGTGGCGGGCGTTCTGCTGTCCCAGGAGGAGGTCAACTCGGGCCAGGGGAGAGGCGGTTCACTCACCGAGCGGGAGCGCGAGGTGCTCGGACTGATCGCGGACGGCCGCTCCAACCGCGAAATCGCCCGCGCACTCGTCCTCTCCGAAAAGACCGTCAAGACGCATGTCTCGAACATCCTGATGAAACTCGACCTCTCCGACCGCACCCAGGCCGCGCTGTGGGCCGTACGGCATGGTGCGGCCGGGTGACCGGCAATTCGGAGGGTTCCGCTCCGGGCTGAGATTCATACCGTCGTGTGTATGTCCCCCAGATGGCGCAACCTCTGTGGATCTCGGCCGTTCTCCATTGCGTGCTGCGGGACTTGCCGCAGTGATCGCTAGGAGGGCTTAGAAGTGAAGAACCTGAAGAAGGCCGCAGCTGTCACGATGGTGGCGGGTGGCCTCGTTGCCGCCGGTGCCGGTTTCGCCTCCGCCACGGACGGTGGCTCGCACGCGGACGGCAAGGCCGTGGGCTCGCCGGGCGTCATCTCGGGCAACGCCATCCAGGCCCCGATCCACATCCCGGTGAACGCGGTCGGCAACAGCGTGAACGTCATCGGCGTTCTCAACCCGGCCTTCGGCAACCTCGGCCTCAACCGCTGAGGTCCGTACCGGACCGATCATGACCACCGGCCTCCCGGGTGCCCCCGGGAGGCCGGTCAGGTTGTCCGCTCGTCGCCCCAATGGACCGAACGGGCAGTTCAGTGAAGTCCCCCGTGCCATAAGGGGCGTTTGAAGCGTTGCTCAGCGTACGACCCGCGGCCGGGTCGGATCCGCAAACGCAGGAGGAACGCTTCTCATGAACATCACCAAGAAGGCCGCCGTGGCCCTCACCGTCGCCGGTATCGCCGCCGGCGCCTCCGCCGGTGCCGCTGTCGCCGACTCGGGTGCCGAGGCCGCGGCCGTGAAGTCGCCGGGCGTCGCCTCGGGCAACGCCGTCCAGCTCCCCATTCACGTCCCCGTCAACGTCATCGGCAACAGCGCCAACGTCATTGGCCTGCTGAACCCGGCGTTCGGCAACACGGGCGTGAACGACTGACGTCCGCCCCATCAGAGAAGAGCCCCGCGACCGAGAGTGGTCGGCGGGGCTCTTGTCGCTTTCAGCCTGTCCGGCGCTTGAGAACGAGCGCGTTCAGCGTGACAGGGGGGTCTGGGGGCGGAGCCCCAGGAACAAGGGTCGGGGTAGGGGCGGAGGGGGCGAAAACCCCTGCCGGGCCCACCACTGTCAGCGAACCCCCCGCTCCCGCTCCTCCACAAACGCGTTGTACGCCGCCACCTGAGCCCGCCGCCCCGTCCGCTCCACCGGCCGCAACGCCTCCGCCCGAGCCGCAATCTCCGACGCACTCACCGCCCCGCCATGCCCGTTCTCCTGCGCGACGGAGATCAGCAGCCCCACCCGCTGGGCAAGCTCCAACACCCGTACCGCACGCGGCGGATACCCGGGAGCCAGCACCTCGCGCCCCCGCTCCGCCCGAGCCCGATACGCCTCGACCGCCGCCTCGGCGACCGGCCCCGACCCCGCCACATCCAGCCGCGACAACATCTCCGTGGCGTCACGCAACGCCTCCGCCAGCTCCCGTTCGGCCTCGCCGAGGGACGGCACATCGGCCGGCGGCGCCTCCCGCACGGCGAGGCAGTGCCAGACGACCTCGACGTGCACATCGCCGTCGGGCCCGGCCTCGTACACCTCGGGGACGAGCCCGAGCGCCACCCCGTGGCAGACGACGGCCTCCTCGGCGTCGAGGGCGCGTGCGTTGAAGTCCGGCGGTCCGCTGAGCCCGAGCGGGTGCCCCGGCGCGGGCAGCGCGACCCGCAGCCCGGTCACCCCGAGCGCGCGCAACCGGCCGAGAGCGAGCGTGAGACCGACCGGCCCCACCTCGCCAGGCAGCCCCTCGACCCGGTGCACCGCGTCCTCCCCGACGATGGCGAGGACCGCGTCATCCGGCGAAACAAGTCCGGCCAAAAGGGCGTTTCCCCATGCGGCCAGTCGTCCTGAGCGTGGTTCCGAGAGCATGCCTCCACCCTAAGGACCGGCCGATGGAATAGAGCGGCCGACCGGTGGCGTAGGTTTTCCCTGGGGGCTGCGTCCACAGACGTAAGCGACGGCCGAGACTGCAATGGGAGACAACGCGCTCATGAGCGATGTACTGGAGCTGGAGGACGTATCCGTGGTCCGCGAGGGCCGGGCTCTGGTGGACCAGGTCTCCTGGTCGGTCAAGGAGGGTGAGCGCTGGGTCATCCTCGGCCCGAACGGCGCCGGAAAAACGACCCTCCTGAACCTCGCCTCCAGCTACCTCTTCCCCAGCCAGGGCACCGCCACCATCCTCGGCGAGACCCTCGGCAAGGTCGACGTCTTCGAGCTGCGCCCGCGTATCGGCGTGGCAGGTATCGCCATGGCCGAGAAGCTCCCCAAGCGCCAGACCGTCCTGCAGACCGTGCTCACAGCCGCGTACGGCATGACCGCCGGCTGGCACGAGGACTACGAGGACATCGACGAGCAGCGCGCCCGCGCCTTCCTCGACCGCCTCGGCATGAGCGACTACCTGGACCGCAGGTTCGGCACTCTCTCCGAGGGCGAGCGCAAGCGCACCCTCATCGCCCGCGCCCTGATGACCGACCCCGAGCTGCTGCTCCTGGACGAGCCCGCCGCGGGCCTCGACCTCGGTGGCCGCGAGGACCTCGTACGCCGTCTCGGCCGCCTCGCCCGCGACCCGATCGCCCCCTCCATGATCATGGTCACGCACCACGTCGAGGAGATCGCCCCCGGCTTCACCCATGTCCTGATGATCCGTCAGGGCAAGGTACTTGCCGCCGGCCCCCTGGAGCTCGAACTCACCTCGCGCAACCTCTCCCTCTGCTTCGGCCTCCCGCTCGTCGTGGAACAGGTCGGCGAGCGCTGGACCGCGCAGGGCCTGCCCATGTCCTGACCGCGCAAACCCCGGAAGCCCCCGGTAAAAGGCCTGTTCCAACCTGATCGGCGCCCTGTCCGCGGCAGGACCCGCGGACCTACCATGACCATGTGGACGACATCAACGCATGGGTGTGGTGGCTGATAGCCGCGGCCGGACTCGGCATTCCGCTCGTCGTGACCGCGATGCCGGAGTTCGGGATGTTCGCGGTGGGCGCCGTCGCCGGCTCCGTCACAGCGAGCCTCGGAGGCGGTGTCGTACTCCAAGTCGTCGTGTTTGTAGTCGTGTCGGTGGCGCTGCTCGCCGTCGTACGCCCCATCGCGGCCCGGCACCGTGCACAGCAGCCCCAACTCGCCACCGGCATAGAGGCGTTGAAGGGCAAGCAGGCGGTGGTCCTTGAGCGGGTCGACGCCTCGGCCGGCGGCCGGATCAAGCTCGCCGGGGAGATCTGGTCGGCCCGCTCCCTCGACTCCGGACAGGCCTACGAGGTCGAACAGGAGGTGGTCGTCGTCGATATCGAGGGGGCCACCGCGATCGTCATGTGACCTCGCACGACACAAGTGAACCGAACGCCCCACAGCACAGACAACTGTCTGTCACACTCGTCCAGCAAGATCTTCAACAACCATAAGATCTTCAGGAATTACCGAGCGGAGAAGGGTACGGGGAGCATCGATGGAACCGATCATCATCGTCCTGATCATTCTGGTGGTGTTGGTCTTCATCGCCCTGATCAAGACCATCCAGGTGATCCCACAGGCAAGCGCAGCCATCGTCGAGCGCTTCGGCCGCTACACGCGGACGCTGAACGCCGGACTGAACATCGTCGTCCCGTTCATCGACTCGATCCGTAACCGCATCGACCTGCGCGAACAGGTCGTGCCGTTCCCGCCGCAGCCGGTGATCACCCAGGACAACCTGGTCGTCAACATCGACACCGTCATCTACTACCAGGTGACCGACGCCCGCGCGGCGACGTACGAGGTCGCCAGCTACATCCAGGCGATCGAGCAGCTCACCGTCACCACGCTCCGCAACATCATCGGTGGCATGGACCTGGAGCGGACCCTCACCTCCCGCGAGGAGATCAACGCGGCGCTGCGCGGCGTCCTCGACGAGGCAACCGGCAAGTGGGGCATCCGCGTCAACCGCGTCGAGCTCAAGGCGATCGAGCCGCCTACCTCCATCCAGGACTCGATGGAGAAGCAGATGCGCGCCGACCGCGACAAGCGCGCCGCGATCCTCACCGCCGAAGGTATCCGGCAGTCCGCGATCCTTACCGCCGAAGGTGAGAAGCAGTCCTCGATCCTGCGCGCCGAAGGTGATGCCAAGGCCGCCGCTCTGCGCGCCGAGGGCGAGGCCCAGGCCATCCGCACGGTCTTCGAGTCCATCCACGCCGGAGACGCGGACGAGAAGCTCCTCGCCTACCAGTACCTCCAGATGCTCCCGAAGATCGCCGAGGGCGACGCCAACAAGCTCTGGATCGTGCCGAGCGAGATCGGTGACGCGCTCAAGGGCCTGAGTGGCGCCATGGGCAACATGGGTCCGATGGGCGGCAATTCGGGCGGCGGAGGCACCGAGCGCCGCGAGAAGCCGTCCGTCACCGACTGACGAACGCGCGTGTACGTGACTGGGGCCCACCTTCCGACGAAGGCGGGCCCCAGTCACGTACGACGACCTACGCGGCCGGCTGTATCAGCCACTGAGGCAGCGCGGCGAAGTCGTCCCGGCCCAGCGCCAGCAGCATCGCGTCCGCAGGCGTCGGCTCGAACGGCTGCCGGAGCAGCGGCATACCCGCCTGGTCCGGCGTACGGGCAGCTTTGCGGTGATTGTCCTCGGCGCACGAGGCGACCGTGTTCAGCCAGGAGTCCTGACCGCCCTGCGCCCTCGGCACCACGTGGTCCACGGTCGTCGCCCGCCTGTCGCAGTACGCGCACCTGTGCCGGTCGCGGATCAGCACACCGCGCCTCGACCACGGAGCTTGTCTTCGGAAAGGCACCCGGACATAGCGGCAGAGCCTGATCACCCGGGGCACGGGTATGTCGAGCGCGGCTCCGCGCATACGCAGTTCGGGGTGGGCCTGCTCCACGACAGCCTTGTCCTGCAGCACCAGAACGACGGCTCGGTTCAACGTCACCGTCGACAGCGGCTCAAAGCTCGCATTCAGCACCAGCGTGTCCCGCATCCAGCCCACCTCCTCTGCGCACAAGCCCACTCCCTGGCGGGCTTGGATCAACTCTGGCCGGGCGCGCCGGGATGGACAACGCAATAAAAATGCCCGCCTCTGATCACTTCCAAGACCAGAGACGGGCAAACGTTCCGTGAACCCTCAGCTGTCCGCACCTGCCGCGTACTCGGCGATCAGCTGGGCCCGTGCCAGGGTGTGGAACCGCAGATTGAAGCCCACGACCGCAGGCGACACGTCCGCGTCAGGACCGAGCTTCTCCTGATCCACGGCGTACACCGTGAAGACGTACCGGTGCGCCGGATCCCCGGGCGGCGGCGCGGCGCCACCGAAGTCCCTGGACCCGTAGTCGTTGCGCACCTGGACCGCGCCTTCGGGCAGCCCCTCGAACTTGCCGGTGCCCGCGCCCGTCGGCAGCTCGGTGACCGACGCCGGAATGTCGAAGACTGACCAGTGCCAGAACCCGCTGCCCGTGGGGGCGTCCGGGTCGTAGCAGGTCACGGCGAAGCTCTTGGTCTCCGGTGGGAAGCCCTCCCAGCGCAGCTGCGGCGAGGTGTTCCCCGCCGCGTAGACCTGAGCGTCCTTGAGCGTCGCACCCTGCTCGACATCATCGCTCGTGGCCGTGAAGGACGGCACGGGCGGATGGAAGTCGTGGGGGAGCGGCGGCCGCTTGAGCTCGGTCACCTCGGTACCTCCTGATCGGTGGTGACAGTTCCCGGCCGAGCCTAGAACCAGCTGCGCTTGCTGCCGACCTCCGACAGCCACTGGTTCAGGTACGCGGCCCAGTCCGTGCCCTGGTAGTCGTGCAGCCCGACCTGGAAGGAACGGAACGAGTCGCTGCCCTCACTGAAGAGGCCCGGCTTCTTGTCCATCTCCAGGATGACGTCCATCTCGCGGTCGTCCGCGACGAAGCTCAGCTCCACCTGGTTCAGCCCGCGGTACTGCGACGGCGGGAAGAACTCGATCTCCTGGTAAAAGGGCAGCTTCTGCCGCGTACCCCGGATGTGACCGCGTTCCAGGTCCGCGTTCTTGAAGCGGAAGCCCAGCTGGATGAACGCGTTCAGAAGCGCCTGCTGCGCCGGCAGCGGGTGCACGCTGATCGGGTCCAGGTCGCTGGAGTCGATGGCGCGCGCGATCTGCAACTCCGTGGTCACCCCGATGTTCATCCCCCGCAACGGCTGACCGTCGATCGTCGTGATCGGCGTCTCCCACGGGATCTCGAGGCCGAACGGGACCGAGTGCACCCCATTGGCCTGCAGCTCGAAGGCCCCACCGAGCCGCAGCTTGGTGAACTCGACGTCCTGCTTGTACTCCTGGTCCTGGCCCTCGACCTCGACCTTGGCCTGCAGACCGACCGACAGACCCTCGATCGCCTGGTTCACGGACCCACCTTGGATCCGCACCTCCCCCTGGACGACGCCGCCCGGAACGGTGTTGATCTCGGTCAGCACCGTCTCGACCGAAGCCCCACCGGCCCCCAGGCTCGCAAGCAGCCGCTTGAACCCCATGTCACTTCCTCCCCAGGCAACGCCTGTTCTGTCCTGTGTCTGCTGTCTGTCTGGATTCCTTGATCCCTACAAACGCAATCCGACCGTCGCCGGTTCCGCGTCCTCACCCTTCCAAGGGAGACGCCCCCTGACCACCCCGCCGACACGCGCCCGTCTGGACTACGCTCGTACGCCATGATCACGGCCCCTGACCGTACGCCCCTCACACGCGAGTTCTTCGATCGCCCTGTATTGGACGTAGCCCCCGATCTCCTGGGGCGCATCCTGGTGCGCAGCACGCCGGACGGTCCGATCGAGCTCCGCCTCACAGAGGTCGAGGCGTACGACGGCCCGAACGACCCCGGCTCCCACGCCTACCGCGGCCGCACACCCCGCAACGACGTGATGTTCGGTCCGCCCGGACACGTGTACGTCTACTTCACCTACGGCATGTGGTTCTGCATGAACCTGGTGTGCGGCCCCGAGGGCAAGCCCTGCGCGGTCCTGCTCCGTGCCGGCGAGGTCACCGAGGGCGCTGAACTCACCCGCAAACGTCGACTATCGGCCCGAAATGACAAGGAACTGGCCAAAGGGCCCGCTCGACTGGCCACGGCCCTGGACGTGGACCGCGCCCTCGACGGCACCGACGCCTGTGCCCCTGAGGGTGGCCCGCTGACCCTCCTCACGGGCGCCCCTGTCTACTCCGACCAGGTACGCAGCGGTCCACGCACCGGTGTGGCCGGCGACGGGGGCGTTCACCCCTGGCGCTTTTGGATCGCCAACGACCCGACAGTGAGCCCTTATCGGGCCCATGTGCCCCGGCGTCCCCGAACTTGACTCGTTCCTGGGGGGTCCGTAATGTAGCCCGAGCCGCTTGAACCGGTTACGGCGTTCAGCCAGCAGCCGAGAGCGGCCAACCCACTACCTACGACTCCCCTCAGCGGGGGCGAATTCGGCGTGTCTGCATGCCGTAATTCGAACTCGCGGAACTCGATTATGAGTTGCGGAGGGAATCGGCTAGCGTAGTGAATGTCGAAAAGCCGGGACGCGAAAGCGATCAAAGGCTTGAGGCAAATCCCGCCGACAGGGAATCGGGCCTAAAAGAGTCTGGTAGAGTCGGTAACGCAAGACCGAAGGGAAACGCCCGGAGGAAAGCCTGAGAGAGTCTCTCGGGTGAGTACAAAGGAAGTGTCCGTTTCTTGAGAACTCAACAGCGTGCCAAAAATCAACGCCAAGTTTGTTGATACCCCGTCTCCAGCCGTTATGGCTGGGGCGAGGTTCCTTTGAAGAAAA
>NZ_JBFBEA010000042.1:0-46866 GCF_040683495.1 Streptomyces sp. NPDC093544 | reverse complement strand
CTGGGGTCCGGTGGGTGGGTCGGGGCCGGGGGCCGGTACATCCGCCCGTCGCCGCCGGATCAGGCGTTGGGCAGGATGCGGGGGTCCGGTGACGCGAACGTAAGCGACGGGCATGTGATGTACCGGCCCCCGGCCCCTTCCGTGGTCTTTCGGGTGCGGCAGCAACACCATCCGGCTCCTACCGGCCGTTTGCGGGTGCGGGTGTGGGAGCGGCGGGGGCTGCTTCTTGTTCGTCCGGTTTCGGCTGTGGCTTTTTGCGGGACAGGGATACGCCTGTCAGGACTATCGCCATGCCTGCGATGACGCGTAGGCCGATCTGTTCGTCGAGGACCAGGGCGCCGAGGGCTACCGAGACCACGGGGAGGAGGTAGCCGACTGTGGCGGCGCTGGTGGGGCCCTCGTCGGCGATCATGCGGTAGTTGAGGTAGAAGGTGATGCCGGTGGCGAAGATGCCCAGGGCGGTGACGGCGAGTACGGCTGTGGCGTCGATGTTGCCGAGGGAGCCGCCGGTGGGGAGGGCCAGGGTGCTCCAGGCTGTGGCGGTGAGGAGTTGGGCCGCTGAGACGGCCAGGGGGGCGCCCTGGGTGGTGAGGTGGCGGGCCATGTACGCGAAGGCGATCGCGTAGCTCGCCGCGGCGGTCAGTAGGGCCAGAGCTCCCCAGCTGGCCAGGCCCGCCTGGTTCCAGGGGGCGAAGATCAGGAGTACGCCGGCAAAGCCCAGGACGAGGCCGGTCAGGCGCAGGGGGTGGAGGCCTCGGTCGGTGCCCAGGAGGAAGCCGATGAGGAGGGACCAGAGGGGGGTCGTCGCGTTCAGGACGCCTGCGATGCCGGAGTCGACCGTCTGCTCGCCGATGGCGAAGAGGGCGAAGGGGATGGCGTTGCAGAAGAGGGCTGCGATGACGAGGTGGCCCCAGATCTTGCGGGAGCGGGGGAGGTGCTGTTTCGCCCTGCGGGCCAGGAACAGGAGGACCGCCGTGCCCAGGGTGCAGCGCGTGACCGTGATGTGGGCGGGGGACAGGCCGTGGTTCAGGGCCAGCTTGATCCAGAGGAAGCCCGAGCCCCAGAGGAGGGCCAGGGCGGCCATGCGGAGTGGGGAGGCGAGGGAGCGGGAGCTTGGCATGGGTCCACGGTCCTGGAAGAAACCTTTGAGGACAAGTGAAGAGTGCTGTACGTACTGTTAAGCTAGGCTGCATGCTTGATGTGAGGCGTATGCAGGTTCTGTCGGCTGTGGTGGGGTGCGGGTCGGTCACTGCCGCTGCGGCCGATCTCGGGTACACGCCGTCCGCCGTCAGTCAGCAGATCGCCGCACTGGAGAAGCAGGCCGGGGTCGAACTGTTGGAGCGGGTCGGGCGTGGTGTGCGGCCGACCGCGGCGGGGCTGTTGCTGTCCGAGTACGCCGGTGTCATCGGGCGGCAGGTCGCCGAGGCGGAGACCGCGCTGGGAGATCTGCGTGCCGGGCGCACGGGGCGGCTTGCGGTGCGCTACTTCGCCACGGCGGGGGCTTCGCTGGTGGCTCCCGCCATCGCCCGGTTCCGGGCCGAACATCCCGGTGTGCAGGTCGAGTTGAAGCTCATCGATCCCGAGGATCCGCTGCCCGACGTGAAGGAGGGGCGGGCCGACCTGGCGCTCGTCGTGCGGCCGCCGCATGACTCCGGCGGACCCGAGGGCGTACAGCTGGTGCATCTGCTCGACGATCCGTACCGCGCCGTGCTGCCCAAGGGGCACCGGCTCGCCGGGAAGCGTTCACTCGAACTGGCCGACCTCGCCGAAGAGCCGTGGGTCGGGAGTGAGTGGCCGGGGTCCTGTCTTGACGCTCAGCTCGATGCCTGCGCCGCGGCAGGGTTCAGGCCCGGGTTCGTGGTCGAGAGCGAGGACTATGTGACCGCCCAGGGGTTCGTGGCGGCCGGGCTGGGGGTCAGCCTCATTCCGCGTCTCGGGCTCGGGGGACTCCATCCGGATGTCGTCATCCGCAAGGTGCGTTCTCCCGAGCCGCAGCGGGCGATCTACGTGGCCGTGCGGGAGACGGCCCCGCAGCAGCCGGCGTTGCGCGGACTGATCGATGCCTTGCGGGACGCGGCCCGCGCGAGTGAGCATCGGGAGTAGGGCGGCCGTTCGCGCTCGCGGCCGGGTGATCGCCGGGTTCCGTCAGGTCTTGGCCGGTAGCGGGTCCGGTACCCACCGCGGCAGCGCGTACGGCCGTGCCCCGTAGCAGACACGTGCCACCGTGAACCCGAAGGCCAGGCAGAGCATGCCGCCCACCGCGTCCAGCCAGAAGTGGTTGGCCGTGGCGACGATGACCACCAGGGTCGCCATCGGGTAAAGGAGTCCGAGGATGCGGGCCCAGGGGGCGGAGGCCAGGGCGAAGATGGTGAGGCCGCACCACAGGGACCAGCCGATGTGCATGGACGGCATCGCGGCGTACTGGTTGGACATGTGCTTCAGGTCGCCGGAGGCCATGGAGCCCCAGGTCTGGTGGACCACCACGGTGTCGACGAAGGTGCTGCCGTTCATCAGGCGGGGCGGTGCGAGCGGGTAGAAGTAGTAGCCGACCAGCGCCACCGCCGTGGTCGCGAAGAGGGCGAGGCGCGCTGCCGCGTAACGGCCGGGGTGGCTGCGATACAGCCACACCAGAACACCCAGCGTCACCACGAAGTGCAGTGTCGCGTAGTAGTAGTTCATGCCGATGATCAGCCATGTCACCGAGTTCACGGCGTGGTTGACGGATTCCTCGAAGGCGATGCCGAGGTGGTGCTCGGTGCGCCAGATCCAGTCGGCGTTGCGCAGCGCCTGTCCGCGCTGCTCCGGGACCGCGTTCCGGATCAGCGAATAGGTCCAGTAACTGACCGCGATGAGCAGGATCTCGAACCAGAGGCGGGGGCGACGCGGGGTCCGCAGCCGACGTAGAAAACGCCGCCCCGCTTCCTCCTCCGCGACGGGCCCCGAAGCACTCTGCTCCCGGCCTTCCAGTGTCGTCACGGTTGTCTCACCCATAGACGCAGAGTCTGCCAGAAAAGCCTTGCCTCACAGATCATCCCTTGGGCGGGTCCAGGTCGCATGTTCTACGGCGAGGGGACTCCGACGGGTGCCGTACGGGCTCCTCCTCAGGGAGGATTACGGACGATTCCGGTCCCCGGGGGCCGAAGCGGTCGAACCGCGCACCACCAGTTCCGGCATGAACACGAACTCGCTGTGCGGCGCGGGCGTCCCGCCGATCTCCTCCAGCAAGGTCCGTACCGCCGCCTGTCCCATGGCGGGCACCGGCTTGCGGACCGTCGTGAGCGGCGGGTCGGTGAAAGCTATGAGCGGGGAGTCGTCGAAGCCGACGACCGAGACGTCCTTCGGGACGTCCAGACCGCGCTGACGTGCCGCCCTGATCGCGCCGAGCGCCATCATGTCGCTGGCGCACACGACGGCCGTGCAGCCACGGTCCATGAGTGCGGAGGCCGCGGCCTGGCCGCCCTCCAGCGTGTACAGCGAGTGCTGGACCAGTCGCTCCTCGATGTCGGCCGGCGTCAGCCCCAACAGCTCCTGCATCGTGCGAATGAAGCCCTCGATCTTGCGCTGCACGGGCACGAACCGCTTGGGGCCCAGCGCGAGTCCGATGTGGGTGTGGCCGAGCGAGACGAGGTGGGTGACGGCCAGGGCCATCGCCGCGCGGTCGTCCGGGGAGATGAACGGCGCCTGGACCTTCGGCGAGAAACCGTCCACGAGGACGTACGGGACGCCCTGGGCACGCAGCTGGTCGTAGCGCTGCATGTCCGCCGAGGTGTCCGCGTGCAGGCCCGAGACGAAGATGATCCCGGCGACGCCGCGGTCCACCAGCATCTCCGTCAGCTCGTCCTCGGTGGAGCCGCCCGGGGTCTGGGTCGCGAGGACCGGCGTGTAGCCCTGCCGTGTCAGTGCCTGGCCGATGACCTGCGCAAGCGCGGGAAATATCGGATTCTCCAGCTCCGGCGTGATCAGGCCTACCAGGCCCTCGCTGCGCTGCCGCAGTCGTACGGGGCGCTCGTAGCCAAGGACGTCGAGTGCGGCCAGAACGGTCTGGCGGGTGGTCGCGGCGACGCCCGGCTTTCCGTTCAGGACGCGGCTGACAGTCGCCTCGCTGACGCCCGCCTGGGCTGCGATGTCGGCAAGCCGTGTGGTCACGGGAGTGGACTGTACCGGCCGGTTCTCGCCTTGCCCACCAACCAGACGCCGTGTGCGGGCGGTTGAACGGCCCGCTCCGGGCTGCTGCGTCATCGCGCTCCCTCGTGTAGTGGTCGGCTCGGCGTCCCGGGCTCGCGCCGCGGGAAGGGGTGGCTCCCCGTCCCGGGCGTGCGCCGCGGGAAAGGGGTGGCTCCTGCAAGGCGCTGACGGGGCGATGATCCTCGTACCCGGCAGGTGTGGCAAGAGCTTGCAGAGTCTTGCACAGGGGTCCCATGTCTGCTGAGCGCCCGTGTTCAGGGGCTTCCGAGTGGTCGGGCAGAGGTCACGGGCGGGTAACTCTCGGCAGTCCTTGCACTTTTTTGCTGCAAGGCCTTTCGCGGCGCTTACAACGCTGTTACGTTCACGTCGCCCGGCGGACGCAACGGCGCAGTCGGCAAGTCGGCAGGGGGAGCGGGCGGGACCGCTGCCTCACCCACTCGGGCTTTCACCCTCAAGGAGATCTCATGCGGCGTGGCATAGCGGCCACCGCTCTGATGGCTTCCCTCGCCCTCGCGGCGACGGCCTGCGGCGGCAGTGACAGCGGCAGCGACAAGTCGGAAGGACCCACCACCATCACCTGGTGGGACACCTCCAACGCCACCAATGAGGCACCGACGTACCAGGCCCTGGTCAAGGAATTCCAGACGGCCAACCCCGACGTCAAGGTCAAGTACGTCAACGTCCCCTTCGACCAGGCGCAGAACAAGTTCGACACCGCCGCCGGTGCCAGCGGCGCCCCGGACGTCCTGCGCTCCGAGGTCGGCTGGACCCCCGCCTTCGCGAAGAAGGGCTACTTCCTGCCGCTGGACGGCACCGAAGCCCTCGCGGACGAGAGCAAGTTCCAGCCCAGCCTGATCGAGCAGGCCAAGTACGACGGAAAGACGTACGGCGCACCGCTTGTCACCGACACGCTCGCCCTTGTCTACAACAAGGCGATCTTCGAGCAGGCCGGCGTCGCGGCACCCACGACGTGGGACGAGCTCAAGGCCGCCGCCGCCACGATCAAGAAGAAGACCGGCGTCGACGGCTACTGGGGCTCCACCCAGGCGTACTACGCCCAGTCCTTCCTCTACGGCGAGGGCACCGACACGGTCGACGCCGCCGCCAAGAAGATCACCGTCAACTCCGCCGCCGCGGTCAAGGGTTACGAGACCTGGGAAGGCCTCTTCGACGGCGACGGTCTGCACAAGGCCGACACCACCGTCGACGCGTACGCCCACATCCAGGAGGCGTTCGTCAGCGGCAAGGTCGCCTCGATCATCCAGGGACCCTGGGAGATCACGAACTTCTACAAGGGCTCGGCCTTCAAGGACAAGTCCAACCTCGGCATCGTCAGCGTCCCGGCCGGCGGAGCCGGCAAGTCGGGCGCCCCGACCGGCGGCCACAACCTCTCCGTCTACGCGGGCTCGGACAAGGCCCACCAGGAAGCGTCGCTGAAGTTCCTGAAGTTCATGACCTCGGCGAAGTCCCAGGAGACGATCGCCCTCAAGAACTCCACACTGCCGACCCGCGACGACGCCTACACCGCCGAGGTCAAGGCCGACCCGGGCATCGCCGGCTACCAGACGGTCCTCGCCGCCGCCCAGCCGCGCCCGGCGCTGCCCGAGTACAGCTCGCTGTGGGGCCCGCTCGACACCGAGCTGAACAAGGTCGCCGCCGGTAACGAATCGCTGGACAAGGGGCTGAGCAACGCGGAAACCGCGATCGCCAAGCTGGTCCCCGACTTCAGCAAGTGACCGTCGTGGCCGTCGGATCCGCCTGAGGATTGGGGGGACGGATCCGGCGGCCATCGGCCTGTGCCCAGCCCTTCACGTTGTGCCGCAGATCTTCCAGAAGGTGTCGAACCATGACAGTCGTCATCGACCGCGCGACCGGCAAGCGCCGCGGCGACCGAGGGCCGCGCCCGGGGCCGCTCCAGCGCCTCAAGCACGGGTACCAGAAGTTCTGGTACGCGTACGCGATGATCGCCCCGGTGGTCGTCGTGCTCGGCGCGCTGGTGCTGTACCCGCTGGTGCGAGGCATCTACCTGACGTTCACGGACGCCAACAGCCTCAACTCGGCCCGCCAGATCGGCGTCAACCACATCGACGCCACCTACAAGTTCATCGGCCTGGACAACTACGCCGACATCCTGTGGGGCCCGACCTCCTACGACCGCTTCTGGTCGCACTTCATCTGGACGATCGCGTGGACGGCACTGTGCGTCCTGCTGCACTACGCCATCGGCCTCGGCCTCGCGCTGCTGCTCAACCAGAAGCTGCGCGGCCGCACGTTCTACCGGCTCATCCTGGTCCTGCCGTGGGCCGTGCCCACCTTCGTCACCGTCTTCGGCTGGCGCTTCATGCTCGCCGACTCCGGCATCATCAACTCCGCCCTCGACGCGCTGCATCTGCCGTCGCCGCTGTGGCTGGAGGAGACCTTCTGGCAGCGCACCTCCGCCATCATGGTCAACACCTGGTGCGGAGTGCCGTTCATGATGGTCTCGCTGCTCGGCGGTCTGCAGTCCATCGACTCGACCCTGTACGAGGCCTCCGAGATGGACGGTGCCAACGCCTGGCAGCGCTTCAGGCACGTGACGCTGCCGGGGCTGAGGCCCGTCAGCTCCACCGTCGTACTCCTCGGTGTCATCTGGACCTTCAACCAGTTCGCCGTCATCTTCCTGCTCTTCGGCGACACCGCCCCCGACGCGCAGATCCTCGTCACCTGGGCCTACTACCTGGGCTTCGGCCAACAGCCGCGCGACTACGCCCAGTCGGCCGCGTACGGCGTACTGCTCCTCTCCATCCTGATCGTCTTCACCTCCGTCTACCGCCGCTGGCTGGCCCGCAATGAGCAGCAGCTCGCGAACTGAGGCAGGAGCCCCCATGAGCACCACCACACTGCAGAGTTCCGCCTCGGCGGACGAGGTTCCCACGGACGCCAAGCCGGGACGTAGGCCGCGGCGGCGTGGCGAGAACAGCCTCGCCGGGACGATCACCTCGCACTCCATCCTGACCGTCGCCAGCCTCGTCGCGCTGTTCCCGATCGGCTGGCTGGTCTATCTGTCCCTCGGCCCGGACAAGGACGACTATCTGCACCCCGGGCGCATCTTCGGCAAGATGACGCTCGACAACTACTCGTTCGTGTTGCAGCACACGCCGTTCTTCGACTGGCTGTGGAGCACGCTCGTCGTGTCGCTCGGCACCACCTTCATCGGTGTGCTGGTCGCCGCCACCACGGGCTACGCGGTCTCCCGCATGCGCTTCCCCGGCTACCGGAAGTTCATGTGGGTCCTGCTGGTCACCCAGATGTTCCCGGTCGCCGTACTGATGGTGCCGATGTACGAGATCCTTTCCGAACTCCAGCTCATCGACAACTACTTCGGCCTCATCCTCGTCTACTGCTCGACCGCCGTGCCGTACTGCGCCTGGCTGCTCAAGGGCTACTTCGACACGATCCCCTTCGAGATCGACGAGGCGGGGCGCGTCGATGGACTGAGCCCCTTCGGCACGTTCGCGCGGCTGATCCTGCCACTTGCCAAGCCGGGCCTGGCAGTTGCCGCCTTCTACAGCTTCATCACCGCGTTCGGCGAGGTCGCCTTCGCCTCGACGTTCATGCTGTCCGACACGAAGTACACGTTCGCCGTCGGCCTGCAGAGCTTCGTCAGCGAGCACGACGCGCAGCGCAACCTGATGGCCGCCACCGCCGTGCTGGTGGCGATACCCGTCTCCGCGTTCTTCTACCTTGTGCAGAAGAACCTGGTGGCCGGCCTCACCGCCGGCGGCACGAAGGGCTGACGCCCGCCTGACGCTTCAGTGACTCCCGCGCGCTGTGTCGCGCGGGTGGCGGCCGCGGTGGCCATCCGACCCCGCTGTCATCGCGGCCGCCTCGTTAACCACTCCGACTCGTCAACTGCCACGCCTCGTCAACCACTCAGCCCTCGTCGACCATTCCGCCTCGTCAACCACTTCGCCTACGCCCATGACCCGAACCCTTCCCCCACACTCGGCTTCGCTCGACCGGGGGGACCCCCATCGCATCAAGGACGCCATGAGCCAGCACTCCGCCGACCAGGCACCGACCTCCGCCCTCGCCACCGTCGCCACGCACCGCGACTGGTGGCGCGACGCGGTGATCTACCAGGTCTATCCGCGCAGCTTCGCCGACAGCAACGGCGACGGCATGGGCGACCTGGAGGGCGTACGTTCCAGACTTCCGTATCTGCGCGACCTCGGCGTGGACGCCGTGTGGCTGAGCCCCTTCTACGCCTCGCCGCAGGCCGACGCCGGCTACGACGTCGCGGACTACCGGGCCGTCGACCCCATGTTCGGCAATCTGCTGGACGCCGACGCCCTGATCCGCGACGCCCACGAGCTTGGCCTGCGGATCATCGTCGACCTCGTCCCCAACCACTCCTCCGACCAGTACGAGTGGTTCAAGCGTGCGCTCGCGGAGGGGCCGGGGTCGCCGCTGCGCGAGCGCTACTACTTCCGGCCCGGCAAGGGCGCGAACGGCGAACTGCCGCCCAACGACTGGGAGTCCATCTTCGGCGGCCCCGCCTGGACGCGGGTGGCCGAGCCCGACGGCACCCCCGGCGAGTGGTATCTGCACCTCTTCGCACCCGAGCAGCCCGACTTCAACTGGGAGCACCCCGCCGTCGGCGACGAGTTCCGCTCCATCCTGCGGTTCTGGCTCGACATGGGCGTCGACGGTTTCCGCATCGACGTGGCGCACGGCCTGGTGAAGGCGCAGGGCCTGCCGGACCTGGGATCCCACGAGCAGCTGAAGCTGCTGGGCAACGATGTCATGCCGTTCTTCGACCAGGACGGCGTGCACGACGTCTACCGCCAGTGGCGCACGATCCTCGACGAGTACTCCGGAAATCGGAAAGGGCCCGAAGGGCCTTCCTCAGAAGGGCGGGGGCGGGAGACGGGTGGGCGCATCTTCGTGGCGGAGGCGTGGACCCCGACCATCGAGCGCACCGCCAACTACGTACGCCCCGACGAGCTGCACCAGGCCTTCAACTTCCAGTATCTGGCCACCCATTGGGACGCGGCCGAGCTGCGCGACTGCGTCAACCGCACGCTGGACGCGATGCGCCCGGTGGGCGCCCCCGCCACCTGGGTCCTGTCCAACCACGACGTGACCCGGCACGCCACCCGCTTCGCCAACGAGGCCGGGCTCGGCACGCAGATCCGCACCGCGGGTGACCGCGCGCTGGGCCTGCGCCGGGCGCGGGCCGCGACCCTGCTGATGCTGGCGCTGCCCGGCTCCGCGTACCTCTACCAGGGCGAGGAGCTCGGCCTGCCGGACGTCGTGGACCTGCCGGACGAGGTGCGCCAGGACCCCGCCTACTTCCGGGGCGCGGGCCAGGACGGCTTCCGCGACGGCTGCCGGGTGCCGATCCCGTGGACCCGCGCGGGCTCGTCGTACGGCTTCGGAGGCGGTGGCAGCTGGCTGCCACAGCCCGTCGAGTGGGCCGAGCTGAGCATCGAGGCGCAGACCGGGGCGGAGGGCTCCACCCTGGAGCTGTACCGCGACGCGCTCGCCGCCCGCCGCGAGCAGCCCGACCTGGGCGCCGGTGACTCCGTCGAGTGGCTGAAGGCTCCCGAAGGCGTACTCGCCTTCCGCCGCGGCGAGTTCACCTGTACCGCGAACACCGGCACCGAGGCGGTGACCGTCCCGGCGTACGGCCGTGTGCTCCTCGCCAGTGGCGAGGTGACACTCTCGCAGGACGGCGGCGAGGCGAAGCTGCCGGCGGACGTCACCGTGTGGTGGACCACCGGCTGACATCACGACCCTGCGGGCCGGCAGCCGACGGCCCGTCAACCGTCAAGCCCCGCAAGGAGTTTCCGGCACTTTCAGAAGCCCGCCTTCCGCTTCGGGAGGCGGGCCTCTACTATCTGCGGCACCGCACATCTTGCAATCTTTCAGCAAGAACATTCAATGGACCTTCAATGGAGAAGGAACCACACATGGCCAGCAGAACTCTCTCCGGCGCCCTCGCGCTCACGGCGGCCGCGTCGGTCGCGCTCGCCGTCCCCGCGGGCACGGCGCAGGCGTCTCCCCCCGGCACCAAGGACGTCACCGCCGTCCTCTTCGAGTGGGACTTCGACTCCGTCGCGACGGAGTGCGCCAGCCGTCTCGGCCCCGCCGGCTACGGCTTCGTCCAGGTCTCCCCGCCCGCCGAGCACATCCAGGGCTCGCAGTGGTGGACCTCGTACCAGCCGGTCAGCTACCGGATAGCCGGGCGGCTCGGGAACGCCACCGACTTCCAGGACATGGTCACGGCCTGCCACAACGCGGGCGTGAAAGTGGTCGTCGACACGGTCATCAACCACATGTCGGCCGGCAGCGGTACCGGCACCGGCGGCTCGTCGTACACGAAGTACAACTACCCGGGCCTGTACTCCTCGTACGACTTCGACGACTGCACCGCCAGCATCAGCGACTACACGAATCGCACCAACGTCCAGAACTGCGAACTGGTCGGTCTCGCGGACCTGGACACGGGCGAGTCGTACGTCCGTTCCGCCATCGCCGGCTACATGAACAGCCTCCTCGGCTACGGCGTCGACGGCTTCCGCATCGACGCGGCCAAGCACATACCGGCCGCCGACCTCGCCAACATCAAGTCCCGGCTGAGCAATCCGAGCGTGTACTGGAAGCAGGAGGTCATCTACGGCTCGGGCGAGGCCGTCCAGCCGACCGAGTACACCGGCAACGGCGACGTCCAGGAGTTCCGGTACGCGTACGACCTCAAGCGGGTCTTCAACAACGAGAACCTGGCCTACCTCAAGAACTACGGTGAGGGCTGGGGCTATATGAGCAGTGGCGTCTCCGGTGTCTTCGTCGACAACCACGACACCGAGCGCAACGGCTCGACGCTGAACTACAAGGACGGGGCGAACTACACGCTCGCCAATGTCTTCATGCTCGCCTGGCCGTACGGCGCGCCCGACATCAACTCGGGCTACGAGTTCTCCTCCACCGACGCCGGGCCGCCGGGCGACGGCACGGTCAACGCCTGTTGGCAGGACGGCTGGAAGTGCCAGCACGCCTGGCCGGAGATCCAGTCGATGGTCGCCTTCCGTAACACCACCCGCGGTGAGTCGGTCACCAACTGGTGGGACAACGGCGCCGACGCCATCGCGTTCGGCCGCGGCTCCAAGGGCTTCGTGGCCATCAATCATGAGTCGTCCTCGCTGAGCCGGACGTACCAGACCTCCCTCGCGGCAGGCACGTACTGCAACGTCCAGAGCAACTCGACGGTCTCGGTGAACAGTTCGGGCCAGTTCACGGCGACGCTCGGCGCCAACACGGCGCTCGCGATCTACTCGGGCAAGTCCAGCTGCTGAGTGGCGCCAGAAGAGGGCCCGTTCGCCGATTCGCAGGTGAACGGGCCCTCGTTTCCGAGCAGATGTGAAAGTTCTTGCCATCGGTTTCAAGACTCTTGCTGTAAACCTTGCGTAAGCGATACGGTCACGCCGGCGCCCGGCAACGAAGCCGAGCCGCGGCGTGGGGTCGGACCCAAATGAGCCGTAATCGCAAGGAGTTCACGTCTGTGGCCCTGATACCGAGATGGCCGGCGCCCCGGGTGCGCCGCACCACGCAACGCAGAAGAATCGCGACCGTCGCGGTGGTCGCCCTCGCCGCAGCCCTCGTCCAGCCCATCGCAGCCCGCGCCGCCACCCCGCCCGCGCCCCCGTCCGACGCGGCCCTCGCCAAGACGGCCGCCCGTAACGACGCGACCCGCGAGCAGTTCTACTTCGTCCTGCCGGACCGATTCGCGAACGGCGACACGTCCAACGACGAGGGTGGCCTGACCGGTTCACGGCTGTCGACCGGCTACGACCCCACCGACAAGGGGTTCTACCAGGGCGGCGACCTCAAGGGCCTGACCGGGAAGCTCGACTACATCAAGGGCCTTGGCACCACCGCCATCTGGATGGCGCCGATCTTCAAGAACCAGCCCGTACAGGGCACCGGTGACAATGCCTCGGCCGGCTACCACGGTTACTGGATCACCGACTTCACCCAGGTCGACCCGCACTTCGGCACCAACAAGGACCTTCAGACGCTGATCTCCAAGGCCCACGCCAAGGGCATGAAGGTCTTCTTCGACGTCATCACCAACCACACCGCCGATGTCGTCGACTACGAGGAGAAGTCCTACGGCTACCTCTCCAAGGGCGCCTTCCCGTATCTGACGAAGGACGGCGAGCCCTTCGACGACGCCGACTATGCGGACGGTTCGGAGGACTTCCCCGAGGTCGACGCCGACTCCTTCCCGCGCACGCCGACCGTGACCGCCGCGAAGCAGAACACCAAGGTCCCGTCCTGGCTCAACGACACGACGATGTACCACAACCACGGCGACTCCACCTTCGCCGGTGAGAGCTCCGAGAACGGCGACTTCTCCGGCCTCGACGACCTGTGGACCGAGCGTCCCGAGGTCGTCAGCGGCATGGCGAAGATCTACGAGAAGTGGGTCCGCGACTTCGACATCGACGGCTTCCGGATCGACACCGTGAAGCACGTCAACATGGAGTTCTGGACACAGTGGGCCACCGCCCTCGACGCGTACGCGAAGAAGCAGGGCCGTGACGACTTCTTCATGTTCGGCGAGGTCTACTCCGCCGACACGTCGATCACTTCGCCGTACGTCACCGAGGGCCGCCTCGACTCCACGCTCGACTTCCCCTTCCAGGAAGCGGCCCGCCAGTACGCCTCCCAGGGCGGCAGCGCGCAGAAGCTGGCCTCGGTCTTCGGCGACGACTACAAGTACACGACGGACAAGGCCAACGCGTACGAGCAGGTCACCTTCCTCGGCAACCACGACATGGGCCGCATCGGGTACTTCCTGGGCCAGGACAATCCCGGCGCGAGCGACACCGAGCTCCTTGCGAAGGACAAGCTCGCCAATGAGCTGATGTTCCTCAGCCGCGGCAACCCGGTCGTCTACTACGGCGACGAGCAGGGCTTCACCGGCGCGGGCGGCGACAAGGACGCCCGCCAGACGATGTTCGCCTCCAAGACCGCCGACTACCTCGACGACGATGAGCTCGGCACCGACCGCACCCACGCGAGCGACGCCTACGACACGAGTGCACCGCTCTACAAACAGATCAGTGCTCTCGCGAAGCTCCGCAAGGCCAACCCCGCCCTCGCGGACGGCGTCCAGACGGAGCGGTACGCCGCCGACGGCGCCGGGATCTACGCTTTCTCCCGTACGGACGCGAAGACCGGCACCGAGTACGTCGTCGCCGTGAGCAACGCGGGCGAGGCGAACACGGCGACCTTCGCGACCGGCTCGTCGGACATGAGGTTCCGCGGGATCTACGGCACCCAGGACACCGTCACCAGCGGCGCCGACAGCAAGGTCACTGTCACCGTCCCGGCCGGTTCCTCCATCGTCCTCAAGGCCGCGGGCAAGCTCGCCGCCCCAGTCTCGAAGCCGACGCTCACCCTGAAGGCTCCGGAAGCGGGCGCCACCGGCACCGTGGAGTTGAGCGCCGACGTCACCGGCGGTCAGCTGAACCGCGTCGTCCTCGCCGCCCAGGTCGGCAACGCCAAGTGGCAGACACTCGGCTCCGCCGACCATGCCCCGTACAAGGTCACCCAGGCCATCGCCAAGGACGTACCGGCCGGAACCACCTTGCGCTACAAGGCAGTTGTCATCGACTCGGCCGGACGCAGGTCGAGCGCCACGACCACCTCGGTCACGGGCACCCCGCCCGCCGAGGAGATCCCGACGGCCTCCTCGCGCGACTACGCGATCGTCCACTACAAGCGGACCGACGGCGTCTACACCGACTGGCGGCTCTACGCCTGGGGCGACCTCGCCGACGGCGAGGCGACGACCTGGCCCGAGGGCCACGACTTCATCGGCCGCGACGCCTACGGGGCCTTCGCCTACGTCAAGTTGAAGCCCGGCGCCTCCAGTGTCGGCTACCTCGTGATCGACAAGGACGGCAACAAGGACGTCTCAGCCGACCGCACGATCGACGTCACCAGGACGGGCGAGATCTGGCTCGAACAGGGCAAGGAGGCCGTCCTCACCGAGAAGCCCGACTACCCGGCGCAGGACAAGACGAAGGCGCTCCTGCACTACCACCGCGCCGACGGCGACTACGCCGGCTGGGGGCTGCACGTCTGGACGGGCGCCGAGACGGGCACGGACTGGTCGAAGCCACTGGAGCCGGTGGACACTGACGCCTATGGCGCTGTGTACGAGGTGCCGCTCGCCGAGGGTGCCACCAGCCTCAGTTACATCCTCCACAAGGGCGACGAGAAGGACCTCCCCACCGACCAGTCGCTCGACCTCTCGGCGAACGGCCACGAGGTGTGGCTGTTGAACGGCCAGGAGAAGTACCTGCTGCCGCAGCCGGCGGGCAGTGCGGCCGCGCTCGACCTGACCACGTCCAAGGCGGTCTGGATCGACCGGAACACGGTCGCCTGGAACGGCTCCGACGCGGCTGTGTCCACGCAGCTGCTCTACTCCCGCGACGGCTCGATCGAGGTGAAGGACGGCACGCTGGCCGGGGACGCCAAGTGGCTCCGCCTGTCCAGGTCCACCCTCACCGACGCCCAGAAGACCGCCTTCCCGCACCTCAAGGACTACACCGCCTGGACGGTCGATCCGCGTGACCGTGACCGGGTGCGTGAAGCGCTGAGCGGACAGGTCGTCGCCTCACAACGCGCCGTGAACGGAGCTGTGTTGGCGGCGACAGGCGTACAGATCGCCGGCGTACTCGACGATCTGTACGACGCGACGAAGGCGGACCTCGGCCCGACCTTCCACAACGGCCGCCCCACGCTTGCCGTTTGGGCGCCCACCGCGCAGAGCGTCTCCCTGGACCTCGACGGCTCCACCGTGGCCATGAAGCGGAACAACACCACCGGCGTCTGGTCCGTCACCGGCAAGAAGTCCTGGGCGAACAAGCCCTACCGGTACGTCGTCAAGGTGTGGGCGCCGACCGTCCAGAAGGTCGTCAGCAACACGGTCACCGACCCGTACTCGGTGGCTCTGACCGCCGACTCCAAGCAGAGCCTCGTCGTCGACCTGGACGCCAAGTCCCTTGCCCCGAGCGGCTGGTCGACCCTCAAGAAGCCCGCGGCGGTGGCGCTGAAGGACGCCCAGATCCAGGAGCTGCACATCCGGGACTTCTCGGTGGCGGACACCACGGCCCAGAACCCCGGCACCTACCTCGCCTTCGCCGACAAGGACAGCGACGGCTCCAAGCACCTGCGTGAACTGGCCAAGTCCGGTACCTCGTATGTGCACTTGCTGCCCGTGTTCGATATCGCCACCATCCCCGAGAAGAAGTCCGACCAGGCGACCACCGACTGCGACCTCGCCTCCTACCCGGCCGACTCCGACAAGCAGCAGGAGTGCGTGGCGAAGACCGCCGCGAAGGACGCCTACAACTGGGGCTACGACCCGTATCACTACACGGTTCCGGAGGGTTCCTACGCGACCGACCCGGACGGCACGGACCGTACGGTCGAGTTCCGCGAGATGGTCAAGTCGCTGAACGAGGACGGCCTGCGGGTCGTCATGGACGTCGTCTACAACCACACCGCCGCGAGCGGCCAGGCCGACACCTCGGTGCTCGACAAGGTCGTGCCCGGCTACTACCAGCGGCTCCTCGCGGACGGGTCCGTGGCGACGAGTACCTGCTGCGCCAACACGGCGACCGAGAACGCCATGATGGGCAAGCTGGTGGTGGACTCGATCGTCACCTGGGCCAAGGAGTACAAGGTCGACGGCTTCCGCTTCGACCTCATGGGGCACCACCCCAAGGCCAACATCCTCGCGGTCCGCAAGGCTCTCGACGCGCTCACCCTCAAGAAGGACGGCGTCGACGGCAAGAAGATCATCCTGTACGGCGAGGGCTGGAACTTCGGCGAGGTCGCCGACGACGCCCGCTTCACGCAGGCCACCCAGAAGAACATGGCGGGGACCGGCATCGCGACCTTCTCCGACCGTGCGCGTGACGCCGTACGCGGCGGCGGCCCCTTCGACGAGGACCCCGGCGTCCAGGGCTTCGCCTCCGGCCTCTACACCGACCCCAACTCCTCCACCAACAACGGTACTTCGGCCGAGCAGAAGGCCCGCCTGCTGCACTACCAGGACCTCATCAAGGTCGGGCTGAGCGGCAACCTCGCGAAGTACAGCTTCACCGACACCGGCGGCAAGGAGGTCAAGGGCTCCGAGGTCGACTACAACGGCCAGGCGGCGGGATACGCGGACGCGCCCGGAGACGCCCTCGCGTACGCCGACGCACACGACAACGAGTCGCTGTACGACGCCCTCACCTTCAAGCTGCCCGCCGCGACGAGCGCGAGCGACCGGGCCCGTATGCAGGTCCTGGCCATGGCGACGGCCACCCTCTCGCAGGGCCCGTCCCTCTCCCAGGCCGGCTCCGACCTGCTGCGCTCCAAGTCCCTCGACCGCAACTCCTACGACAGCGGCGACTGGTTCAACGCCATCCACTGGAACTGCCAGGACGGCAACGGCTTCGGACGCGGACTGCCGATGGCCGCCGACAACGCGCCCAAGTGGCCTTACGCCACACCGCTGTTGACGTCCGTCAAGGTGGGCTGCGAGCAGATCGAGGGCAGTTCGGCCGCGTACCAGGATCTGCAAAGCATCCGTACGACCGAGAGCGTCTTCTCACTCTCCACGGCCGACCAGGTGCAGTCGAAGCTGTCCTTCCCGTTGTCGGGGACGGATGAGACACCCGGTGTGATCACGATGGAACTCGGCGACCTTGTCGTGGTCTTCAACGCGACGCCCGAGAAGCAGGAGCAGACGGTCGACGCGCTGGCCGGGACGGCGTACGCGCTGCATCCGGTACAGGCGACGGGCGCGGACTCCACCGTCAAGTCCTCCTCGTACACGGAGAGAACGGGCACGTTCGCCGTTCCGGGACGCACAGTGGCGGTATTCTTCCGGACCTCCTGAAAAGGGCATTATCTTGGTGGGGCAGACCTCGAACTCCCGGTCTGCCCCATCGGTGTGTCCAAGGGCTGGCAGATGGACGTCAACGGCAAGCGGACAGACACGACCGTGCTGGTCGTGGACGACGTGGCGGCCAGCAGGTACGCCATGGGCGCCATGCTGCGCCGCGCCGGTTACCAGGTCGTCGCGGCCGCCACCGGTCATGAGGCCCTCGTCGAGCTCGACGTACGGCTGCGCAAGGGCACCCTGCCCGACGTGGCGCTCATCGATGTGCACCTGCCGGACATGAGCGGCTTCGAACTGTGCCGTCGGCTCAAGGCTCGGCCCCACATGGCCGGCCTGCCCGTCGTGCACTTCTCGGCCGCCGCGGTGGCCCCCGGTGACCGCAGCCAGGGCCTTGACGCGGGCGGCGAGGCGTATCTGACGGTGCCCGCCGAGCCCGAGGAGATCGACGCGGTGATCCGCGCCGCGGTGCGCGCCGCGCGGCTGCGGGCCGGCGACCAGGCGGTGGCCCGGCGGCTGACGCGGGTTTCGGAGACGATCGTCGCCATCCAGACGGCGCGCTCCCCGCAGGAACTCGCCGATGCCGCCGTCGAGGGGACCGCGCGGCTCACCGGCGGTCCCGCGGCCGTCTTCGTCCTCGGCCCGGACGACAAGCTGTACCGCGCCACCTCACGCGACCGCACCTCGCTCGCGATGCCCGACGAGAGCGCCCACCGGACCGTGGCCGGTCTGCTCCGGCGGCTCACCCGCGGGCAGGCCGGGGTACGGATCACCACGGTGCCCGCGCCGCTGTGGCCCGCCGGGTTCTTCCGGCCGGAAGTGCAGCACGACGCCCGGCTGGCGCTGATCCCCATCCAGGACGGCAGGGCCGCGGTGTGCCTCGCCACGCCCACCCGCGGGGTGCGCCGGGTGAACCCCGAGGGCGAGGCCCTGGTCGCCCGGCTCGCCGAGGCCACCGCGCTCGCCGCCGAGCCACTGCTCATGTACCAGGTCGAACGGCACGTCGCCCTCACCCTCCAGCACAGCTTCCTGCCCCAGCCGCACCGGCTGCCCGAACTGCCGGGCCTCGACGTCGTGGTCCGGTACGTGCCCGCGTCGGAGGAGACCGAGATCGGCGGCGACTTCTACGCGGCCCTGCGCACCGACGAGGGCGTGCTCGCCGCGGTCGGCGACGTCGTCGGGCACTCGCTGGAGGCGGCCACCGTCATGGTCGAGATCCGGCACGCGCTGCGCGCCTACTGCGTCGACGAGAGCGACCCGGCCGTGCTCGCCGAGCGCCTCGACCGGATGCTCCAGCGCTACCACCCCGACGTCACCGCCACCGTCTGCCTGGTCCTGACCGAGCCTGCCACCGGACGCACCCGCATCGCGAACGCGGGCCACATCCCGCCGTTGATCATCCGGGACACCGGCAGCGCAGACTACGCCAAGGCCGCGGGACCGCTGCTCGGCGTGGGCCTGCCCCACCCACCGCCCACCGAGCTGTTCCTCGAACCCACCGACCGGCTCCTCATGGTCACCGACGGCCTGATCGAGACCCGGGGCACGGACCTCTCGGTCTCGATGGAGCAGCTCCGCGCGGCCGCCGCGGGCGCCCTGCCCGGCCTGGACGCCCTGTGCGACACGCTCCTCGACCACTTCGGCCGCGACCGGGACGACGACATCGCGCTGCTTGCGCTGCGGCTAGGGTGAGCTGGATATCCGTAGAACAGGAGTGCCCATGCCGCAGATCACCGTCGACTACTCCGATGCGCTCGACCTCACTTTCGACCGGCGCGGCTTCGCACTCGCGCTGCACCCGGTGGTCGTCGAGACGGCGGCCGCGCGCATCGAGGCATGCAAGACGCGGTTCCGGCTCACCGAGACCAACGTGGTGGGAGCGGAGGTGGACGGACACGCCGTCGTGCACGTCACGCTCGCCCTGCTCCCGGGCCGCACCGACGAGACCAAGGCCAAGCTCACCGAAGCCGTACTGGAGCTGCTGCGCCAGCACATCGAGCCCACCGACGGAGTCTCGACGGTGCACGCGTCCGCCGAGGTACGCGACCTCGACCCGTCGTACCGGAAGTACGAGAAATAGCAGTCCTTACGAGGCGGGCGGCGACGCCAGCGCGATCAGCCGGACGACGAGGTCGCTGAACGGCCCGTCGCCCGGCTCGTTCTTGAGCGACCGGCGCAGCAGCTCGCTCAACTCCTCGTCGTACGCGGCACTCACCGCGGCCAGCGCCGCGAAGTCGTGCACGAGCTGCCGCTCAAGCTCGGCGCGCGGGATGCGCCGTCCGTCCAGCCAGATCAGTGCCGTCGACTCGACGAGCGAGATCCATGAGCGGACCACCAACTCCAGCCGCGCAGGCGGGTTTTCGACATTCATGTGCGAGAGGATCTGGACGTACGCGGCCTGCCGTACCCCGTCGACCAGCGCATTGGTGGTCGACGAACCGACCGCCGGGCCACCCCGCATCAGCGCCGCGAAACCCGGCCCGTGGTCGTCCACGAAGTCGAAGAACCGGCGCATCACCCGCAGCAGCCGCGACCCCAGCGAACCCTCCTCGGGGACCACGAACCGCCCCGCGAGATCGTCCGAAGCGCGCTGCAACGCGGCCTCGTACAGGCTGAGTTTGCCGGGAAAGTAGTGGTAGACCAGCGGTCGCGAGATGCCCGCGGCCGCGGCTATCTCGTCGATGGAGACCTCGTCCGGCGAGCGTCTGCTGAAGAGTTCGAGGGCGACGCCGATCAGCTGCTGCCGCCGTTCATCGACACCCATCCTGCGGCGTACCCCGGTTGTCATACGAACACCTTACCGATCGAATCCGGCCCGAACGGCCAGGTCCGGCCACGGCTGTTCACATGTCCAGGACGATCTTCTCACCACGGGCCCGTGATACACAGATCAGCATCGAGTCGCTACGTTCCGCATCCGTGAGCAGTTCGTCCCGGTGCTCGATCTCCCCTTCCAGGACCCGCTGTTGGCAGGTTCCGCAGAATCCTTGCGCGCAGGAGTAGGCGGTGTTCGGCAGCTCCGCGCGCACGGCGGCGAGAACGGTGGAGTCGGCGGACACGGTCAACGTACGTCCGCTGCGCCGCAGTTCGACCTCGAAGGCGACGTTCCCCTCGCTGGACGTACGCGGCGCGAACCGTTCCAGGTGCAGCGCCGCCCCCTCCGGGAGCAGGGCCTCGACCGCCGCCATCAGCCCCTCCGGACCGCAGCTATAGACCGCCGCGCCCTCGGGAACATCGGCGAACAGCCCGTCGAGTTCCGGCAGTCCGGCCTCGTCCTCGGCGACAACGGTGACCCGCCCGCCCCGCAGTTTCCCGATCTCCTCCAGGAACGGCATCGAGGCCCGCGTACGCCCGCAGTACAACAGCCTCCAATCGGCGCCCTGTTGGAGCGACCGCAGCATCGGCAGGACCGGCGTGATCCCGATACCGCCGGCCACGAAGACATACGCGGGAGCGGCCACGAGCGGGAACCGGTTGCGCGGCCCGCGCACCTCGACCTCCATGCCGTCCCGGAGCCCCTCGTGCACCTCGCGCGAACCCCCGCGCCCGCCCGCCGCCTCGCCCACGAGCCGGGTAGCGACGGTGTACGACGAGGTGTCCTCCGGGTCCCCACAGAGCGAGTACTGGCGTACGAGCCCCGAAGGCAGCACCAGGTCGAGATGCGCGCCCGGCTCCCAGCGCGGCAAGTCCCGTCCCTCCAGGCGGAGTTGTACGACACCGTCGGCGACCCGCTCATGCCGGGCGACCGACAGCCGCAGGGCCCGGGAGCGTGGCCGCCCGGAGACCGGGTTCTCCAGCGTGGGCAGCGGCCACAGCGGCGAGGCCTCGATCCGGCGGCGCATCGCGCGCCTGACGAGCAGGGCCGCTCCGGCGACGGCCACGACGGTCCGCAGCCGAGGCATCAGGCCACGCCCCTTTCCGCGGCCTGCTCGGTGACCTGCTCCGCGACCTGCTCTGCGGCTTTCTCCGCGGCCGTCGCCGCAGGTGATGAGGCGAGATAGGCAACGGCCTGCTCGGTCGACCCCTCCTGGGACGGGTGGTAGGCCCGGCTGAGGTAGCGCGGAATGGACTTGAGCATGTCCCCGGTCGTCGGCAGTACCCCCGCCTTCCCGGCCCGATGGAAGTCCTTGAAGCTCGCCCTGCCCGCCGTGAGCGTCGGATCGTTCTCCATGAAGAACCGCGCCCCGCGCTGCCACAGGAAGACCAGGGCCGTGAACGCGGTCGCCCAGGTCCGCGCGCGGCGCCGGTAGCCCCCGTCGACATGCAGGAACAGCTCGAACGCCACGGACCGGTGCTCGACCTCCTCCGCGCCGTGCCAGCGCAGCAGGTCCAGCATGGTCGGGTCGGCGCCCCGTCGGTCCAACTCCTCCGCGTTCAGTACCCAGTTGCCGAGGAACGCGGTGTAGTGCTCGATCGCCGCGATGATCGCGACCCGCTCCAGCAGCCACCACTTACGGGCCTTGCCCGGCGGCAGCGTACGGTCGCCGAGCAGCTTCTCGAAGAGCCAGTCGACCTGGGCGGTGTACGGCGTCGGGTCGAGCCCGAGTTCCCTCAGGTGGGGGAGTACCTCGTCGTGCGCCTGCGCGTGCATCGCCTCCTGGCCGATGAACCCGATGACGTCCTCGCGCAGCCGCTCGTCCCGGATGTACGGCAGCACCTGCTTGTACACATGCACGAACCAGCGCTCACCGGCCGGCAGCAGCAGATGCAGCACGTTGATCGTGTGCGTGGCGAACGGATCGCCCGGCACCCAGTGCAGAGGCGTGTCCTCCCAGGAGAACGACACCTTCCGCGCCTTGAGGGGTATCCGCTCGGAGTCGACCGGTTCGGGCAGCCGAGCACGCGTGTTAGACATGCCGTCAATGTACTGACGGGTAGTCGCTGGGAGAACCCCTGTGCGTCGACTTGTTGACGCGAGTGTCAGCGAGGGTCTCCGGCACCGGCGAGGCGCCGCCGCTTTCCTGCGACTTGATCGGCCGGACAGGCCATAGCGCAGCCCGCTCGGACAGGCCCTAGCGCAGCCCGCTGATCTCCCGCCCGTCCTCCAGGCTCCCCTTCAGCTCGGCCTGCGCTCCCTGCTTCGTCCGTACGGAGAGCAGGGGGCCCCGCGCCGACCCGGTCACCCCGCCGGTCGCGCCGACCGACGCCGTGTCCCTGCTCCCGGCCGCGAGGAGATACCAGCTTCCCGTGCCCGACTTCCACAGCACACCCGCCAGCACATGCGGGTCGCGGGGGCCGCACGCGGGCGAGTTCTCGGCCTTCGCGGCGACCGCCCCGTACACCCCGCCCGGTGTCTGGAACTGCGCAAGGACGCGCGTGCCGCCGCCCCGCCAGGTGTCGGCCCGCGTGCACACCCAGGTGGCGCTGCCGCCGGCGTCGGGCAGTGACTGCCGCGCGTACTGCCAGGCGTTCACCGACCGCACGCCCTGCGAGCGCACGGAGGCCAGCGAGCAGGCGAACGGCGCCCAGTTCCGCAGCGCTTCGGCGCCGGTCGCCTCGCCGGGGGACGAGGGCTGCCCCGAAGTGAGATGCGCCGGGATCAGCTCGCCGAGGTCGGTCAGCAGACGCGTGCCCGAGTTGTCCTTCAGCTCCAGCACGTTCCACGAGGTGCACGCGCCGGACCGCTGGGCCGGGCTGGCCAACGGGGAGGCGACACCGTCGGCGGAGAGATCGAGATCCATCGCGCCGGCGGACGGCTTCATCAGGTCCCGCTCGGTGGCCTTCGTCACCCAAGGGGCCGTCAGATAGCGGACGTTGCCGTCGGTCCGGCCGAGGACCACCGCCTCGGCCTCCGCCCCCTTCGCGCTGTCGACGCGCGCGAAGTCGAGGGCCGCGCCGTTCGTTCCGTCGGTCGGCTCGGCGTACCGCGCGATGCGCAGACCGTCGTAGAGCAGCACGACACGGGCCTGGTCCACCACACCCGCGTACAGCAGCTGCGGCGGTCCGGGCGGGGCGCCGGACGGAGTGCCGGGGGTCGCCGACACCGCCACGGACTCGCCGGGCCGCGCCCACACGGCGAGCGCCCGCCGCAGCAGCGCGCTGTCCCCGGTGAGGGTCCCGCGCGCGGGCCACACGGAGAAGTCGGTGCGCGCGGACGACTGCCAGGCCAGGGCCGGCACCTTGGTCAGCTGCGCCGGATCCAGCGCGGCCTGGGCCGCCGGGTTCTGCGCGTACGACGGCGCCGCGGCGCCATCAGGCCCCCACCCGTCGCCGGGCAGGCCGAGCAGCGCACCGCACACCACGACGGCCACGGTGGCGGCGATCGCGGCTTTCACATGCTGCCTGCGCCGCATCAGGTCGGTGGGCCGGGCATGCAGCGAACAGGGGTCGAACTCGGGGGAGTCGAGCAGGGAGTCCTGCGCCTCCACACCGGCGGCCACCGCGAGCGCCGCGCCCGGGTCGTCGACGCCCGCCGCCGTCAGCACCTTCCGTACGTCCGCCTCGGACAGCTTCTCCAGGCCGCGCAGCACATACGCGGCGCGGGCCGGCCCGGAGAGCGCGGACAGCCGCTGGTCCAGGGCGAGTTCGTCGGCGCCACCCGAACGCGGGAAGAGCCTGAGGCCCCACACCTGGGGCAGCAGCGGCGGCAGCTGGGAGCGCTTGGGCCACGCGGGCCGTGCCAGCGGCAGGCCCGCCTCCAACGCCGTACGCACCACTTGGAGGCGTACGAAGGCGTAGCCCGGGTCGCCGTCGCGGCCGCCGCCCGTCTGCTGGGCCGGGATGACCGTCGCGTCACCTGACGTGCGGCTCCGCGGCAGCGCACGCTGGGTGAGGGCGTGCGCGGTCAGCACCCGGCGGTTGCGGCCGAGGCTGGGCGGCAGCACCAGATAGGCGAGCCGGACCAGCCGCGGATAGTGCTCGACGAGCGCCGCCTCGGCCTGCTCGACATCGACGACCGGGCCTGAGGAGGGTGCGGAGCGCGGGGCTACATCCTGTGACTGCACATAGCGCAAAACGAGCGAGTCGTTGGATGGTCACCGGCCGTGCCCTACTCGGGTTTGACCGGCCCTGCCCTACTCGGGTTCGACCAGGAGCCTCGCGTAGTTCGCCATCGACCGCTGATAGCGCGGCAGATGGGGTGCGAGGGCGCCGATCACCAGGGCGAGGCCCTCGCGTTCGCGGCCCAGGTCGGCGAGGCAGAGGGCCAGGCAGGCGCGTACCGCGTCGTCCAACTCGTCGGAGGGAGCGTCGAGTTCGGGGCCGAGAAGCTCGAAGCCCTCCTCCGGCTTCCCGAGGTTCCGCAGCGAACTGGCCAGCTGGATCTTGGTACGGCGGCCACGGTAACCGCCCAGGCCGCGGGCCAGCGCCTCCCGGTACAGCGGAATGGCCTTGTCCGAGTGACCCGTCGAGTCCCAGGCGCACGCCTGCTCGAACGGGCCGAGCGGGCTGGCGGCGGGCAGCTCGGCGACCAGCGCGTCGATCACCGCCCGGAAGTCCGCCGCGTCGTCCCCCACTGCCTTAAGGGCGTGGGAGGTGCCCCCATCGTCATAGTCGTCGAACGTGGACCACGCCGCCGCCGTACGCTTCTCCCAGTTTTCCCAGTCTTCGTTCACAGGCTCACCCTCGCACGGGTGTGCCCACTGAGGCCGACCGGGGCCGCTGATTGAGCGCTGGGCCCGTGGGAGCCGTATCCAGGGCAAGGGCCTTCGTTCGACGGGGCTCCCGGCGGTATGGGCGCCGACACAGACCGGAGGTACGTAGGTATGAGGTTGACGCGACCGAAGCTCACGGTGGCCGGAGCCGTGGCGGTGCTGGCGCTCACTGGCTGCGCGGCCGAGGACACCTCGGACACCTCCGACGCAGTGCCTGTCACCGCGACCGGCAGCCTGGAGCACATCGCGAGTGAGGCGGGCTGTGCCCCCGAGCTCCAGACAGACGCGGACGAGATCCGCCAGGCCACCTGCAAGAACACCGACGGCCAGTTCATCCTCGCGACCTTCGCCACCGACCGCGGCCAGCGCGAGTGGATCAACGGAGCCAAGGACTACGGCGGGTTCTACCTCGTCGGCCGCAAGTGGGTGGCCGTCGGCGAGCAGAAGGTGGTCACCGCGCTGCGCGGCCAGCTCGGCGGGACCATGGAGGTGGGGACCTCGCACGCCGGCCACACCGGCTGACGCGTGGGTCCGGGACTGCCTCGGATCCGGTCCGGGTCCGAGGCAAGCGAAAGCTGGTGGGGCAGGCGAAAATCGGTGGGGCAAGAGAAAGCCGGTGGTGGGAGATTCCCACCACCGGCTTTCTCAGCAGGTCACCTTCTCAGTGAGCCACTCACGTGCACTTCTTGTTCTTGTTGATGCAATTGACCACCTTGTTCATCGTGTTCGTGTCGAAGAAGTTGATGAAGTCGTTGTGGTCGGTGATCGGCTTGTGCAGGTTCTCCGGGAAGCTGTCCACCGCGTACGGGTTCACGACCTGGCCGTTCTCGATGGTCGGAGCCGGTACGTCGTAGACCAGACGGACCTGGAGCTGGGGGATCGCCTTGAAGCCGTTGGCGCAGGTGCCGTCGGCCTGGACGAACGCCACGTGCGTGCGGTGGTTGGCGCTGTCGATGTTCTGGCCGTCCCAGCAGCTCTGGAAGTTGGTGGTCCGCACCACGTCACTGCCCTCGGGGCAGATCGGGTACTTGTCCTCCAGCTGCACCTTGTTCTCGAAGCCGGTGCAGCTCCAGTTCGTGTTGGCGTTCGCGTTGCCGTTGATGAAGGCCTTGGCGTCACCGGTGATGATGCGCAGGGCCGTCGGCATCGCGACGACGTTGCTGGTCTTGTTGCCGACGAACTTGAGCTGCGCCTTGGTGGGCTGGAGGATCTTGCCGACGTTGCCCTCGGTGCCGCCACCGGCGTTGTTCTGGTCGAAGTCCTGCGAGCCGTCCTGCAGACGCAGCACCGGCCAGAAGTACGACGACTTGTCACCCTGGTTCTGGCAGGTGGTGTCGGCCGCGGCCAGGTCCTCGTCGCTCGCGAAAGCGTCGTTGTTCTGGTTGCCGACGTAGTCGTGCAGGTGGTGCGCACCGTTGGTGACACCGGGGGCGACGATCACGTTGTCCGTGTTGTGGTTGTCGTTCCCGTTGGTGCCGCACTTCGTGGTGAAGGTGCCCTTCGAACCGGAATTCCCGTTCGCGGCGATCCCGTTCGCGCCGACACCCAGCTGGGCGTTGGCCTGGGCGGTGGTGATGTCCTGGAAGTCGTCCGCCACCGGGCCGTTGCCACCCTGACCGCCGCCTGCTGCCGGAGGAGCGGGCTCAGCGGCGTCCCCACCAGGAGCGGGACTCTCGGCGTTCTGGTCGCCACCGTTCTGGTCCTGGCCGTCCCCCGCCTGACCGTCGTTGGTCTGCGGCTGTTCCACGGCCTCCCCGGTGCAGGAAGCGAGACCGTCCAGCGTGCCCGGGGCGTTGCCGCCGACGCGGGATATCTCCAGCTGGATCCGGTCGATGATCACCGCTCGGTTGTCCTTGAGCGGCTGGAGAACGGAGTTCTGGACGAAGCTCGCGTCCTGGGCCTGCGCGTCGCGGGTGGTCGCCAACCGCTGGTAGGCGTCGGTGATCTGCTGGTCCAGCGTGGCCAGCTCGCCGTCGACCTCCCCGCGCGCCGGGTCGGGCACATCGGTGAGCTGCTGGCCGACATCCGGGCAGTAGATGGTGGCCACCTGAGCGGTGGCGGCCTTGGTGCTGTTCTGCCCTGAGTTCTCCTCGTGAGCCGAGGCGTAAAAGTTCGCCCAGACAAGACCGCCTCCACCGATCGCGAGGGCCGCGGATGCGGCCACGGCGCGAACGGCCAGTGGCGAACGGCGTTTTCGTACGTTGCGTCCCATGGAACTCCTCTGACTTCCTTGCGGGGCAGGAGGCGCCCGACAGGAGTGAAGCGGCTCCATTCCATACGCGTGAGGCGTGTGGGGTGTTCAGAAACCCTGGAAAATCTTAGAAGTTCGTGAGGTCAATTCCGCCACAATGGGCGCAGAAGCCCGCGATTCTCCGGCAGTTGATCTCGGAAAACAGGTTTGGTGACGGGTCTGAATGATATTCAGCGCCGCTGAACATGTGTCAGTACGGTTCACCGCTGCCCTTGGTCCAGATAGGCGAGCACCGCGAGTACGCGCCGATTGTCATCGTCCGAGACCTCCAGTCCCAGTTTGGCGAAGATATTGGAGGTGTGTTTGGCGATCGCCCGTTCCGTGACCACGAGTTGACCCGCGATCGCCGCGTTCGTGCGCCCCTGCGCCATCAGTTCGAGCACCTCCAGCTCGCGCGGGGTGAGTCGCCCGAGCGGCTGGTCGGTGGTCGAACGCCGCGACAGCAGCTGCTGGATCACCTGCGGATCCATGGCCGTACCCCCACCCGCGACCCGTCGCACGGCATCGATGAACTGGTCCGCGTCGAACACCCGGTCCTTCAGCAGATAGCCGACCCCGCCCGTGCCGTCGGCGAGCAGCTCCCGCGCGTACAACTGCTCCACGTGCTGCGAAAGGACGAGCACCGGCAACCCGGGCCGGTTCCGGCGTGCCTCCAGCGCGCACTGCAGCCCCTCGTCGGTGAACGAGGGCGGCAGCCGTACGTCGACCACCGCGACGTCCGGCTCCAACTCGGCCAGCGCCCGGCTGAGTTCGGGCCCGGTCTCGACCGCCGCGGCGATCTCGAAGTCGTACGCCTGGAGCATCCGGACCAGTCCGTCGCGCAGCAGGAACAGGTCTTCGGCTAGGACAACTCGCAAGGGATCTCCATGGTGACCATGGTGGGACCGCCCGCGGGGCTGCTGACGGCCAGGACGCCGTCGAATGTACCCAGTCGCCTGTCGATCCCGGTGAGCCCGGAGCCCGCGTCGAGCCGGGCGCCGCCCGTGCCGTTGTCGGTGACCGTGATGCGCAGCATGCCGTCCGCGTGATGGACGTCCACCCAGAGACGCTCGGCGCCCGAGTGCTTGACCGCGTTGGTCAGCACCTCACTGACGGCGAAGTACGCCGCCGACTCCACCGGCGCGCCCGGCCGGCCGTCGAGGTCGACCTCCACCTCGCTCGCGAGAGGCAGCCGCAGCGCCAACGCCCTTACGGCGTCGCCGAGTCCGCGCTCGGCGAGCACGGGCGGATGGATGCCCCGGACGAGATCGCGCAGCTCGGTGAGTGCGTCGGCGGAGGACCTGCGGGCCTGCGCCAGCAACTCCTTCGCCTTCGCCGGGTCCTTCTCGACCAGTGTCTCGATGGTCCCCAGATCCATCCCCATGGCGACCAGCCGCGCCTGCGCCCCGTCGTGCAAGTCCCGCTCGATACGCCGGAGTTCGGCCGCCGAGGTGTCGACCGCGTCGCGCCGTGTCTCGGTCAGCACGCGCACCCGCTCGGCGAGTTGGCCCTCGCCCGGGCTGAGCACGGCCCGGGTGAGCAGAAAGTGGACGCGCAGCAGGGGCGGGGTGAGGTAGTAGGAGGCGCCGAGGAGTGCGACGCCCAGCGCGCCCGCGAGGAGCGCCGTGCCCTGCCCGGAGACGGGCACGAACCCGTACCACCAGCCGATGCCGGTGCCATCCGTCAGCACGCGCCACAGTCCGAGCGCGAGCGCGAACCCCTCCAGGGGGTAGAGCAGCAGGACAGCCGGCAACAGCGCGGTGACGGACCCGGCGGTCATGTCGACCGGCAGCCACGCCAGATCCCGCCAGGTCGCCGGGTCCCGGAGCATCCGGAAACACCGCTCCCACGGGTTGGCGCCCTCGGGCACCGGCCGGTACATGGCCGGAATCCGTACCCCGCACCACTGGGCCGCGACGACCCGGCGCCAGTTCGCGAAGGCACGTACGCCGCTGAGTACCCACGGCGTCGTGACGATCCCGACGCCGACCGGCACCAGCACGATCGACACGACCGCCAGCACGAACAGCACAACCGACCCGACCGGCCCGACGACACCGACCAGAAGCCCCCGCGCCCCCGCCACGAAAACTTCCCGCGCCCGCGCCCGCACCGGGCTGCTGCTCTGCGTATCCATGCGCTCAGTCTCACCGACCGGGTGGAGCCGGTCGGTGGGCCGGGCCCCCCGGCCGGGGTGGTGGTGGGTGCACCCCTTTGTTTTTCGCCCCCTCCGCCCCTGCCCGTCCCTTGTTCCTGGGGCTCCGCCCCAGAGCCCGCTCCTCAAACGCCGGAGGGGCTGAATCTCTCCCCGGCCGGCGCTAGAGATCTTTAGCCCGTCCGGCGTTTGAGGACGAGGCCGTCCAGGCCGAAAGCGGGGGTCTGGGGGCGGCAGCCCCCAGAAACGGGACGGGCAGGGGCGGAGGGGGCGGGAAAACCACCCCTCACAGCCCAAGCACCTTCGCCTCCACCACCGGATCAAGCCCCACCGCAGGCCGGTCGGCCCGCAGGGGCGCAACCCCGCCGAGTGCCTGGAGCCAGCTCCAGGTATCGGCGACGGTCTCCAGCACGGGCCGGCACCGCAACCCCGCGCCGACCGCCCGCCCCACCCCGACCCCATGAAGCGCACCATGCAGCTCGCTCCCCTCCGGCACCCACACCGGCAACTGCCCCCACGGCTCCACCCCGGCCCCGAGAATCACCTCGGCATCGGTCCACCGCAGATCCCCCTCACCCCCGGTGACCTGGACGCACGCGTCGAGAAGTCCTCCCATCGTCGTATGCCCCCGCGGACTGACCAGGTTGTACGCCCCGCCCAGACCCCGCTCCACACCCCCGAGGACCCAATCGGCGAGATCGCGGACATCGACGTACTGGAGAGGGAGCTCACGAGGCCCGGGGGCGAGCACCGGCCCGCCCCGGGCGACCCGGTTCAGCCACCACGGCAGCCGCCCGATGTTCTCGTACGGCCCGAGGATCAGCCCGGCCCGCACCAGCAGCGACCTCTCCGCCCCGAACGCGTCGAGCACGGCCAGCTCGCCGCCCCGCTTGTCCCGCGCGTAGTCCGTCTGCTCGGCGTCCCCGGACGCCCCGTCGACGAGGGCTGTGTCCTCGCCGTACCCGGCGGGCGGGGGCCACGCGTACACGGAGCAGCTCGACACGTACACATAGCGTCCGACCCGGCCGGCCAGCAGCCGTGCCGTGTCCCGCACGGCCCGCGGCGCGGCCGACCAGGTGTCGACGACGACATCCCACTCACCGTCGGCAAGCGCCGCGAGCCCGTCGGGAGCGGTGCGGTCGCCGTGCAACGACCGCACCCCGGCAGGAGGCGCGTGCCGCCCCCGGTGGAAGACGGTCACCTCCCAGCCGCGACCGAGCGCCGCCTCCACGACAGCGCGCCCCGCGAACTCCGTACCGCCCAGCATCAGAAGTCTCATGCGGGCGACTCTGCCCGGACGGCGGGCGGTACGGAACGGGAATCTGCTGACAGAAGATCCGTGAGTTCCTTCGTCAGGATGCGAAGGATGGCCGTAGGGTCAACGACCGGTCGGCGGCGCGTACTTGTACCCCACTCGCCGCACCGTCTGAATCGTCTGCCGGTGCTGCACGCCGAGCTTGCGCCGCAGCCGTGCGACGTGGACGTCGACGGTCCGTCCGTCGCCCACGTGCCCGTAGCCCCACACCGTGGTGACCAGCTGGTCGCGGGTGTGCACCCGGTGCGGGTGCGCGACGAGGTGCGCGAGCAGCTCGAACTCCAGGTAGGTGAGGTCGAGTTGCTGCCCGTCGACCTCGGCGGTGCGCTGCACGGTGTCGATGCGGACGAGCGGGTTGGCACCGCCGACGGCGCCCTCGGTGGTGAACGGCTCGGGCCGGTCCGGCACGGCGACCGGCAGCAGGGGCTGCTGGTCGGCCGGTACGAGGACCAGGTAGCCGATCATCGGCGGCTGCCCCGGCAGCACGGGCAGGGTGTGCTGGGGAGCGGGCAGCCAGGTGGCACCCGGCGGCAGGAAGTCGGCGACATCCACCACCTCGTCCCGGTCGACGGCACGCAGTCGGTGCCGTCCGGAGGTGGTGTTGGTCGCGGAAGCGGTCGCGGTCGCGACGGAGGAGAAGGAACGGGTGTTCGCCATGAGAGGTCAGCTCTTTCGCGCGAGAAGTTCGTCTGGAAGATCGACGGCCGCGAGTTCGTGGTCGGGGTCGTCGAGGACGTACGTCGTGCGCGCTGGCCGGAGGCCGGGTGTCGGCTTTAGAGGGCCCGCGCGTTCATCGCGCGACAACACACCCGGTCGAAGTCATGGTGCTGACGGGAAGGCCAGAACGGCTCCAGGTCCTGGCGACCCGTCGCGGTGTACCTCTGGAAGCTGGCCATGACTCCATTGAAGCAGAAGCCGGCGCCGGGCAGGAGACTCCTCTCACCCGTCGGACGCTTCCTTGGCGTGAACTTGACGTCACATCCCCTTAAAAATGCGGAGAGGTGCCCATAAAGACGCGAAGGGGCGCCCACCACGACGGTGGACGCCCCTCACACAAGCTGGGTGGATCAGACCTGGCCGGCCTTCTCCAGGGCGGTGCAGCAGGTGTCGACGATCAGACGCGTCACGAGGTACGGGTCGACGTTGGCGTTCGGACGGCGGTCCTCGATGTAGCCCTTGCCGTCCTTCTCGACCTGCCAGGGGATACGGACCGAGGCGCCGCGGTTGGAGACGCCGTAGGAGTACTCGTTCCACGGGGCGGTCTCGTGCAGGCCGGTCAGACGGTCGTCGATGCCCGCGCCGTAGTGCTTGACGTGGTCCATCGGCTTCGAGCCCTCGCCCAGCGACTCGCACGCGGTGATGATCGCGTCGTAGCCCTCGCGCATCGCCTTCGTGGAGAAGTTGGTGTGCGCGCCCGCGCCGTTCCAGTCGCCCTTCACCGGCTTCGGGTCCAGGGTCGCGGAGACGTCGAAGTCCTCGGCGGTGCGGTAGAGCAGCCAGCGGGCCACCCACAGCTGGTCGGAGACCTCCAGCGGGGAGACCGGGCCGACCTGGAACTCCCACTGGCCGGGCATGACCTCGGCGTTGATGCCGGAGATGGCGAGACCGGCCTTGAGACAGTTCTCCAGGTGCGCCTCGACGATGTCACGGCCGAAGATCTCGTCCGAGCCGACACCGCAGTAGTAGCCGCCCTGCGCGGCCGGGAAGCCGCCCTCGGGGAAGCCGAGGGGGCGCGTGCCCTTGAAGAAGGTGTACTCCTGCTCGATGCCGAAGATCGGCTCCTGGGCGCCGAACTTCTCCTCGACCTCGGTCAGCGCGGCACGGGTGTTGGACTCGTGCGGCGTCATGTCGATGTTGAGGACCTCGCACATGACGAGCACATCGTCGCCGCCGCGGATCGGGTCCGGGTAGCTGGCGACCGGCTTGAGTACGCGGTCGGAGGCGTGACCCTCGGCCTGGTTCGTCGAGGAACCGTCGAAGCCCCAGATCGGCAGCTCGGCACCCTTGGCGTCGTCGGCCAGTATCTTCGTCTTCGAACGGAGCTTGGCCGTCGGCTCGGTGCCGTCGATCCAGATGTACTCAGCCTTGAAGGTCACGGGCCACATCCTTCGGGGTGGGTCTTCAGTCGCACTGCGGGTGCTGCCTGCGGCGCTGCGGCACTGGGGCGCCGCGGATATGCAGGTCAGCGTGTCAACAGGCGATTTCCCGATCATTGCTCAAATGTGAACCCCGTGTTACCTGAGCTGTGTGTGCCCGTTATTACCAGGCACTGCTCGCCGGGGGTGTTCGCGACCGCGATCGGCGGCCCTGCCGGGCGGTCGCGCACGGCGTTTCCCGCTGCCCGCGGTGCCACGGCTCGTATGCGATGGGTTTGCGGGCGCGCACGCGGTGCGGGTCCTGCCGCTCTAGGCCGGAGAGCGGCAGGACCCGGTCGGTACGGCTACGGCTTCCGTCAGCCCACTCGCTCGATACGTACGTTGCGGATCACGAACTTGCCGGGCTCCCGGACCAGTTCGAAGGCCGCGGTGTTCAGCAGGACACAGCTTCCGGAGACCGAAGTGACCTCCACGGTCGTGGACTTGTTGTTGTCCAGGTTCGTGACCTTGAGCTGCGTGCCGGCCGGGAACTGGTTGCTGGACGCGGCCGGGGTGCCCGCCTCCGCGAAGAGGGTGACGGTCGAGCCGTTGCAGACCTGCTCGCCGGTGGCGGCGCCGGCGTCGCCACCGGTGTCCTGCGCGGGGGCGCTCTCGGCGGGAGCCGAGGCCGGGGGAGCGGCGGGCGGCGTGGCGGTCTGGGAGTCCTGAGCCGACTCCCCGACCTCACAGCCGGACGCTTCCTGCTGCACCTTGATCTGCGCGAGGACCGCCTCGCGGTTGTCGATCCGGGCCTCCGACTGCGAGTCCGGGTTGGCCCGTTGGTCGGCGATGAACTGCTCGTTGTTGCCGAACGCGGTGGCCAGTCCCTGGCAGACCGTCGAACTCGCCGCGTTCTGCACCGAGGCCGCGTTCGAGGTGGCGGCCAGGGCGAAGGCCCCACCTCCGGCCACAACCGCGGCGCTGACCAACAGCGCGACCTTCTTCTTGGTGCTGAGGGTTCTCCTGCGCGACATGGGCGGCCTCCTGTGTGCGGGGGGTGCGGTACGCCGCTATGTACGAGATGCCGAACGGAGTTACTCAACAGTTACAGGAGTCACCGAAGTAACGTAGGTCACAGGGGAGTTGGCGCCCGGCCGAGGTCGACCGGGATCGACGGGCGCCGCACGCGCTACGTGGAACCCCTTTTTCGGCTGGTGCCCCAGCAGCCCCAAATGCCTTGTGGCCAGCGGCTTTTGTCAGTGCTCGGCGGTAGAATAGAAGCAGTGTTCGAGGGTGTCGCCGGGGAGTCCGGCGGTGCCCTGACCGCGACAGGAGGATGCCCGTGCCCGTTGCCGCACTGAAGCCGCTGCCCACCCAGTCCACGTCCAAGAGGGCGGTCCAGCTGGACCTGCCGTACGAGCCCGTGGAGAAGCGCCCGCTGCCGCCGGGGCGTCCCCGCGAGTGGTACGTCATCCACAACCGCCGGCTCAAGGCGATGCGCCTCGCGATCGCCCTGCTCGACTCCGGCATCTACATGCCGAACCAGGCCCGCAACGAACGGATACACGTCACCGCACAACTCATCGGCGTCCACCCACCGTCGGACACCACGTGCCACATGGTGCGAGCGCTGATGAGGTACGCGCGCTGATTCCTGAACGCCGGACGGGCTAAGGATTTTCAGCCCGTCCGGCGTTTGAGGACGAGGCCGTCCAGGCCGATAGCGGGGGGTCTGGGGGCGACAGCCCCCAGGTACGGGACGGGTAGGGGCGGAGGCGGCGAAAATCTCACCCCGCCCCCAACTCCCGCTCCAACGGCGTCCGGAAGCGCGGAGTGATCCGGGTCGAGCCCAGCCAGGCTCCCAACCGCGCGGCCTCCGCCGAGATGGCCGTGCGAGCCTCCCGCCCGACCCCGTCGGTGTCCAGCAGCCGCCACGCCACCTCGCCAGAGGACCGCTGCGCCCACCCCCCGACCACCCGCCCGTCCCACCACACCGTCGGTCCGACATTCCCACTGCCGTCGAAGAGGGCCGGCCGCAGGTCCGGGGCGAGATACCAATCCCGCTCCTGCCACCCCATGGCCGTCGGATCGAGCCCTGGCAGCAGCGCGGCCCACGGCTCCGCGGGCCCGCCCACCGGCCCGACGTCGCCGGCCGCCACGTACCCCGTGCCCCCGTCGTCGAGGGTGACGGCCACCGCCCCGACCGCGGCCAGCGAACGACGTACGTCAGTGACCTTCCACCCCGTCCACCACTTCAGGTCCGCCTCGGTCGCGGGCCCGCACACCCGCAGCCAACGGCGCAACAGCTCGGCCTGGGCCTCGGCGAGCAAAAGCCCGGGATGCGGCGGAGCGACCGCCCAGCGGAACTGGGACGACGTCCACGACCCCAGCGGACGCCCGCGCACGACCCGCCCCTCGACACCGAGCACGCGCATCAGCCGCGAGGACACGGTGTGCGGACTCTCGTAGCTCTTGCCGGCCCCGTACGTGAACTGCTCCTTCAACCGCGGTTCATCCCGGGTGAGTTCGTTCACGGTGGCCTGCCCGCGCCGGGCCAGCGCGGCGAGCGCGGACGCCTCGACCTCAGCGAGCCACTCCTCGGTCAGCCGGCCGTCGCTGCCGGTCGTCATGTCCTTGATCAGCCCGGCACGGGCCTTCGCGGCGATGGCGAGCCCCGTCGACGCGTGCACCACGGCGGCCAGCCCGGTCGGGAACACGAACACGGTGTGCCGCATGCCGTGCATCCGCACCAGCGTCCGGTCCTCGTACAGCGCCCGCTCGACCTCCGGCACCGCCTTCCCGGCATCCGCCAGCCGCGCGCCGACCGCCAGATACACCGTCGCCGGATCGGTTCCGTGCAACGCGACCAGCGATGCGGCGACCTCCTCGGGGCTCACTGCCCGCGCGGACACCGCGAGCCGCTGCCCCAGTGCGAGCCGCGCCCGCCGCTCAGCCACCCCGATATGCCGCCGCTGTCCGCCCATGCCGTCTCCACCCACCCCGTAGTACGCCGTCGTCCCCATCCTCGCGCGCACCTCACCCGATCGCCGTACCCGGCATGCGTACGCCCCGCTCCCCGCCTTGACTGAGGCAACCGCGAGGAGCGGAATCGGACAAGAAACCAGAGAGACGTCGGGAGACGCCATGACGAGGCACGGCATACCGGGGCTGATCCTGGCGGCAGCCGCCACGGCGGCCCTCGCCATGCCCCTCACCGGCTGCTCGGACGACACCACCCCCTCAGGCGCCGCCTCCAAGGCCGCGTCCGCGGCGTCCTCCCTCGCCTCCGAGGCCGGCGACGCCCTCGCCTCCGCCACCGCCGAGGCCGGCCAGAAGTTCGACGAGTTCAAGAACGGCGTGAACGCCAAGGGCGACGTCAAGGTCGGTGACGTGAGCACCGACTCCGACGGACGCTCCACCGCCAAGGTGACCATCACCAACTCCGCCTCCTCGTCGAGGTCGTACGCCGTCCAGATCGACTTCCGCGACCAGAGCGGCAACCTCCTCGACACGGCCGTCGTCACGGTCGACGACGTCGCCGCGGGCGCCGCCAAGGACGCCACCGCCCGCAGCAACCGCACACTCTCCGGCGAGGTCACCGCCGTGGTGGCCAGAGCCGTGCGGAACTGACGGCCATGGCCCCGATCGGCGCCACGGCCACCGCGGCGGACCGTGCCGCGCAGGGCAGAGCGGCCCGCAAACGCGTCTCCCGTTCCGCGCACGCCGGCTGGATCCCCGGCGTCGGCCGGCCCGACCCCGTCGCCGTACTGGAACGGCAGGGCAGGAGCCGTCTTCAGGAGCTGCTGCCGATCCGGTACGGGCGGATGACCGCGTCGCCGTTCGCGTTCCTGCGCGGCGCCGCCGCCGTCATGGCCGCCGACCTGGCGGCCCAGCCGCACACCGGGCTCACGGTGCAGCTCTGCGGGGACGCGCACCTCCTCAACTTCGGCCTGTACGCCTCCCCGGAACGCACCCTGCTCTTCGACCTCAACGACTTCGACGAGACGCACCCGGGCCCCTTCGAGTGGGACGTCAAACGGCTCGCGGCCAGCGTCGCGGTCGCTGCCCGCGAGAACGGGCACACGGAGACGCAGGCCCACGGTGCGACCCAGGCGGCGGTCGGCGAGTACCGCGAGAGCATCCGGCGGCTCGCCGGGAAGGGCGAGCTGGCCGTCTGGTACGAGCGCATCGACGCCGACCGCCTGCTCCCGCTGGTCCGCTCCGCCCACCACCGCAAGCGGGTCGAGTCGAGCCTCACCCGCGCCCGTCGGCGCACCAGCCTGCACGCGCTCGGCAAACTCACCGAGACCGTCGGCGGCCGCCGCCGCATCGTCCAGGACCCGCCGCTGCTCGAATCCGCCGGAGTCTCCGACATGGCGTCGCTCCGCAAGATCTTCAGTGACTACCGCTCCACACTCTCCGAGGAACGTCGCCTTCTCCTCGACCGCTACCGCTTCGTCGACGCCGCTCGCAAGGTCGTCGGCGTCGGCAGCGTCGGCACCCGCTGTTTCATCGTGCTGCTCGCCGGGCGGGACACGGACGACCCGCTGTTCCTCCAGATCAAGGAAGCCGGCAGATCCGTACTCGAAGAGCATCTGCCAGGCGGCCCGTACGTCCATCCAGGGCATCGGGTCGTCGCCGGACAGCGCCTGTTGCAGGCGGCGAGCGACATCTTCCTGGGCTGGATGACCGGGCCACAGGGACGCGCCTTCTACTGGCGGCAACTGCGCGACATGAAGGGCTCCGCGGACGTCGCCGGGATGGCCCCTGACGAACTGGTCGCCTACGCCCGCCTCTGCGGCACCGCCCTGGCCCGCGCCCATGCCCGCTCCGGCGACCGCATCGCGATCGCCGCCTACCTGGGCGGCGCCGACACCTTCGAACACGCCGTCGCGGACTTCGCGTTGCGCTACGCGGACCAGAACACCACCGACCACGCGACACTGGGCGCCGCCGTGACGGCGGGGGTTGTCACGGCGACACAGGGCGTGTGATCCCGGCCGTGGACCTTGCTCCACTCCACAGCGGTATATGACGGGGCGCAGGCGAGAGACATGCCGAGGGAAATGCAGATGCGCACCCACGTGTCGCTTCCCTACGGTGGAGGGGCGTTCCGGAGGTGCTGAGCACCGCTTTCCTCCGGACAGGCACCAGTGGGCGGACTCAGGGCTACTCTCTACGCACCGACGGACGGGCAGCCTCCCGCAGCGCCCCGTCGATTCATCGGACGACACGTTCACCACATCAAGATCCAGTCACCCACGCACGCAAGGAGTCCCGTCATGGGCACCTTGATCATTTCTGCGACCGCAATTCTGGTCGTCCTGGGCTTCTCCAACCACGTCCTGTGGCTCGCGGCGATCGCCCTGCTCTTCCTGTACGTCCGCTACGGCCGCACCGGGGGCGGCACATCTGCGGCGTCCGCACCGGGTCCGGCGCCGGGTGCCTCCTCGGGAGGCGCGTCCGGATCCGGGGGCCGCGCGGACTCCACCTACCGCGCGTACCGCGCCCGCCGTGACCGTCAGGCCAGGTGGGAGCGGCGCTACCGCCGCGAACGTCCGCTGGAGGCACGGCGCCAGGAGCGCCAGAAGTAAGCCGGCGCGCCCCGGGTCACAGACCCGGGGCGCCCCAGATCGGGAACCAGCGACTCAGGTCCTGCTCGATCCGCAGATCGTCGGTGAGCGCGGCCTTGATCTGCAGTTCCAGCGCGTTGTCGCGCTGCTGCGCCTGGCCGGCCAGCGGCGCGAAGGGATAGAACGTGCCGCGCTTGTAGAGATAGACGAGCCCGAGCCGCCGCTGCTCACTGTCCTGGAAGCTCGCCACCGAGCAGAGCAGTTGCGGCCCGAAGCCGCTGCCCTCCAGCGCACTGTTGACCGCGTGCAGATCACTCACCAGCGCGGGCAGATCGTCGGGCTCCCGCCGCGAGACCAGCCACGAGTACCCGTACTCGTCCTTGCTGATCTCCACCGGCGAACTGTCCCGTTCCGCATCCGCGTCCAGTAGCGCCTGGACCTCCTGACGCGCCTCGGCGAACGCCCCGCCCTCGACGGTCGCGAAGCACACCGCGCCCGTCCCCGTCGGAGTGAACCCGGCGGCCGCCTGCAAGGTGATGGCGGCCGACGGCAGGGCGAAGAGCTGGTCGAGGTCGGGCGCGACGGGTCTGCTGCGCCCGAGCAGGATGTCCAGGAGCCCCATGTTCAGCCGGCCTTCCCGGGCGTCGCCGCCTCACCCAACTCCGCCGAGATACGTGCCAGTTGTTCGAGCCGCTGCTCCAGGCTCGGGTGGGTGGAGAAGTACTTCGCCACGCCCGGTTCGGCGCCGAGAGCGGGGGTGAAGTAGAAGGCGTTGAAGGCCTGGGCCGTCCGCAGGTCCTTGGTCGGGATCTTGGCGATGTCCCCGGTGACCTTGGTCAGCGCGGAGGCCAGCGCCGACGGCCGCCCGGTGAGCTGGGCCGCGGCGCGGTCGGCGGCCAGCTCGCGGTACCGGGACAGTGCCCGGATGAGCAGGAAACTGATCGTGTACACGGCTGCGGAGACCGTCATGATGGCCATGAACACCATGGCAGTGTTCTGGTCCCTGCGCCCGCCGCCCAAGAGCTGCGAGTAAAGGGCGAACCGGACGATCAGCCCGGCGATCACACCGAGGAACGAAGCGATGGTGATCACCGCGACGTCCTTGTGCGCCACGTGCGACAGCTCGTGCGCCAGCACACCTTCGAGCTCGTCGGGTTCGAGCCGCCGCAGCAGCCCGGTGGTCACACAGAGCACCGCGTGATCGGGGTTCCGCCCGGTCGCGAAGGCGTTGGGCATGTCCATCTCGGAGACGGCGATGAGCGGCTTCGGCATGTCGGCGACGGCACACAGCCGGTCGACCACCCCGTGCAGCTGCGGATACTCCTCCCGCTCAACGATCCGCCCACGCATCGCGAACAGCGCGATCCGGTCCGAGAACCAGTACTGCGCCCCGAGGAACGCCACCGCGATCACCACGACCAGCACCCAGGACTTCAGCAGCACGATCAACGCCGCGATGAAGGCCACGTACAACAGACCGAGCAAAAACAACGTGACCGTCATCCGCACGGTCAACCGCCGATCGCTCTGGAACCGGCTCTGCATCATGCATCACCCCACACTCGGGCACTCGTCCCGAATTCCATTGTGCGCCCGCGCACCCCCATATACAGGCCCCGATCGACCCCACAGCGGGCAAAGACCTGCCCTGTCAAGAGCCACTTATTTATCCGGAGCGGACAACGTCGGCGGGACGGAGAGTACGGCGGGACGGAGAGTACGACGGGGCGACGGGGCAGAGGGTGCGAGAGAGTACGACGGTGCGACGGGGTGGCGGGCCTTCGGGTGGTGGCGGGGCACAACGACGGAGCCCCGCCACCACCCGAAGGCGCTGACGGGGCTCCGTAGAAGAACCGTGGCGACGACTTACACGTCGTAGTACAGCTCGAACTCGTGCGGGTGCGGACGCAGCTGCAGCGGAGCGATCTCGTTGGTGCGCTTGAAGTCGATCCACGTCTCGATCAGGTCGGGCGTGAAGACGTTGCCCGCGAGCAGGAACTCGTGGTCGGCCTCAAGGCGGTCCAGGACGGCCGGGAGGGAGGTCGGGACCTGGGCGACGCCCGCGTGCTCCTCGGGAGCCAGCTCGTAGAGGTCCTTGTCGATCGGCTCGGCCGGCTCGATCTTGTTCTTGATGCCGTCGAGGCCCGCGAGCAGCAGCGCCGAGAAGGCGAGGTACGGGTTGCCGGAGGAGTCGGGCGCGCGGAACTCGACGCGCTTGGCCTTCGGGTTCGAGCCGGTGATCGGGATACGCATGGCCGCGGAGCGGTTGCGCTGCGAGTACACCAGGTTGACCGGGGCCTCGAAGCCGGGGACCAGGCGGTGGTACGAGTTCACCGTCGGGTTGGTGAAGGCGAGCAGCGACGGGGCGTGCTTGAGGATGCCGCCGATGTAGAAGCGGGCGGTGTCCGAGAGGCCCGCGTAACCGGCCTCGTCGTAGAACAGGGGGTCGCCGTTCGCCCACAGCGACGAGTGGATGTGCATGCCCGAGCCGTTGTCACCGAAGATCGGCTTCGGCATGAAGGTCGCGGTCTTGCCGTTGCGCCAGGCGACGTTCTTCACGATGTACTTGAAGAGCTGGAGGTCGTCGGCCGCGGCGAGCAGCGTGTTGAACTTGTAGTTGATCTCGGCCTGGCCGGCGGTGCCCACCTCGTGGTGCTGACGCTCGACCTGGAGGCCGGACGCGGCCAGCTCCAGGGAGATCTCGGCACGCAGGTCGGCGAAGTGGTCCACCGGCGGGGTCGGGAAGTAGCCGCCCTTGTAGCGGACCTTGTAACCACGGTTGTCCTCGACGGCGCCGGTGTTCCAGGCACCCGCCTCGGAGTCGATGTGGTAGAACGCCTCGTTCGACTTGGTGTCGAAGCGCACGCTGTCGAAGACGTAGAACTCGGCCTCGGGGCCGAAGTACGCGGTGTCGGCGATGCCGGTCGACGCGAGGTAGGCCTCGGCCTTCTTCGCCACGTTGCGCGGGTCACGGGAGTACTGCTCGCCCGTGATCGGGTCGTGGATGAAGAAGTTGATGTTGACCGTCTTGTCGCGGCGGAAGGGGTCGACGCGCGCGGTGGACAGGTCGGCGCGGAGCGCCATGTCGGACTCGTGGATGGCCTGGAAGCCGCGGATGGAGGAGCCGTCGAAGGCCAGTTCCTCGGTCGGGTCGAAGGCCTGTGCCGGAATGGTGAAGTGCTGCATCACACCCGGCAGGTCGCAGAAGCGGACGTCGACGAACTTGACGTCTTCGTCCTTGATGAACTTCTTGACCTCGTCGGCGTTCTGGAACATCCAGCTCCTCCTACTCCCGCTCACTTCGGACCGGGGTGGTAGTTCGTTCGTGCGGCCAGTGCGGTGGCACACGCTGGACCCGACCATAGGGACGGGGGATTTCTCAAGCGTGACCCATTTGTTTCGCCCAAGTTAACCGGACCGGGTCCGTGGCACCCCACCCGTCCACATGTCAAAACGGGCACAGTACCGTGGACGCGTGGACAAGAGGCAAGCAATCGGATCATGGCTCTCCGGACCGCGCGAAGCCCTGGGGGAAGCCGGTGTCGACCTTGGCTACCCCGGTGAGCAGCTCGGTCTGCCGGAGAAAGGACCCGGCTCGATCGCCCGCCCCGGACGCCGCCTCGGCGCCCTGGTCGTCGACTGGGCGCTCTGCGTCTTGATCGCATACGGCCTGATCACTGACGGCTACAACCAGACGACAGGCAACTGGGCCCTGCTCATCTTCTTCGCCCTCGGCGTCCTCACCGTCGGCACGGTCGGCTGCACGCCCGGCAAACGCCTCTTCGGCCTGCGCATCGTCCCGGAGAACGGCGGCCGCCTCAACCCCCTCCGCGCCCTCCTGCGCACCGCGCTCCTGTGCCTCGCCCTCCCCGCCCTGATCTGGGACCGCAACGGCCGCGGCCTCCACGACCGCCTGGCCCGCACGATCGAGGTCCGCGGCTAGCGATCGCCCCCGCGGCAGTCGGCCTTCTGCGACCCGATGCTCGACTTCTGACGCCGGTCGGGTGACGGATCGCCCGGCCCGGCTCGGGGTCCGGTCGGTGGCGAGCCACGGCGGAGACACTGCGTCCACTCCCGGTGAAGGTGGTGGACAGCATGTCGTACGACAACAAGTCGACGATCGTGGCCCGAGCGCCGCAGGTCGCCGAAATCGCGGCCCGGTACAGCGACGAGGCGGAAACCGCCCGTCAGCTCTCACCACAGGTGGTCCGCGCGGTGCGGGACGCCGGATTCGCGCGGCACTTCGTACCGGTGGCCCACGGCGGCGAGACCGGCGGTTTCACCGAGCTGACCTCGGCGGTGGCGCTGGTCGGCGAGGGGTGTACGTCAGCGGCCTGGGCGGCTTCGCTGGCGGCCTACGCCGGGCGGTACGCGGCGTTCCTGCCCGAGGCGGGGCAGGCGGAGATCTGGGCGGACGGGCCGGACGTGGTCCTTGCCGGTGCGCTCATGCCGTCCGGCAAGGCGGAGCCCGTCGCCGGCGGCTGGCGACTGAGCGGTGAGTGGAAGTACATCAGCGGGGTGCACTTCGCCGACTGGGCGCTCGCCTGCGCGGCCGTACCGGCCAAGGACGAGGAGAAGGCCGCGAACGCCGCGAACGCCGCGGACCGGCCCGAGGTGCGGTTCTTCGCGGTGCCGCGGGCCGACTTCGCCATCGAGGACAGCTGGTTCACCGTGGGGATGCGCGGCACCGGCAGCCACACCCTGCTCCTCTCCGACGCCTTCGTGCCCGAGCACCTGACCCTGCCGCGCTCGGCTGTCCACGCCGGCCACGCGACCGCGTCGGACGCGCGCTGCCACATCGTCCCGATGTACGCCGTGAACAGCCTGCCGTTCGCCGCTCCGCTGATCGGGGCCGCCCGAGGCGCACTGCGCGCCTGGATCGCGCGGACCGGGCAGCGCGTCGACCGACGGGGACGGGCCGTCCGCGAGATGCCGTCGGCGCAGGTCTCCCTGGCCCGCTCGGCCGCCGAGGTGGACGCAGCCGAACTCCTCATCCTGCGGACGGCGGCGGTGGCCGACGGCACGGAGTGTCCGCCGGAGGGCGAGGCCGCGGTCCGGGGCGCCAGGGACCTCGCGCTGGCCGTGGAACTGCTCGTCTCGGCCGTCGACCGGGTCTTCCGCGCGAGCGGGACCTCGGGACAGTCCTCCTCAGACCCCGTGCAACGGTTCTGGCGGGACGTGAACAGCGCTGCCTCGCACGTGGCGCTGTCCTTCGAGACCACCGGTGCGGCTTACGGCGCCTGGGCGCTGTCCGGCCAGGAGCGGACGGAGCCGGTGCGCTGAACCCGGTCCCGGTAAGCCCCTCTCGGCACCCGTTCGGCGGTACCTCTCGAACGCCGCCCGCTCCGAGGCGGGCGGCGTTGACGCAGGTGGTGAGCGCCGCGAGGGACCGGTCGTCCAGTTGCCGGCCCGGGACGGCGACGGCATAGTCGTCCTGGATGCGCGTGACATCTCGAACACGATCGGTGGCCGCCACATTGCCGAAGCCGACATCCACGATTGCCGTGAATCACGATCGCTGATTCACGATCGCCACGAATCACGATCGCCATGAATGCGGCCACGGCAATTCGCTCACCTGTCAGTCCTCCGGGAGTTGACGATGGTTCAGCAGATCGATGGCGGCGCGGCTGCGATGACGGATCGCCAGGACGTGGCGGACGCCGAGGTGGCCCCCGAGCAGTTCCGTGCCGCGATGGCGCGCTTCCCCTCGGGAGTGGTCGTGGTGACCACTCGTTGCGCCGACGGCACCCCCCGGGGATTCACGGCCAGCTCCTTCTGTTCGGTGTCGCTCGATCCGCCGATGATCCTCGTCTGTCTGGCGAACTCGGCCGACTCGGCGGCGTCGTTCGAGTGCTGCGACCGTTTCGCGGTGAGCGTGCTGGCCCCGGTCCACCGCCCGCTCGCACTGCGCTTCGCCACCAAGGGCGCCGACAAGTTCACGTCGGGCGGACTGTGCCTCAGCCCCGACGGACTACCGACGGTCGAGCAGGCGCTGTCCGAACTGGACTGCGCGGCCCACGCCCGTCACCCCGCCGGAGACCACACGGTCCTGATAGGCCTGGTGAGAGGCGTGCGCCTGGGCGAGGGATCCCCGATGGTGTACTACGACCGGGCGTTCAGAACCCTTGCCTGAAACAGAGATGCTCCCCGTCATCCTCATGACGGGGAGCATCGGAACAACAAGTCACTTCAGCGCATCTTGCCCCGCGGCATCCGCATCCCCTTCGGCATCGGACCCTTCGGCAGCGGAAGGTTCGACATGATGTCGCCCATCGCACGCAGCCGGTCGTTGGTCGCGGTGACCTGCGGGCCGCCCAGCACACGCGGCAGCTTCAGCATCGTCGTACGGAGCTTCTTGAGCTCCACCTGGCCCTCACCGGTGCCCACGAGAATGTCGTGCACCGGGACGTCCGACACGATCCGCGCCATCTTCTTCTTCTCGGCGGCCAGCAGGCTCTTCACCCGGTTCGGGTTGCCCTCCGCGACCAGCACGATGCCGGCCTTGCCGACCGCGCGGTGCACCACGTCCTGGCTGCGGTTCATCGCCACCGCAGGAGTCGTGGTCCAGCCTCGGCCGATGTTGTCCAGCACGGCCGCGGCTGCGCCCGGCTGGCCTTCCATCTGCCCGAAGGCGGCCCGCTCGGCCCTGCGCCCGAAGACGATCGCCGACGCGAGGAAGGCGAGCAGGAGGCCGAAGAGGCCGAGATAGATCGGGTGACCGATCAAAAAGCCGATCGCGAGGAAGACACCGAGGGTGACGATTCCGACAGCCGCGAGCACAAGACCGATCTTGGAATCGGCCTTACGGGTCATCTTGTAAGTCAGAGCGATCTGCTTGAGTCGCCCGGGTTCGGCAGCGGCGTCCGCTGCGCTTTCCTTCCTCGCCATGCCCGGAAGTCTACGTGGCCCGGGAAGCGCCGACGACGGCAGTACCGGGGAAGCGTTGGCGAGGTGCCGGGGGAGCGGGGCGGCGACTACGAACGCGTCGCGACGGCTTCCAGTACGAGCTGCGCCTCGACCCTGTCCTTGGCGCGGCGGCGGTCCTCCAGGACGGAGGTCCAGGCATTGCGGCGGGCGGTGCGCTGGCCGCCGCTCATGAGGACCGACTCGACGGCACGGAGTGCATCGGTGAACGACGGGATGGCGGTGGCGCGAACGGGCGCGGCCTGCATGATGGAGTTCCCCCCTCGGGATGGCGGCTCTAGCGGGTGCGGTACGTGGTGTAAGACCAGCGTCACTGATTGGTGTTACCAGGGCGTGACCGACCGGTCAAACACCAATGAAACCTTGATGCACCGGGGCCGATCGCTGATGCGTCCCTGACGGCGCCCCCATCTGCGGGGACGGCCTCGGCCGTGTCGAACGCGCCATCGCGGAGAGGGAGTTGCTTGTGTGCCGATTCACATGAGAGCGGTGGCACTCAGTGCCACCGCTCTCGTCGGATCGTCATCTACGACGTGCCCGGCCGCCTAGGCCGTACGGGGTCCCGAGGCCGTCGTCGTCCTTCCTCTTACCGTCGGTACGTCGGCTCAGACCGCCTGCGAGGCCACGTACGCGCCCCGCTTCTCGATGGCCATCTGGTACAGCCGGCCGGCCCGGTAGGAGGAGCGGACCAGCGGGCCGGACATGACACCGGAGAAGCCGATCTGGTCGGCCTCCTCCTTCAGCTCCACGAACTCGTGCGGCTTGACCCAGCGCTCCACCGGGTGGTGGCGCACGGAGGGGCGCAGGTACTGCGTGATCGTGACGAGCTCGCAGCCCGCCTCGTGCAGCTGCCGGAGCGCCTCGCTGACCTCTTCGCGGGTCTCGCCCATGCCGAGGATCAGGTTCGACTTGGTGACCAGACCGTAGTCGCGGGCCTCGGTGATGACCTTCAGCGAGCGGTCGTAGCGGAAGCCGGGGCGGATGCGCTTGAAGATCCGCGGGACCGTCTCGACGTTGTGCGCGAAGACCTCGGGGCGCGAGGAGAAGACCTCGGCGAGCTGGGCGGGCTCGGCGTTGAAGTCGGGGGCGAGCAGCTCGACCTTGGTGCGACCCGCCTCGCGGCCCGACGTCTGGGCGTGGATCTGGCGGACCGTCTCGGCGTACAGCCAGGCACCGCCGTCCTCCAGGTCGTCGCGGGCGACGCCGGTGATCGTGGCGTAGTTCAGGTCCATCGTGACGACCGACTCGCCCACGCGGCGGGGCTCGTCGCGGTCCAGCGCCTCGGGCTTGCCCGTGTCGATCTGGCAGAAGTCGCAGCGTCGGGTGCACTGGTCCCCGCCGATGAGGAAGGTGGCCTCGCGGTCTTCCCAGCACTCGTAGATGTTGGGGCAGCCCGCCTCCTGGCAGACCGTGTGCAGCCCCTCGCTCTTCACGAGAGCTTGCATCTTTGTGTATTCGGGACCCATTTTCGCCCGGGTCTTGATCCACTCGGGCTTGCGCTCGATGGGGGTCTGGGCGTTCCGGACCTCCAGGCGCAGCATCTTGCGTCCGTCGGGTGCGACTGCGGACACATCGGCTCCCTGTAGCTTCGATTCTTCGGCGTACACCAGGGTACGCCCGTTCGTTTTCGGTCTATGAGACGGGCAACCCTGGGGAACAGGGGCCCATTCCCGCCGGGCTACGCCGACGCCCGCTCGATCTCCCGGGGCAGCAGCTCCGCGTTCTCCAGTACGTCCTTCAGATGCCGCTCGGCCACCGGGAGAACCTCGCCGATGGTGACGTCGCGGCCCAGCTCGGCCGCGAGCGAGGCCACACCCGCGTCGCGGATCCCGCACGGGATGATCCGGTCGAACCAGACGTTGTCC
>NZ_JBFBEA010000041.1:0-48371 GCF_040683495.1 Streptomyces sp. NPDC093544 | reverse complement strand
GTGGGAACGGCGAGCCGACATGCACGAAGCATTCCTCAAACTCGCCTGCTGCCTCATCACCCACCGACAACTCGGCTCATTGTGTTAGCCGTTGTAAGACCGCAGCGTTCTTGATGACTGTCCGGGCGTGCCGGTAGAACCGCTCCCGGCTGTCGTCCACCCCGGCACGGTCGGGTCGCGAGGTGCTATTCAAAATGGCCTCTGCCGTCCGGACCGCCCAGCGCCCATGGACGTCGAAGACCTTGTTGGCCCGCTCTCGGAGGTCAAAGTCCGGCATGACCTCGATGACGGGCAGCGCCTCATCGTGGTATTTGCGTACGAGGATCGCGCAAGCGTCATACAACTCGGCGGCTTGGACGTCAGGGGCCTCCGCCGCTTCCACCGCCTTCTCGCGGAAGTCGCGGAGCATTTTCGAGATGGCCGTGGCCGTGTCGACCACCTGCTCTCTCACCCGCTGCTCCTCAGCGAGTTGAGATTCATGGCGCCGTCTCGAATCTTCCTGCTTGTCAGCGTGGTCTTGCCTCACCCTTTCCGAGCGACTCGTGAAGTAGTGAGTCGTCCATGCGGCCAAAGCAGAACTGATCAGGACAGCTCCGGCGGATATGAGCGCTGTGAGCCACTGGCTGTCCTGGACCACGGTGGTTGTGACGCCGCCGGCCTTTGTCGTCGTGCTCTTCGTGCCACAACCGGCCACCATCGCTAGGAGAATGAAGGGCGCTACCCGTCTTCCGGCTCTTCGCATGACCGGTGACTGTAGCGCCCATGGCGCACGAACGATCACTGAACGTCGGCCCCCCACTCAATGGTCTTTTCGACCTCCTTGTTGTTCTCCTCCTCGCTGTCGTCGATGACGCCGGCGTAGCGGCGGTGGATGACCTCCGGGGAGTTGCCCGCGCGCCGGGCCACCTCGGCCACCGGGAGGCCGGCACGGAGCCCGTTCGTGATGCACGTCGCCCTCAGGTGGTAAGGCGTGCGAGCCAAGGGCGAGTCCACCTTGTCCGGCGGGAGCTCCAGTGGTCGAGCCTCCTGCCACACCCGCCAGTAGCTGAACGTGCCGAACAAGGCCCCTCTCTCGTTCGGGAAGAGCCGCCCGTCCGTGGCAAGCGACGGTGGCGAACAGCCGGCCCAGGCCTGCCCGGCGCAGTCCGGCACGGCCCTGCTTGGCCACGTACATCGCCTCATCCGCCCACCGCAGCAGTCCGGACAGGTCGTCGGGGAAGTCCTCGGCGCGTGCCCAGCCGAGCGAGACGGTGGTGCGTACGGCCGGGTCTTGGCCGTTGACCGGGCGGGCGAGCACGCCGAGCAGGACGGCGAGCAGGTCGCCCGCGGTGCCTCGGTCATCAAGCAGGACGGCGGCGAACTCATCGCCTCCGAGCCGCCTGGCCACGCCGGAGCTCCCGACGTGGCGGGCGAGACGGTCGGCGGTCGCCTTCAACAGCGCGTCCCCGGCGGCATGCTAGAACTCATCGCTGATGTCCTTGAAGGGTCGGCGTCGGAAGCGCGCGGGTTCCGGCGAAGCTGGCGGTATCTGATTTTCCGAGCGTTCGCCGTGCCGCATCCAACTGGCTAGCCCGCAGGCAAATGTGGGTTCGGCGTGCCGTCATCGCTCATGTGCGCCCGCTGCCAGATCCCGTTCCAGCTGAACGGGATCTCCGGCACGAAACGGTGCCACTTCCCGCACGGACATGGCGTCAGCACCCACGCGCACCCACGGCACAGCTCGACCCAGCCGTGCCCGGCCGAGCTCAGCACCCGCGGTCCTTCATCCGCGCAAGCCGGGCAGCCGGTCAGCTCGGCACCGTCCAGAATCGCGTTCTGTCGCCGGACGTACTCGGACAGTCGCAGCGACGGGTGGCGAAACGGGTCTTGGTGCCAGACGCGGTCCGGGCCGTCCCACCTGCTCCGCAGCCACCACGGTCGCGGGTCCGCTGCAGCCCGCCGCCCAGCCCGCTTCTCCGCCCGGCGTTGCGCGGCATACTCCTCCGCTCGCGCGAGCCACAGCACCCGCGCCTCATGCAGTTCCTCCACCGCCCGCACCAGCGCGTCCGGGTCCCCCTCCAGCCGCCGGGGAATCGCGGCGCTGAGCGTGAGGTGGTGGTACGTCGCCCGGAAGCCGTACGGCGCAAAGAGGGTGATGCAGGTTCTCAGCGCGCTGTGCCGGCGGCGGAGAGGGAGGCGGGCGTCGTGCACGTGCGCTCGGTGGGTCAGGAAGCTGGTCACGGTGTGGGCGCCAGGTCCAGTGCCCGTGCCAGGGCGGCCGTGACGGCGGCAGCGTGGGCCGGCAAATGCTGTTCAGCCCAGGTTCCGGCAAGGCTGAGGAAGTCCTGCAAATCCTGCTGGGCGTCGGCGACGAGCACGCGTATCTGGTCCACGGACAGCTCAATCACCGGACTGCCGTCCGTCCCGTGAGCGTCGAGCGTCAGCCGGACGATGTCGCCAAGACGTTCGGCCACCGAGGACGGATCGTGGCCGAAGAAGGAGCAGCCGGTGCCGTCGAGCACCTCCAGCCAGTCCCGCCAGGTCTCCAGCCCGTTGCAGCAGCCCGGCTCGACGAAGACGGTGTCGGTCGCATTGTCGCTTACCCGGAACCCTCCGGCGGCGAACAGATCAGGCATAGTGAGCAACCCGTGCAGGAATGTGCCGAGCGGGTCGGTCGGGCACGGCCCGTGTTCCTCCTCCGGCTCGAAGTCGTTGCAGTCGGCGATCCGCATAACCGCCGTGCCGACCTCCGCGGAAGTGAGCTGCCCGTTCAGCACGAGGTAGCCATATGACTCGTGCTCGCCAACAGGCCAGAGCGCGAAGTCGTCGGCAGCGAAGATCTCCAGAACGGGTTGCATCACCATCACATGGGGATGATGCCGGACCCACTGCTACACCGCCACGGGCTTTCAACTGCGGCATCGGGCTCGGAGCGGGCCTGCTACCTGGGCAGTTTCGCGGTGCGCTCCGGGCAGGCGGCGCCGACATAGTGCATGGCGGTCTGCGCGGTGATCCCGAAAAGCCGCATCAGCTTGAGGGGATCACCGGTGGCAAACGCCTCGTTGAGCATGCAGTCTGCCGCAGGCCGACGAGCGTGACGTTCTTGGGGAGGGTCCTGCGAAGCAATGTTCTGCTGACCACCGGATGTTCCGGGTCGAGGGCCGTCTTCTGACTGACGAGAAGGTAGGGGTTCGTCGATGCTGGCCAGCGGTGGTAGCGGTAGGCGAGCCACTCGCTGGCGAGTCGGTGGCTGAATTCCTCCAGGTAGAGGGTGTGCCGCAGCAAGCCGCGGCGGACTTCGAGGGTGCTGCGGGCAAGGTCGAGATCGGATGTCCGAACCGTGCGAAGTTCTTCACCAGGCAGAGCGGGAACAGCCACCAAGGCGATGGGCATTCGCGTGATTGTCACTGACCCGCCCACGCCATCGGGCAGGTTGATCGTGACACGCGGTGCGAGGCGAGGTGCCTTGGTGGCTGGCTCGGAGTAACCCGATGGAGCCGAGGAACTGATCAAGTTGGCTGCGTCAGCTACAGAGAAAATCGAGCACCCCGCATGTCCGCACCGGCCACCTCCGACAGCACCGGCAGCCCCCGCAGCCGACCGGAGCACCGTCAGGCCCGCACCGCCGCCGGGAAGCGACTCGCCGCCGCCCAACGTGAGCTCCACCAGCTCTCGCGCCAGGTCCAGCTCGACCTGCGCAGCGTCCGCCGGCACGGAGAGACCACCGGCATCGTCGCCGGCGCGAGTTTCGCCGAACTTCGTCGCCGGATACGCCGCCCGCTTCCACAACGGACTGCGCCTGATCGTGCGCGGGCGGGTGGGGTGGACATCGGGAGAGCGGTTGAACTCCACCCTCGATTCCACCCATGGGTCCAGGTGCTGTGAGCCTGATCGCAGCAGTCTTGCGGGCATGACAACGACCGAGTGGATCACCGACATCGCCCTTCTTCTCGTCGTCTTCCGGCAGCTGCGGGAAGGCCGACTCGACCTCAAGTCCTTCCTGATCCCGCTGGGGATCGTGGCCTTTGTGGCCTACTCGTACCTGGACGGCATTCCTACCGCGGGCAACGACCTGATGCTGATCGGGGTCCTGATGAGCGTGGGTGCCGCGCTCGGCGTCGCCGGCGGCGTCTACACCCGGCTCCGGACTGTCGGCGAGCACGTCCTGATCAAGGCCGGTGCGGTGTCGGCGATCCTGTGGGTAGTGGGCATGGGGGCGCGGATGGGTTTCCAGCTGTGGACCGAGTACGGCGGTGGCGCCGACGACGTCGCCCGGTTCAGCATCACTCACCACATCACCAGCGACCAGGCCTGGGTAGCGGCGTTCGTGCTGATGGCACTCACCGAAGTGGTCACGCGGCTGGCCACGATCTTCATACGAAGCCGGACCCGGACGGTGACCCACCCCGTGCCCGTCTTCGACCGTACGGCCTGACCGTGCGTTATCTTCTGCCCGTGTCCGCAACCGAGAGCGCCCCGCCCCCTGGGAAGACCGTGGCCCAGGGGGCGGCCCCGCGGCCGGTTCCCGGACAGGACCGGCGCGTGCAGTGGGTGCTGACCCTTGCAGTCATCGCCGCCGGAATCCTGACGATCCGGCCCATGGGCTTCAGCGGCCGGGGTCTGGCCGTCGCCGTCCTCTTCGTGATCAACTCTGCGGCGCTGCTGGCGCGGCGCCTGCCCGAGAGCAAGGTTCCCAAGCACCTCGCTCTCGTCTGGCTGACCCTCGGCGTCGTCGCGGCGGCCGCCCTGATCGGCGTCAGCCGCAGCGGAACGAGTTACCTTTTCGCCTTCTTCTTCGCCGGTCACATCGGATACCGGCTCGAGACCAAGCCGGCCCTCGTTCTCGCAGGGATCTGCAGTCTGCTCTGCGGCGGTGTCCTGTACTTCCACCTCGGGCCGGGGCACCACCTGCTGCCCTGGGCACTCGGTCTCGCCACCGGCACCCCGGTCCTGGTCGGCATCGTCAACCGCAGTCAGCGCCGGGCCGTACTGGCGGCGATCGCGGCGGCCGAGTCCGCCGAACGCGCCGCCCGGGCCGAGGCCCAGACCGCCGTACTGACCGAGCGCAGCCGGATCGCCCGGGACGTGCACGACGTTCTGGCGCACTCGCTGGCCGGGATCAACATGCAGTTGGAACTGGCCGATGCACTGATCGACACCGGTGACCTGGAGAAGGTCCGGGAGGCGAACAACAAGGCCCACGGACTGGTCAAAGAGAGCCTGAAACAGGCGCAGTGGACCGTGCACGCACTGCGCGAGGACTCGCTGCCGCTGCTGGGGAGCCTGACCGCGATGCTCGAATCGTCGGGTCACCGTGACGTTCTCACCGTCACCGGGACCGTCCGTGAGGTGCCGGCCCGAGTGACCCAGAATCTGCTGCGGATCGCCCAGGAGGCGCTGACCAACGCCGCTCGACACGCTCCCGGGGGAGATGTCGGCGTGGAGCTGACGTTCGCCGCCTCATCGACCACACTGAGAATCGGCAACCGCCCCGCCACCCGTAAGGTGAACGCGGGTGTAGGCAGCGGGATGGGGTTGATCGGAATGCGCGAGCGCGTCGCTCTGCTGGGCGGAACCGTTACCGCGGGCCCGGTCACCGAGGGACCGGATCAGGGCGGCTGGCAAGTGAAGGCAGTGATCCCGGGATGAGTGGACCGACCGAGAAGCCGCAGCGGTTGAGGGTGGTCGTCGCCGACGATCAGGCCGCCGTCCGGGAGCCGCTCGCCGCGGTGCTCGGGCTGTCCGAGGACATCGAGGTCGTCGCGGCCGCCGCGGACGGTAGCGAGGTGCTGACGGCTGTTGCCGCCGGGCCGGTGGACGTCGTGCTGATGGATCTGCGAATGCCCGTGATGGACGGGACCGAGGCAACCCGTCGGCTGGGCGAGGAGTACCCGGAGGTGGCGGTGGTCGTGCTGACCACCTTTGCCGACGACGACTCGATCCTGGGTGCGCTGAGCGCAGGGGCCCGCGGTTACCTGACCAAGAACGCGGGACGCCAGGACATCACCCGGGCGATCCGGGCCGCTGCCGCCGGTCAGTCCGTGCTCGACCGCGAGGTCCAGGACCGACTGCTCGCCACCGTCAGGACCAGGACGCCGGTGCTGGAACAGACCCTGCCCGAGGACCTCACACCCCGCGAACGCGAGGTACTCACACTGATCGGCCAGGGCCTGCCCAACCGGGGCATCGCCGAGAAACTCTTCATCAGCGAGGCCACGGTCAAGACCCACATCAACAACCTGTTCGCCAAAGCGGGGATTCGCGACCGAGCCGACGCCGTCCGGCGCGCCATCGAGGCAGGCCTGGCCTGACCTGCCTGAGACACCACAGCCGACGTGCACCGGGCCGGTTCGTCAGTAGAGCCAGTCACCGCTGTTCCCCTGGGCCAGGCCCGCGCGCACCTCGGTACGGCGTCGGCGATGCCCCCCTTCCCATCCGCTCAGCGTGTGGGGACCGGGCGGTCGTAGACGTTGTTCGGGGTCACGATTTCGGTGATCGCCCGGGCGAAGAGTGAGGACGGCTCCTTGCCCTCGTAGGTGATGTCGGTGTTGAGCATGACGACCAGGGTGGCCTGCTGCGAAGGGAGGTGGACGGTCACGTTCTCGTAGCCGGGGATGGAGCCGTTGTGGCCGATCCAGCCGCTGGACTCGAAGATGCCGAGGCCGTAGCTCGTACCGGGATAGCCGGTCGGCAGGGTCTTGAGGCGCTCCGCCTGGGTCTCCGGGCTGAGCAGCTCGCCGGTGGCGACGATCTTCGCCCAGCGACGCAGGTCGTGCATGTCCGAGATCATCGCCCCGGCCGCCCAGGCCCAACTGGGGTTCCAGTCAGTGGCGTCGGCGACCTCGCCGCTCAGCGTCTGGTTCGTGTACCCGCGCGGGTGCGGGTCGGGGAACTCGGCACCCTCCGGGAACAGCGTGCGGTGCAGGTGCGCCGGGCGCAGCACCCGCCGCTCGATGACGTCCTCGAGGCGGTGACCGGTGACCTTCTCGATCACCAGGCCGAGGAGTACGAAGTTGCTGTTGTTGTACTCGAACACCTTCCCCGGCGCGGCGGTGTTCTTGTGCTTGAAGCCGTACGCGAGCAGCTCGTCCGGCGTGAACGAGCGGCTCGGGTCGCTCAGCAGGTCGTGCACGAAGTCGGCGTCGGAGCTGTAGGGGAACAGACCGCTGCGCATCTCGGCCAGATGCCTGAGGGTGATCCGGTGGCCGTTGGGCACGCCGTGGACGTAGGCCGAGATCGGGTCGTCCAGCCCGATGCGACCATCGTCGACGAGCTTGAGCAGCGCGGTGACCGTGAAGGTCTTGGTCTCGCTGCCGATCCGGATGAACTTGTCGGTGGTCATCGGCTCGCCGGTGGCGGTGTCGGCGACCCCGGTCGCACGGACGTAGCTTCCCTTGCCGGGCATCCACAGTCCGACGGCGACGCCGGGGATGTCGGCCTGCCGGCGGACCTTCTCGATGGCGGCGTCCAGTCTGGCGGTCAGTTTGTGATCGAACCCCGGCTGGTGCTCGTCGTCCCTGTCGTGCCGGTCGGCCACCGCCACGTTGACGGCCGTAGCGGGAATCGCTGTCATCGGTGCCAGTGCGGACGCCACGAGCAGGGCGGCGGCGAGGGCACGGCGGGAGGGGGTACGTCGCATACGGGAGCGCCTCTTCCAGGTCAGGGGCTGAGGTGGCAACGTCACCATCCAGCCCCCGGGTGGGAGCTCCGTCGGGCATACGTTCCGGCGAAGTCCACTCGTTCGGAGCCACAGAGATTTCCGCGGCGTCCCTGGCCCGGACCGGGCGCCCCCGGACATACGGGTTTCCATCCAGAGGACCGTCAGGCGTGCCGGCCCGTCCCAAACGCAAGCCCTCCGGCGTAAAGAAGAGGCGGCTTCGCGCGCACGCCCTGATGGGGCCTCGGCGTCAGCAGGTCTCGCGGACGTAGCCGTTCGTGCCCTTGGGCAGGACCAGTTGGTCGCGGCGGACGATGCTCAGTGTGGTGCTCCAGTCGGCGCACACTGTCGACAGGGCCTTCGCCGTGTACTCGACCACGAGCACGTTGTTGTCGAAGGCCGCGGCGAACTCGCCGCACTCGTTCCACTCGCCGCACTCCTCCACGACGGCGAAGTCCAGGCCTACGGACGCGCGGTCGGGCACGAGTTCCAGGGTGTTCTTCTGGGCGATGGCCAGGCCCTTCTCGTGGGCGTGGACCGACAGGAGTTTCATGAACGCCTTGGCCTGGCCGGCCGTGAGGTAGTTCGGGAAGCGGGTGAAGGTGTCGTAGTTGTCGGGCTCGACGGCCTTGTAGCCCTTGGCCGCGCACTGGTCGATCCAGGTGTTCGCCTTGGCAGCGATGCGCTTCCGCTTGGCGTCGGTGCGGACGTCCAGGACCGCCTCGCCCCAGTCCTTGTCGTAGACGACTTTCCCGTTGGCGTCGCGCAGCAGCAGGTCGGGGTCCCAGTCGCCCTCCGCGTCCTCCTGCGCCTGGAAGGCGTTGAAATTGCAGATGTTGTAGACACCCGGCGCCGGCGCGTCCTCGTAGCTGCGGCTGACCACCTGCACCCCGGTCGGCGGGGTGTACGCGCCGCCGACCTGGTAGTCCCACCGCACGTGCTTCGGCGGTGGCGTCACCGTGCTGCCGGACGCGGCCGCGGGCGCGGGCGCGGTGGGCGACGGGGAGTCGTTGTTCTGCTCCGACCCTGATCGCACTATCGCCACGGTCAGCCCGGCGACGACCACGGCCGCGGCGAGGCTGACGGTGACGCGCCGCCCTCGACGTCTGTGACCGGGGTGGGTGCTGTCCGTATCCCCCGCGCCTCCGGCGGTGAGCAGGCCACGTGGAACGGGGTGCGGACGGGAGAGCCGGCGGCTGGTTTCCGCCGAGTCTGCGGCTCCCGGCGCGTCCGGTTCGGCGGTCCCCGGCAGCGTCCGGAGCAGACGGTGCAGTTCCGCGAGTTCGGGGCGGGCCGCCGGGTCCTTGTCCAGGCAGCGTTCGGCGATGCTCCGGAGGGGTTCGGCGACCGCGTCCAGGGCCGGTGCCTCGTACATCACTTGATAGCCCGTCAGGTACGGACTGCTTCCGTCGAAGGGACGGTTGCCCGTGGCCGCGTAGACCAGCAGCGACCCCAGCGAGAACACGTCCGAGGCGGCCGTGACGTCCCGGGGCGACGTGAACTGCTCCGGCGACATGAACGGCGGCGTACCGATCAACCGCCCGGTCACGGTGAGCGCTTGGTTGTCGATGGCGTGCGAGATGCCGAAGTCGATGACGCGGGGTCCGTCCTCGGCCATCAGGACGTTGCTCGGTTTCAGGTCGCGGTGCACCACACCCACCCGGTGGATGTCCCGCAGCGCCTCGACGAGGCCAAGCGCCAGCACGCGCAACTGGCCTTCGCGCAGCGGTCCGTCCTCGGTCACGGTGTCCGCCAGCGTGCGGCCCGGCACATACAGCGTCGCCATCCACGGCTGTTCGGCGTCCGGATCGGCGTCCACCACAGGGGCCGTGAACGCCCCGCTCACCCGACGGACCGCCGCGACTTCCTGTCTGAAGCGGGTCCGGAACTCCTCGTTCTGCGCGTACTGCGCGTGCACGACCTTGACCGCGACCCGCCGCCCCGACTCCGAGCGGCCCAGATAGACGACGCCCATACCGCCGCTGCCGAGCCGTTCGACCAGCGCATAGCCGCCTATGGACTCCAGATCGCCGGGGCTCCGGGACATCGCCGGTCACCTTTCCCATGTGCCGTGCCTCGAAAAGCTGTTCAGGGGATCAGACTAGTACCGCGATCCCTCAGCGCCGACGGGAATCCACCTCGGAATGAAGTGGATGCGATCTCGTACATACTGAACAAATCGGTCATTTCGATCAGACTGTCGGCGCGGACAGGCCGGCATTTCCACCGGACTGCGGCCAGACCGCGCCCGGACCACGCCGAACAGCCGCGAGGCCGACCTCCCCTGACGGCACGTCGGGAGCAGCGACGCTCTCCCCTCCCCTTTCATCTGATCTCTCCACCGCATTTCCCCCAGAAGGGCATGATCCTATTTTGGGTGACATTGCGCACAATAGTGGTGGATGCATCTAGGCAAGCGGTTATTTGTCGTCGACAGTTGGGCTGGATATTTCCCATCCAACCGGCACAGAAAGTTCCCGCTCGTATGCGCAATTCTTCCGACGTCCCCGTGCAGCCCCACCTCGTCACGCTCGCCGAAGTGATACCCGGTGATCTTCTTGCCCTGACGGAAGAGGATGTGGCGGCGGACAAGTGGTACGTGGTGATGCACACGTTGCCCGAGAATCCGCGGACCATTCGGCTGGCCCTGCGGCCGCCTCTCGGGGGAAGTGATCACGAGCGGGTATTCCAGCGGGATCACCAAGTGACGGTGGGGTGTCGGCGGATGGATGTCGCCGGGATTCCCGAGATCGATTCGGCCGATCTGGAAACGGTGGAATTCAGGGACGGGGATCAGGTCACCTCGCTGCGCGCCGTCGACCCCGGAGCCGTCGAGGAGTCGTACAGCCGCAGGTGGGGGCAGTGGTACCGGCACCTGGAGAGCCGGGTCGAGGAGCCCGTGTCGGACTCGGGACTGCGGGAACGGGTCGCGCGGGAAGTCGCCGAGGGGCATGTCGTACGGCATCTCCCGCGGCCGCGTGCGAGTGCGGGGAGCGGTTCCGCGCGGCCTCGGCGGGTCGTCGTGACCGGGCTCGGGGCCGTGACACCGCTCGGGGTGGGCGTGGCCGAGCTCTGGCAGGGGCTGGTCGAAGGGCGTTGCGGGATACGGGAGTTGGAGGGTGCGGAGTTCGACGGGCTGCCTGTGCGGATCGCGGGGAGTGTTCCCGTCGATCCTGTGGGGCTGTTGCCCCGTCCGCAGGCTCGGCGGATGAACCGGGCTGCGCAGTTCGCGGTGATCGCGGCAAGGGAGGCCTGGCAGGACGCGGGGTTGAACGTGGCCGGGACGGTCGAGAGCGGGCTTGAGCCCGAGCGGGTCGGGGTCAGCGTCGGCGCCATCCTCGGGGATGCCTCCGTGCTCGTCGGCGGTGATCGGCAGCTGCGGAACAAGGGCCCGCGTGCCGTGTCACCCCTCACCACACCGATGACCGTGCCCTCGCAGGCCGCGTCCCAGGTGTCGCTCGCGCTGCGGATCACCGGCGAGGCCCGCACCGTGAGCAGCGCCTGCGCCTCCGGCACCGAGGCCATCGGGCAGGCCATCGACCGCATCCGGTACGGGCATGTCGACGTCGCCCTGGCCGGTGGCGCGGAGGCCGTGGTCACCCCGGCGATCATGGCCTCGTTCGCCGCGATGCGCGCACTGTCCACCCACGCCCTCGGATCCACCAGCCCCTCCCGGCCGTTCGCCAAGGACCGCGACGGCTTCGTCAACGGCGAGGGGGCCGGCTTCCTGCTGCTGGAGGCCGAGGAACACGCACGGGCCCGTGGCGCCCGGATCTACTGCGAGGCCGCCGGCTGGGGGCTGTCCGCCGACGCTCACCACATGGCCGCCCCCGATCCGTCCGGCAAAGGTGTCGCTCTCGCGATGCGCCGGGCCGTACGCGACGCCGGCGCGCATGTCGTGGACGTCGTACACGTCAACGCCCATGCCACCGCCACCTCCGACGGTGACCTCGCCGAGGCGGGTGCGCTGCGGGCCGTGCTCGGCGGGAGCGTTCCGGTGACCGCGCTCAAGGGTCACCTCGGTCATCTGCAGGGCGCCGCGGGCGGGGTGGAGGCCGTCGCCGCCGTGCTCACGCTCCACCACGGTCTCATTCCGCCCACCATCGGCTGTGAGGAACAGGACGACGCCATCGAACTGGACGTGGTGACCAAAAGTCCGCGGCCGCTGCCCGCCCTCGGCGACCTCGCCCTCAGCAACTCGTTCGGATTCGGCGGCCACAACGCGGTGTTGGCGCTACGGCGCCTCGGGTGATTCAGGCAGCGGGCGCGGGGAGCGGTCGCAGACAGCGGGCGCGTGCTTTCGGGGGGGGTGCGCTCATTCAGGCGGACGCGCGCTTTCGAGGGGCCGCCTTCTTGGCTGCGGCGGGCTTTTTCGCCGTGGTCTTCTTCGCCGCCGTCTTCTTATCGGCAGCCTGGGCAGTTGATTTGGTGGCCGGCTGCTTCGTCGTCGGTGTCTTCGTTGGTGTCTTCGACGTTGCCTTCGTTGTCGACTTTTTCGTCGCTGTCTTCTTTGCCGCTGTCTTCTTTGCTGCCGTCTTTTTCGCCGTCGACTTCTTTCCGCCGACTTCCTTCGGTGTCGTACGGGCCTGGAGCCGGGTGACCTCGGCGGCTTCGCCGGTCTCGGTGGTTTCCTCGCTCTCGCCCTCGCCCCGCGATTCCTTGGCCGCGCGCACGCTCTTCTCCAGGGCGGCCATCAGGTCGAGAACCTTGCCGCCGGTCTTCTCGCCGGTGGAGACCGTGGGGCCCTCCACGCCGGAGGCCTTGGCCGCGATGAGTTCCTCCACGGCCTCGCGGTAGTCGTCGTGCAGGTCGGCGAGGTCGACCTCGCCGAGGGTGTCCATCAGGGCGTCCGCCAGATCCAGTTCCTTGTCCCGGACGGTGACCGCGGCGTCCGGGGCCACGTCCTGGGGGGCGCGGATCTCGTCCGGCCAGAGCAGGCCGTGCATGGCGATGACGTCGTCGACGACGCGGAGCATGCCCAGGCGTTCCCGGCCACGCAGGGCGAACTTCGCGATGGCGACCTTCTGGCTGCGCTTCAGGGCCTCGCGCAGGAGGGTGTACGGCTTGGCGGCGGGGACTCCGTTCGCGGACAGGTAGTACGCCGTGTCCATCTGGAGCGGGTCGATCCGGTCGGCCGGTACGAAGGCCACGATCTCGATCGTCTTGGCGGTCGGAATGGGCAGCTGGGCGAGATCCTCGTCCGTGATCGGGATCATCGTGCCGTCCGCGTCCTCGTACGCCTTGCCGATCTCCCCTGCCGTGACCTCGCGGTCCTCCGCCTCGCAGAACTTGCGGTAGCGGATGCGGCCACCGTCGTCGAGGTGGATCTGGCGGAAGGAGATCGAGTGGCTCTCCGTGGCGTTCACGAGCTTGATCGGGATGCTGACCAGGCCGAAGGAGATGGCGCCGTTCCATATGGATCGCACGTGCAGCACCTTCCACTCGGTTGCAGCCGTTTTAAGACAAATTCTTGTCTTTTGGTGAGATTGTCATCGTATGACGCCGATCACTGAGGTGGAGGGGCGAAGGCTCGCGCTGAGCAATCTGGAGAAGGTCCTCTATCCGGCGACCGGCTTCACCAAAGGCGAGGTGCTGCACTACTACGCGACGGCCGCCGACGTCCTGCTGCCTCACCTCCGGGACCGGCCGGTGTCCTTCCTGCGCTATCCGGACGGGCCCGACGGCCAGGTGTTCTTCGCCAAGAACGTGCCGCCGGGTACGCCCGAGTGGGTCACCACCGCCGAGGTGCCGCGGTCGGAGGGGCCGGCGCGGATGGTGCTGGTCCAGGACCTGGCGAGTCTGATGTGGGCGGCGAACCTCGTCACCGAGTTCCACACACCCCAATGGTTCATCGGGGCGCCGGGTGATGCGGACCGGCTGGTCTTCGATCTCGACCCCGGGGCGCCTGCGACCGTCGTCGAGTGCTGCGAGGTCGCGCTTTGGCTGCGGGAGCGGTTGGCCGCCGACGGGATCGAGGCGTATGCGAAGACGTCCGGGTCGAAGGGGTTGCACCTGTTGGCGGGGCTCGAGCCGACGCCCTCCGGGCGGGTGACGGAGTACGCCAAGGGGTTGGCCGTGGAGGCGGAGAAGGTGATGCCGCGGCTCGTTGTGCACCGGATGACGCGGAATCTGCGGGTGGGGAAGGTGTTTGTGGACTGGAGTCAGAACGCTGCGCGGAAGACCACGGCGGTTCCGTACACGCTGCGGGCGCGGGCGGAGCCGACGGTGTCGGCGCCGGTTACGTGGGGGGAGGTCTCCTCGTGCCGTTCCGTTTCCCAACTGGTGTTTCAGGCTCCGGACATCGCTCCTCGGGTGGAGGAGTACGGGGATCTGTTGGGCTCCCTGCTCGATGTCGACCGTGCGCGGGCTCTGCCGCCTGCGTGAGTGGGGTGCGTTTTTTCGCCCCCTCCGCCCCTACCCGTCCCATACCTGGGGGCTGCGCCCCCAGACCCCCGCTGTCGGCCTGAACGGCCTCGTCCTCAAACGCCGGACGGGCTGAAAGAGGCTCCCGGTGTTCACACCCGCGTCCATGTGTGCCGGTCCCGTGCCATCGCGTGCAGCGCCTCCACGTCTGCCGGTTTCAGTACGCCGCCGAGGCGGGCCAAGGTCGCGAGATCCGTGTCCTGGAGGATGCGGATCTCGCGGAGCGGGACCGTGATGTCCAGGTCGGCCGGGCCTGCGACGGCGAGCACGGGGTGGACCTCGGCCGTCAGGGCGTACGAGGCACGGTCGGCGTCCGCGCGGACGCTGCGGAGCAGGGGGTGCGGCTCTCGGCGGCCGACGGTGACCATCGGGTCGGCCACCAGGACGCGTTGCTTCCGGGCGTACAGGGCGCGTACGGAGAAGAGGCCGCCGGGGCCGATGACCAGGTGGTGGAGTCGGTCGCCGCCCGGGAGCGGGAGTGAGTGCAGGGTGTGCCAGCCCGCGCCCTCCAGGTGGTCGAGGGCATCCCCGACCGCCTGCTCTGCGGCGAGCGCGCGGCGGCGCGGGTCGGGGCGGAGGCGGTGGGCAGGGCCCGGGTCGCGGTCGAGGGCGATCACCAGGGCCTCGCCGGGGCGGTTCGGCGCCAGGTCGTCGTCCGGGTGGAGGGTGAGGCGGGCCAGCTCCGCGGGGGTGGGGACCGGCGGCGGCCCCACCGTCACCGGGCCGGTGAGGAACGGGCCGAGCGCGTCGAGCACGTCCTCCCTGCGGTCCTCGCTGAGCAGATTGACCCTGGCCGACTCACGGTCGTACCAGGCGACGTTCCTCCCGTCCGTCAGGCAGACGTACAACCGCTGCCGGCCGTGCCGCCAGGTCGGTATGACGCGCAGTCCGTTCATGCACCATCACCCCATGACCATGGGAACAGGCGGGGTGCTCCAGGGGCAAGAAGCCGGTTACCTTTGTGAGCAGTTGGGGGAGTCGGTGGGAGGCGCCGTTGCGGACCCGCAGAAGACCATCGGATGTGCCGGCCCCGGACAGCCCGTGGAACGAGATCGTGCCCGGCCTGTGGATGGGCGGGCACGCGTTCGCGGGGCGGTCCGGAGATCCGGAGTTCGCCGTCGTACACGATGAGTTCGACCTGGTGCTGACCCTGTTGCGACTGCCGGGGCACGGGCCGGACCCCGGCGTCGAGCATCATGTGTGGCCCGTCCCGGACGGGCCACTCGACGGTACGCAGCTGGCGGGCGTCATACGTCTCGCGCAGGCCGCCGACGACGCGCTGGAGGACGGGCGCCGGGTCCTGGTCCGCTGTTTTCACGGCTACAACCGCTCCGGGCTCGTGGTCGGGCACGCGCTGATGCGCGCGGGACACACCGCGGACGAGGCGATACGGCTGATACGGAGCCGGCGCTCGCCGTGGGCGCTGCACAACGAGCTGTTCGTGGAGTACCTCCGGGCCGGGCTCCCCACGGCCAGGCTCCTTGAGGAGCTGGCGGAGCCCTGAAAAGGCTGAGCAAAAGGGCTGAACAAAAAGGACTTCCCTGCGGATAAAAGGACTTCCCTACGAATAAGGTGTGCGGGGCGAGCCTCTCGCCTCCCACCCCCCTCGCAGGAGCGCAGTGACCCACAACCGCCGCGCAGCCGCGGTCCGCCGCGTACCCAGGGCTTTCGCCCTGCTCGCCGCAGTACCGCTGCTCGCACTGACGGGCTGCGGTGACACGGGCGATCTGCGCGGGGCGGGCAGGACACCCACCGCCGTGGGCCCTTCCCGGCTGTGGCCCACGCTGGCGCCCGCCACGACGCCCGCGCTCGACTACGGCGAGGCGGACACCGAGGTCGTCAAGGGCATCGAGGCCGTGCACGACGACATCCACGAGGTGAACCCGGTCGCGGTGCTCAAGGCGCAGGTCGCCGCCCACCCGGACGAGTACACCGGCCGGACGGCGATGTACGCGGAGACCGCCGAGCGGCTCGGCGACTGCGGCAGCTCATCAAGCGCGCGGAACAGGGACTGCCCGGTCCTCCAGGCGTACTACCGTGACCTCACCGGCGACGGGAAGGACGACCTGGTCCTTGGCTTCACGCTGCCCGAGGACCAGTTGACCGTGCGGGTCTACACCTTCGAGAAGCACCGGCTGGTCCAGGTCATGAACACCACGGACTCCGTGATCGGCGTCGAGTTCGCGGGCCGCGAGCTGATCGTCCGGGCCGCGTCCACCCTGCCCGGTTACGAGTACCGCACGGTCTGGTCCTGGGACACGCACCAGCATGCGATGCTGGCGACGCGCGACGAGATCCTGCGGGTCGGCGCCTCCACCCCGGCCCTCACGCCCAGTGCCCGTCCGAGCACCTCGCCGAGCGCCTCCCCGAGTGCCTCATGAAACGCCCCTTCCCACACCCCCTCCAGCGCCTCCCCCAGTGGACGGCCACCCTCACCTGGAAGGCCGCCGCCTTCATCACGGTGATGTGCTGCGGACTCGCCGCCCTCCTCGGCATCCTCGTGCACGTCTCGGTGACCGACCAGACCGTCGGCGAGGCACGCGGCCGTGCGCTCGACCGGCTCACCGAGGTGACGACGGCGTACGAGGCGGGAGACCGGCTTCCGCCTGGTGCGGGAGTCGGTCTCCCGGGGCTGCCGGAGCAGTTGCGCGAGCTGGCGGCGGACGGACGGCGCGGCACGATGGTCAGCGACGACCAGAACCGGCGCCCCACGATGTGGGCGGCCGGGCCGGCCGACGGAGGGCGGGCGCTCGCCGTCAAGTTCGACTACTCGCAGGGCGCCCACGCCATCGAGGCGCTCGACCGCGCGATCATCTGGTCTTCGGCGCTGGCGATCGGGGCGACGCTGCTGGTGGGAGCGTTCGCGGTGACCCGGGTGACCCGGCGGCTGCACGCGACGGCGCGGGTCGCGCGGCGGATCAGCGCGGGCGACCTGGACGCGCGCGTCAACGATCCCCGTACCGTCGTAGACCCTCGTACCGTCGTCGACCCTCACGCCGCCTCAGACCCTCGTGACGTCGTGGACCCTCACGCCGCCTCAGACCTTCCTACCGTCAACGGCCCTCGGGACACGACCGGCCGCCCCCGCCCCCTCCCCCGCACCGCCGCCACCGGCCGCCGTACGGGCACAGCCCCGCATACGCGGGCCCCCGCCCGGCGTCAGGACGAGGTGGCCGCCGTCGCCGCGGCCCTGGACTCCATGGCGTCGTCGTTGCAGGGCAAGCTGCTGAGCGAGCAGCGGTTCACGGCGGATGTGGCGCACGAGCTGCGCACCCCGTTGACCGGGCTGCACGCGGCGGCCGAACTGCTGCCGCCGGGGCGCCCCACCGAGCTGGTCCGCGACCGGGTCGCCGCGTTGCGCACGCTCACCGAGGACCTGCTGGAGATCTCCCGCCTCGACGCGCGGAGCGAGCGTCTCGACCTGGCCTGGGAGCCGCTGGTTCCGCTGGCCGAGCGGGTGGTGCGGGCGTCGGGGGCCGTGACCGAGGTACGGGTCGTACGGGACACACGCGTGGAGACCGACCGGCGCCGGCTGGAGCGGGTGCTCGGGAACCTGGTGGCCAACGCGCACAAGCACGGGCGGGGGCCCGTGGTGCTGACGGTCGACGGCCCGGTCGTCACCGTGCGCGACCACGGCGACGGCTACCCGGACTACCTCGTGGAGCACGGGCCACAGCGGTTCCGTACGGAGGGCGGCTCGAAGGGGCATGGGCTCGGGCTGACGATCGCGCTCGGCCAGGCGGAGGTGCTGGGCGCGCGGCTGGCGTTCGCCAACGTTTCCGACGGCGGGGCGGTGGCAACCCTGACGCTCCCTCAGGACTTTCAGGCCCCTCGGGCCCCGTAGGCTCCCCAGGACTCTCAGATCCCATAGGCCTCTCAGGCCTCTCCGTCTCCTCGGCCCCTGCGGTCCCCTCACTCCGATGGCCCCGAAGAGGCGCCCCGAAAGCTGTGAGGGCTCTGCTCTCCCCGAAGCTCCGATGGCGCAGTGTGACCTGCGCGCACCCCGACTCGCTCCTAATGTGGCGATTAGTCAGGTTCGCACCATTCACGGAGGAGTCCCCATGTCCCCCAAGCCTCTGCGGTCGACGTACACCCGTCTCGCCATAACTCTCGCCGCCGGCAGCCTCATCACGCTCGCCGGCGCCACCCCCGCCCTCGCCGACGACGAGTGGGACCCCGGGAGCGGCGACAGCCGCGAGTGGGACAACGGGGACTCCGGAAGGGGTGACGGCGACGGCCAGGACTGGGAGGACGGCGGCAGGGACGACGACGGCCGCGACTGGGAGAACGGCCGGGACGACGGCCGCGACAACAACCCCCGCCGCTACAAGGGCCGCATCAGCGCCCGCGGCGGGCTGGCCCTGCGCACCGCCCCGAACCGTGGCGCCCGGGTGCTGCGTGTCGCGCGGTACGGCGAGGTCGTGCACATCTTCTGCAAGACCTCGGGCCAGTCCGTCGACGGCAACCGCCTCTGGTACCAACTCACCGACGGCACCTGGGCGTGGGGCGCCGCGCGCTACATCGACAACATCGGCCCGGCTCCGCGCTGGTGCTGAGCCGGCACCAAGCACACCGGGAACGCAAGGCGCGTAAGGAACACCGAAACAGCCCGTTTATCACTACATAACGGGACATCAGGATCGCCGCTTGCTACGTTCCGGACATGATCCAGCCCGGAATGTCCGGAACGACCGTGGCAGCGGACCTGCCCGCCCCCGCTGTACGCCTGCCCCGGCGCCGTGGCATCGAGTTCACCCTCATCGTCGTCGCCGTCCTGCTCTGCGTGTACGGCTACTGCGCTGTCGGTCTCGCGAAGACCGGCACCGTCCCGCCCGGCGCCGCCGGTTACGGCGCCGGGCTCGGCGTGCTCGCACTCCTCGCACACTTCGCGGTGCGCTTCCGGGCGCCGTACGCCGATCCGCTGCTGCTGCCCATCGCCGTACTCCTCAACGGCCTCGGCCTGGTGCTGATCTACCGCCTCGACCTGGAGAGCCCGCGCGACCAGGCGGCCCCCACCCAGCTCATCTGGTCGACGCTCGGTGTCGCGCTCTTCACCGCGGTCGTGCTCTTCCTGCGCGACCACCGCGTCCTGCAGCGCTACACGTACGTCTCCGTCGTCGCCGCACTCGTCCTGCTGATCCTGCCGGTCTTCTTCCCGGCCGTGAACGGCGCCCGTATCTGGATCCGGATCGCCGGATTCTCCATCCAGCCGGGCGAGTTCGCGAAGGTGCTGCTCGCGCTCTTCTTCGCCGGCTATCTCGCCGCCAACCGCAACGCGCTCGCGTACACCGGCCGCCAGATCTGGCGGTTCAAGCGGCTCCAGCTCCCCACCGGCCGCGTCCTCGGCCCGATCGTCGCGATCTGGCTGCTGAGTGTCGGCGTGCTGGTCCTTGAACGGGACCTGGGGACGTCACTCCTCTTCTTCGGCCTGTTCGTGATCCTGCTGTACGTCGCCACCGGCCGTACCGGGTGGATCGCGGTGGGCCTGCTGCTCGCCTGCGTGGGCGCGGTGGCCGTCGGCTGGCTCGAACCGCACGTCCACAGCCGGGTGCAGGACTGGCTGCACCCCTTCGCCTCGATCGAGGCGGGCGAAGGCCCCAACCAGCTCGCCCAGTCCCTCTTCGCGTTCGCCGCCGGCGGGATGCTCGGCACAGGGCTCGGGCTCGGCCACTCCATCCTCATCGGCTTCGCCGCCAAGTCCGACTTCATCCTCGCGACGGCGGGCGAGGAACTGGGCCTGATCGGCCTTTCCGCGATCTTCTTGCTGTACGCCCTTCTCGTAGAGCGCGGCTACCGGGCCGGCCTCTCCCTGCGCGACCCCTTCGGACGGCTCCTCGCCATCGGGCTCGCGTCGATCGTGGCCCTCCAGGTCTTCGTCATCGCGGGCGGGGTGACCGGGCTCATCCCGCTCACCGGCATGGCGATGCCCTTCCTCGCGCAGGGCGGCTCCTCGGTCGTCACCAACTGGATCATCGTGGCGCTGCTGATCCGGATCAGTGATTCGGCACGGGGCCAGTACGACGGGACGGGGGCGCCGTGAATCGTCGGGTGCGTCTTGTGGAGGTCGTTGCGTTGTGACGCGCTACATCCGTAGAGCCGCCGCCCTGTGTGCGGTGCTGCTGGTGGCTCTCCTTGTCAACGCCACCCGGGTCCAGGTCTTCCAGGCCCGGTCCTACGACGACAATCCCGCCAACCGCCGTCAGCCGATCGCCCGTTACGGTCAGCCGCGCGGCGACGTGCTGGTCGGCGGCAGGGCCGTCACCGGCTCCAAGGACAGCGGCGAGCAGCTCCGCTATGAGCGGACGTACAAGAACGGGCCGTTGTACGCGCCCGTCACCGGCTTCGCCTCGCAGGTGTACGGGACCGCGCTCCTGGAGGGTGCCGAGGACGGCATCCTCTCCGGCAGCGACCCGCTGCTCGCCCCGTTCCCCCTCTGGAACGACTTCACGCGCTCCCAGAACCCCGGCGGCAAGGTCGTCACCACCCTCGACCCGGCCGCGCAGCTGGCGGCGTACGAGGGTCTCGGCTCGCGGCGGGGCGCGGTGGCCGCGATCGAGCCGTCCACCGGGAAGATCCTCGCGCTGGTCTCGACACCGTCGTACGACCCCGAGGTGCTGTCCGGGACGGGCCCGGCGGTGGCGGAGGCCTGGGCGCGGCTCAACGGGGACGCGAGCAAGCCGATGCTCAACCGGGCGATCCGGCAGACGTATCCGCCGGGGTCGACGTTCAAGGTGGTGACGGCCGCGGCGGCGCTCGACGCGGGTGTCGTGAGGGATGTCGACATGCCGACCGACTCACCGAACCCGTACACGCTGCCCGGTACGACGACCACGCTCACGAACGAGATCGAGGGCTGCGAGAACGCTTCGCTGCGGTATGCCTTCGAGTGGTCCTGCAACACCGTCTTCGCGAAACTGGGCGTGGATGTGGGACTGGAGAACATGACGCACACCGCGGCGAACTTCGGCTTCAACGACCGGAAGTTGAGGATTCCGTTCGCCGTCGCGCCGAGCAACTTCGATACGCGGTTGGACAGCGCTCAACTGGCGTTGTCCTCGATCGGGCAGTTCGACACCCGGGCGACGCCCCTTCAGATGGCGATGATCTCGGCGGCCGTGGCGGGGGGTGGGTCCGTCAAGTCGCCCTATCTCGTGGAGAAGACGACGACTCGGAGCGGGGCCACGGTGTCCACCACCGGGCCCAGGACACTGCATCAGGCGATGAATCCCTCCACCGCGCTGCGGATGCGTGAGCTGATGACCGATGTGGTGACAGAGGGCACCGGCACGAACGCCGCCATCCCCGGTGCCACCGTCGGCGGCAAGACCGGCACCGCCCAGCACGGCATCGGCAACGCCGGTACGCCGTATGCCTGGTTCATCTCCTGGGCCGAGGCCGACGACTCCATGGGGGCCTCGGTGGCCGTCGCGGTCGTCGTCGAGGACGCGGCGGCGGAGCGGGGAGAGATCAGTGGGGGTGGGGATGCGGCGCCGATCGCCAAGGCGGTGATGGAGGCGGCGCTTGGGTTGTGAACGGCCGGTGGTGTGCTTGGCCTGTGAGCGGCCGGTGGGTTGCTCAGATCGTGAACGGCCGGTGGGGTGGTCGGCTTGTGAGCGGTCGGTGGTGTGTTCAGATCGTGAGAAGGGGGGTGTGGTGCGCTTGCGGGCCGACCTATCGTTCGGTTCATGACTGATGTCGCGTACGAACTCGCCCAGGTCAACATCGCACGCCTCAAAGCCCCTTTGGATTCACCTCAGTTGAAAGACTTCGTCGAGGGCCTCGATCCCGTGAACGCCGCCGCCGACGCGGCGGACGGGTTCGTCTGGCGGTTGCAGAGCGACTCCGGTAACGCGACAGACGTGGCCGTCTTCGGCGACGAGTGGCTGATCCTCAACATGTCGACCTGGCGGGACGCGAACGCCCTGACCGCGTTCATGTATCAGGGACAGCATCGTGAGCTGCTCGCTCGGCGCCGTGACTGGTTCGAGCGGCTGGAGGAGGCCATGGTGGCTCTGTGGTGGGTTCCGGCCGGTCACCGGCCCACAGTGGCGGAGGCCGAGGAACGGATCCTTCACCTGCGCGAGCAGGGACCTACGTCGTACGCGTTCAGCTTGCGGACGTCGTTCCCTGCCGGGCCTGCCGGGCCTGTCTAGGCACCTCCGGGTACGGCCTCCTGGCGTTGCGGCCAGGCTGCGAAGGCGACGGGGGCGTCGGCCGGCTTGCTTCGACAGGCTTGGTGTCCTGTCACTACATACAGGGCTGTATTGCCGATTTCTCGGTGGCATAGGGGTGAATCGGTACCGCGTGTGCGATGCGGCCAGGTCTGGGCGCCCGACGGGCCGCCAAGAATGCGGTGACCGCCCATCGGGGCGGCAGGCCAGACGACCGCTCAACGCAAGGCAGGCCCGATGAAGTTGACCTACCGTTTCGCAGCCGTGTGTGTTCTCACGCTCGGACCCTTCGGACTCGGCGGGCAGGCGGTGGCCGCCCCGCACGACGCGGGCGGCCCCGTGTCCACCTTCTGCAACAATCCCGTCAACCTGAGTCTCGTCGCCTCGCCCGGCGGCAGTGGGCTCCTCGGGGAGGTCCTCGGGAGCCTGGGGCTCGGTGGCGCGGGCGGAGAGTCCGGAGCCGGCGGCTCGGGAACCAGCACTCCTTCTGAGGACGGCACCGCTACGGGTGGCGAGGGCGGTACGGCCACCACGTCCAGCGACCAGGAGGCGAACAACAACCGGTGCGGCAAGAGCGTGGACATCGACCAGTCCCGCTCCGGCGACGACCAGAGCGCCAGCAGCACCCAGCAGGTCACCGACAGCATTCGTCGCGGATAGAGCTGAATTCCTCGCGCGCCGGGTGAGCCTCGGTCCACTCCGCGCGCGATGACGTACCCAGGCCGGCTCATGGTGAAGGTCCCTGCCACGGGTCGGCCTTGTCCTGTCTCGGTACAGACCTCCGGGCTGCCTCCGCCCCGCACTCCGGGAGCACTGGGTCATCCGCGGTAGACGTGTCGTCAACAAGTCGAGTGAGAGGTATTGACGGGCTTGCTGACACGCAGTCTCATAAGATGCGACCGCCGGTAACTCATGGAGCTCCGGTACGACTTGGATGTGGATGGGGACAGCGATGACCGTGACCGAAGGCGGAATCGATGGTCTGCGCGACGCGCTCGGTCTGCTCAAGGACCGGGAGCAGGTGGCCGAGCGGCTGCTCGACTCCTCCGCCAAGCACTCCTTCGACCCGGACAAGGAGCTGGACTGGGACGCGCCGTTCGAGGACGGCAAGTGGTTCTGGCCGCCGGAGCTGGTTTCGTTGTACGACACCCCGCTGTGGCGGCGGATGAGCGAGGAGCAGCGGATCGCCCTGTCCCGGCATGAGGCTGCGGCGCTGGCGTCGCTGGGGATCTGGTTCGAGATCATCCTGATGCAGTTGTTGGTGCGGCACATATACGACAAGGCGGCTACCAGCGCGCATGTGCGGTACGCGCTGACCGAGATCGAGGACGAGTGCCGGCACTCGAAGATGTTCGCTCGGCTGATCACTCGGGGTGGGACGCCGTACTACCCGGTGAGCCGTCTGCACTCGAATCTTGGACGCCTGTTCAAGACCATTTCCACTACTCCGGGGTCCTTCACCGCGACGCTGCTCGGTGAGGAGATCCTTGACTGGATGCAGCGGTTGACCTTTCCGGACGAGCGGGTGCAGACGCTCGTCCGAGGGGTTACTCGCATCCATGTCGTCGAGGAGGCGCGGCATGTGCGGTACGCCCGGGAGGAGCTGCGGCGGCAGATGGTGACGGCGCCTCGCTGGTCGCAGGAGTTCACCCGGGTGACCTCGGGTGAGTTCGCCCGCGTCTTCTCCGTCGCGTTCGTCAATCCCTCGGTCTATACGAATGTCGGGCTCGACAAGCGTGAGGCTCTGGCCCAGGTGAAGGCGAGTGGGCATCGGCGGGATGTGATGCAGGGCGGGGCCAAGCGGTTGACGGAGTTCCTGGATGACATCGGGGTGCTGCGGGGGGCTGGGCGGCGGCTGTGGAAGGCGTCGGGGCTGCTGGCCTGAGGGGCGGCCCGGCCACGGAGGCGCGGGCCCGTGTCGCTCGCGGGCCTCGTGGGTGGGTCGGGGCCGCGCCGGAAGCTTCACCGCAGTGGTCTGACGTGCGTCCAGCGCCGGACCGGGCGCCAGGCACGGCCGCCGCGACCGGAGCGCGGCTGCGGTGAAGATGGAACGGTGAAGATGGAACACTGCGGTGATGGACGGTGATGGGCTGCGGCTGAGCGGCGTCGCGCAAGCCGAGGCTCGAATGAAGAGCGCCGACGGCTTTCTGGAGATGCTTGAGCGCAGCGGCCTGCCGCCGCTGCGCGGCGACCGGCACACGGGCGAGGACTTCCGCGCCGAAGTGGTGAGCCGCGACCTCGGCCCCTTGCGCCTGACCGAGCTGGTGACCCCGGAGGGCGAGTGCTTCCGCGACGCCCGCTCCGCACGTGACCGCGACAGCGAGCTGTGGCAGGTCGAGGTGGTGACACGAGGACAGGTACGCGCCGAGCAGGGCGGCAGCACCGCCGTGCTGGGACCCATGGACCTGGTCCTCATCGACCCGGCACGGCCGGTGCGGTTCGCCAGTTCCGCGACCACCCACGTGACCATGCTGATGCCGCGACACCTGCTGCGCCTCGGCGCGGACGACGCGGCGCGGCTGGTCGGCGTGGGGATTCGTGGCGACCGGGGCCCCGGAGCTCTGGTGTCCTCGCTCGTACGGGACATGATGCGGACCCTGGACGGGTTCCGCGCCCACGAAGCGGACCGGTCGGCGGCTGCGGTGATCGAACTGATCGCGGTGACGCTGGCGTCTCGCCTGGGTGACGTCCGCCCGGTCGACGACGACGTACTCCGCACGAGAGTCATCGGCTTCATCGAGGCGAGACTGTCCGACCGGGATCTCAGCCCGGCCAAGGTGGCCGCGGCACACCATGTGTCGGTGCGCCGGCTGCACAAGCTCTTCCAGGACCAGCCCCTGACCGTGGCTGCCCTGATCCGCCGACGGCGCCTGGAGCGGTGCTACGCGGATCTGGTCCGGAGGAACACCACGGTCGCCGCGGTGGCCGCCTCGTGGGGTTTCGCGGACCCGGCGCACTTCAGTCGTCTGTTCAAGGCCACCTACGGACACAGCCCGCGGGCACGCGTGTCCAACGACGGTGCACTGATCGTCAATGACCACGTCGTCGGACCGGGCAAGGATGGTGGTTGAAAAGACGAAAAGCGGAAAGGGCCCTGAAAATGAATCCTTCGCTCGGCACTCTGCGTGCTGTCCCTGCCCGAATGATCGAGGGGTGGAACCGTGGTGACGCGGCCGCGTTCGCCGCGGACTTCGCGCAGGACGCCGAACTCATTGATTTCGACGGCACTGTCCACAAGGGACGTGACACGGTGATCGCATTTCAGCAGCCGGTCTTCGACACGGTACTGAAGGGCTCCCGGCTCGTGCGGAGCGAGGTGGAGTTCACCCGGCTCGTCGCGCCGGGCTGCGCCGTGATACACCACCGCTTCGGCATGACGATGGCCGGCGAAGAGGAACCCCCGCCGACCCGTTACTTCCTGCAGCTGTTCGCGACGGTCTGGCAGAACGACCGCTGGGAGATCGCGACGCTGCAGAACGCACGCCTGGTCTCGCTGGAGTCCGCCATGTCCCTGGACGCACAGGCGACATCGGGTTCGGCGTAGCTGACCGCGGCCGTTGCGGGCGCGGGGGCTTGTGTGTGGTGGTCCGGTTAGGCTGCCTGGCATGACCTCTGCGGCTCCTACCCCCGCTTACCGTCGGCTCGGTGTCGAGGAGCGGCGTAGTCAGCTGCTTGAGGCGGCGTTGTCGCTCTTTGCTCAGCGGGCGCCCGAGGAGGTGTCGCTCGATGATGTGGCGGAGGCGGCGGGGGTGTCGCGACCGCTCGTGTACCGGTATTTTCCGGGCGGGAAGCAGCAGTTGTACGAGGCTGCGCTGAGGTCTGCGGCGGAGGAGCTGGAGCACTGTTTCGCGGAGCCTCCGGAGGGGGCGCTGACGGAGCGGCTTTCCCGGGCCCTTGACCGGTATCTCGCGTTCGTGGATCAGCATGACGCCGGGTTCAGTGCCCTGTTGCAGGGCGGGAGTGTCGTGGAGACGTCTCGGACCACGGCCATCGTGGACGGGGTTCGGCGGGCCGCCGCCCAGCACATTCTTGATCATCTGGCGGTGCGGGATCCGGGACTGAAGCTGCGGATGACCGTACGGATGTGGATCACCGCCGTGGAGGCCGCCTCCCTCATCTGGCTCGACGAGGGGAAGGAACCGCCGCTGGACGAGTTGCGGGACTGGCTTGTCGAGCAGTTCGTGGTGGCGGTCGTGGCCACTGCCGGGCGGGATCCGCAGACCGCGGGGGTGGTGAGGGCCGCGCTCGCCGTCGAGACGGGGGACGGGGTCGTGGGCTCGTTGGCGCGGCGGGTGCTTCCCGTGATCGGCGATGCCGCGCGGCTGCTGTGACAGTTGTTTTTGTGACACTGGTGCAGTGAAGAGCGAAGACACTCCCTTTGTCGGTGGGCCGCTGGACGGGCGAGTGCTGCCTGTGCTGCTCGGGGCCACCGGACATCCGCCCAAGGTCTATCGGGTTCCCGTTCCGGACGCCGGCGGTGGGCCACCCACCGTGCTCGTCTATCGGAGGGTGCAGGCGGGGCAGAGCAGGCGGCTCGGGTTGCATCAAGGGTGGCGGTACGAGTACGACCCCGACGGGAGGGCGGGGCGCGGGGTCAGGTGGCCCTGGTCCAAATCCGGCGGCACGCCGGACGCCACGCCGGGTGTCAACGCCGACGAGTGACCTTCTTCGGCCGAACCGACCACCCGGCGCGCGCCCGGGACGCGCGCGCCCGATTCTTCCGGTGAGAGGTGGACGGACCACCCCCGCACCGGAGGTGATGACGTGTCAGCAAGGCTTCTGCGTCTGGTCTGTACGACGGCCGCGACGGCGGTGACCGCCGGGGCACTGGTGGCGTTCTCGCCGGCCGCTCCCGTTCCCGCGCCCTCGGAGCCCGGTTCACGGTCCGTCGCCGAGTTGCTGACGGACCTTCAGCGGCTGTACCGGGACGCCGAACGCGCCACCGAGACGTACAACGCGACCGAGGAGAAACTGAAGAAGAAGCGAGCCGAGGTCGTCCGGCTGGACGAGAACCTGGCCAAGGCCCGCCTCTCGCTGCACGACAGCCGTGGCGCCGCGGGGCGGCTCGCCCGGCAGCAGTACCAGGGCAGGACCGAGATCTCCTCGTACGTACGGCTCCTGCTCGCCCGCGATCCGCAGCACGCGCTCGACCAGGGACATGTGATCCGGCAGCTCTCGCTGGAGCGGGCCGAGACGGTGGAGCGGGTGGTGGGGAACGAGAAGCGGATGGGTGGGCTCGCGCGGGAGGCTCGCAAGGCGCTGGACGGTCAGCTCACCCTTGCCGAGCGGCAGAAGAAGGCACGGGACGATGTGCGCGGGCGGCTGAAGGATGTCGAGGAACTGCTTGCCTCGCTGACCGTCGATCAGCTCACTGAGCTGGCCGAGTTCGAGAAGTCGGGGGAAGCCGCGGCGCAGAAGAAGTTCATGGCCTCGGGTGCGCTCAGCAGCAGTGCTCGGCGGCCCTCTCGGGAGGGTGAGGAGGCCCTGCGGTACGCCGTGGAGCAGATCGGCAAGCCGTATGAATGGGGTGCGGAGGGGCCCACTTCGTACGACTGTTCGGGGCTCACCTCACAGGCCTGGGAGCGTGCCGGGCGACCCATCCCCCGGACCAGCCAGGAACAGTGGGCCCAGCTGCCGCACATCCCGCTGAGCGACCTGCGGCCGGGGGATCTGGTGATCTACTTCCCCGAGGCCACCCATGTCGCCCTCTACCTGGGCGACGGAGTCGTGGTGCAGGCGCCCCGGCCCGGGACGAAGATCAAAGTCTCCCCCATTGCCGCCAATCCGCTGCTGGGGGCTGTCCGTCCCGACCCCGGTGGGAAGCCTCTACGGCAGTACACCCCGCCAAAGCTCCCTCAGGGGGCCATGGAGGGTTCAGACACCGGCTACAGCGCCCCGTAAAGCCAGGGACGCCCCTTTTAGGGGCGCGGGGAACTGCGCGACCAGCAACAACCCACCCGCACCCGCACCCGCACCCGCACCCGCACCCGCACCCGCACCCGGGGTGAATGCCTCAGGCCCCCGCCACCGAAGCCAAGTACGCGTTCGTCTTCTCGGGCTCGAAGAAGAAGTTCTCGAAGTCGGCGGGGTCATTGAACCCGTTCACGAACCGGTCCGCGACAGGCGGCAACGCACCTGCGGCTCCGAGGAGGTTCAGAACGTGCTCCGGCGGAGGGCCCAGCATCGCGTTCGTCCACTTCGTCACGTGCTGAGCCGTGTCCCAGTACCGGTCGAACGTCGCACGCATCCAGGTCTCGTCGAACTCCTTCTCCCCGTGCTCGACGATCGAGGCGAGGTAGGCCGCGGCGCACTTGGAGGCGGAGTTGGAACCCTGCCCGGTGATCGGGTCGTTGGCGACGACGACGTCTGCGACACCCAGGACCAGACCGCCACCGGGGAGGCGGCCGATCGGGTTGCGGACGGTCGGGGTGTAGCGGCCCGACAACGTGCCCTGCGCGTCGGTCAGTTCGACCTTGGTGGCCCGCGCGTGCTCCCAGGGCGTGAACCGCTCCATGAGTTCCAGGGTCAGGGAGAGGTGTTCGTCCGGGTCCTTGACGCCCTGGAAGACGTCCAGCGGGCCGCCGGGTATGCCCTCCCAGAAGAGGATGTCGGCGCGGCCCGAGGTGGTGAGGGTCGGCATGATGAAGAGTTCACCGACGCCGGGGACCAGGTTGCAGCGGACCGCGTCGTAGTCCGGGTGCTCCGGGCGCGGGCCCAGGCCGTGGACGTACGACACCGCGAGCGCCCGCTGCGGCTCCGTGTACGGGGAACGGGAGGCGTCCCGGCCGAACATGGCCACCAGCTCGCCCTTGCCCGCGGACACCATCACCAGGTCGTACGTACGGGCGAAGTAGTCGAGGTCGGAGACCGCCGCGCCGTGGATGACGAGCTGGCCGCCGCGCTGCGCGAACGTCTCCATCCAGCCGGCCATCTTCACCCGCTGGTCCACCGACTGCGCGTACCCGTCGAGCTTGCCCACCCAGTCGATCGCACGCTGCGAGGGACCCGGGTCGAAGGAGCCGGGGGCCGCCACCGAGACGCCGAGCCCTTCGATCTTCGGGGCCTGGGACTCCCAGAAGTTCAGCTGGAGATCGCGCTCGTGCTGGAGTGCCGTGTCGAACATGCACTGCGTCGACATGACACGGCCGGTGCGGATCTCGTCCGCCGTCCGGTTCGACATCAGGGTGACCTCGTACCCGTGCGACTGGAGGCCGAGGGCGAGCTGGAGTCCGGACTGGCCGGCTCCGACGACGAGTATCTTCCGCATGCGGGTGGTGTCTCCTACGGCTTGGGCGACCTGTTTCGGGGCTGAGCGTCCCCGAGTCGGGGCTGAGCTCCCTGTTCGGGACTGAGCTTCGCTATTCGGGGGTGACTGCGAGCGCGTGGCCGACCAGGGCCAGCAGGGTCTCGACGGCCGAGATCCGGCGGCGCGCGTCCATGATCATGACAGGTATGTGCGGGGGGATCGTGAGGGCCTCGCGCACGTCCTCGGGCTCATACCGCTCGCTGCCGTCGAAGTGGTTGACCGCGACGACGTACGGCAGTCCGCAGCTCTCGAAGTAGTCGAGCGCCGGGAAGCAGTCGGTGAGGCGGCGGGTGTCGGCGAGGACGACCGCGCCGATCGCGCCGCGCACCAGGTCGTCCCACATGAACCAGAACCGCTGCTGGCCCGGCGTGCCGAAGAGGTACAGGACCAGGTCGTCGTCGAGCGTGATGCGGCCGAAGTCCATGGCCACGGTCGTGGTCAGCTTCTCGGGCGTCGCGCTGAGGTCGTCGGTGTCCTCGCTGGCCTGGGTCATCAGCGCCTCCGTCTGGAGAGGCGTGATCTCGGAGACCGCGGTGACGAGCGTGGTCTTGCCCACGCCGAAACCGCCCGCCACCACGATCTTCGTCGCGATCGGGGCGCGGGTGCGGTCGGTCTGCCAGGCCTTGAGGTTCTCGTCGGCCTCGGGGAGCGGCGACGGCACCGGATCAGGATCGGCAACTGCGTTGGGGAAGGCGGTTCTTGGCGCGCCCTCAGAGACGACGGAGTCCACTCAGCACCCTTTCCAGCAGAGCGCGGTCCGGCTGTCCCGTGCCGTGCCCGGTTCCGTACACACGGATCTTTCCCTGGTCCGCCAGGTCGCTCAGAAGCACCCGGACCACACCGAGCGGCATCCTGAGAAGGGCGGCGACCTCGGCCACCGTTCGCATCCGGCGGCAGAGTTCGACGATGGCCCGCATCTCGGGCATCACCCGGGTCTCCAGCGAGCCGTTGGTCAACTCCCGGCGTTCCTCCGGGGCTTCGATCGCCGCGACGAACGTCTCCACGAGCAGGACGTGACCGAAGCGGGTACGGCCGCCGGTGAGCGAGTACGGGCGTACGCGGGCGGGTTTGCGGTCGCCGCCGCGGACGGGGAGCTTGGGTGTACTGCTACTGCTCATCGGGCGCTCCCCGTCGACTCGATCTCCGGTTCGGGCTCAGGCTCCGGCTGGGTCTCCGACTCGGTCTCCAGGGACTTTCTGAGTTCGATGCGGAGTTCGGGGGTCAGCACATGGCCTGCGCGGCCCACGAAGAGCGCCATGTGGTACGCCACCACGCTCATGTCGCAGTCCGGGGAGCCGTGCACACCCAGCAGCGAGCCGTCGCTGATCGACATGACGAAGAGGCTGCCCTCGTCCATCGCGACCATCGTCTGTTTGACGGCGCCGCCGTCCATCAGCTTGGCGGCGCCGATGGTGAGGCTGCCGATGCCGGAGACGATGGTGGCCAGGTCGGCGGCGGACCCCTTGGGGCCCGTGCGGCGCGCTTCTCTCGCCTCCCGCGCCTCCTCGTTCCTCCCGGGGTCGGAGGAGATCAGCAGCAGTCCGTCGGAGGAGACGACCGCGACCGAGAGAAGGCCGGGCACCTCCTCGACGAGGTTCGTCAACAGCCAGTGCAGGTTACGGGCTTCACTGCTCAGGCCGAAGGTACTGGGCGCGGTCAACTGCTTGCCTCCTCGACTGTGCCCCCCGATGGTTCTACGTCCTGTGCGTGCGGCCCCGCGGCATGTGCGGGCGCGGTCTGGTCCGCGATCTCCGCCTCCACCTCGCGACGGCCTTCCTGCGCCCCGCGATGGAAGCCACCGAGCCTGCGGCGCAGCGCCTCGGCGTCCACACCGCCCGCGCGTGGCCTCGGGGCCGCCGCCGGCGCTGTGATCTTCGGCGTCCGCTTGGGCAGACCCTTGTCGGTGACCCGCTCGGGCTCGTCCACATCCGCGACCCGCTCGTGGGCGTCGGGGCCGATCGCGTACGGGTCGTCAGTGGGGGCGGTGTGGGTGGTGGGGGTGGTTGTGCGCTGGGTGGGGAGAGTTGCGGCGGCTGTTTCGGCCGGGGGTGCCACGGGCTCGGGGGCTGCCGGGGGTACCGGGGCCAGGAGCTCCATCGTGGTCTCGGGCGTCGGCTCGGGCTCCTCGGCCGCCGGGGGCTCCTCCGGCGCCGGAGTGTCCTCGGCGGCAGCTTCCCTCGCCGTCCGCTCCGCCGCCGCGATCAGCGGGTCCTCGTCCGCGGCCGGGATCTGCGCCGTGAGCGCCGAACGGCCGTACAGGACATTGGAGTTGGCCTCGGCGTCCGCTCCGGGGAGGGTGCGGGCGGGGGCGCCGGCGGTGACCGGCGCGGAGGACGGTACAGCTGTGGAGGGGGCGGCGGCCAGGAGGCTCTTCGGGAGTACGGCGACGGCCGCGATGCCGCCCTGCTTCTGCTCGCGCAGCTGCACGCGTACACCGTGCCGGTGGGCGAGCCGGGCCACCACGTACAGGCCGAGCCCGAGTCCCTCGCCGCCCTCCTGGTCGTACGCGTCCTCGGGATCGAACTCCGCGAGCCGGGTGTTGAGCAGGCTCATCCGCTCGGTGGTCATGCCGATGCCCTCGTCCTGCACGGAGAGCATCACCTCACCGTTCTCCAGGAGCCAGCCGGAGACCTCCACGGCCATGTCGGGCGGCGAGAACGACGCCGCGTTCTCCAGGAGTTCGGCCACGAGGTGCGAGATGTCGTCCGCGGCGAAACCGGCCAGGTGCGCGTGCGGCGGCAGCGTGGCGATGCGGACACGCTCGTACCGCTCGATCTCGCTGACCGCGGCGCGTACGACGTCGACGAGCGGGACGGGGCCGGCGTGCTGCTGGCCGTGGTCGGCGCCCGCGAGGACGAGCAGGTTCTCGCTGTGGCGCCGCATGACCGTCGCGAAGTGGTCCAGCTTGAAGAGGGTGGAGAGGCGGTCGGGGTCCTGCTCGCGCTCCTCCAGGCCCTCGATGATGCCGAGTTGGCGCTCGACGAGGCCGAGGGTGCGCAGCGCCAGGTTGACGAAGGTGCCGTGGATGCTGCCGCGCACCTGCTCCAGGTGGGCCGCGGACTCGGCGAGTTCGGTGCGGAGCTTGTCGCGTTCGTCGGCCATCAGCTGGCGCTGGCCGATGAGGTGCTTGCGGTCGCCTTCGAGGGTGGTGATCCGCTCGTGGAGCGCGGCGGCGTGTGCGTGCAGCGCGTTCACCGAGCGGACGACCTGGGCGAACTCGTCGTTGCGGCCGGTGAACTTGACCGGCTCCTGCGCGCCCGGGTCGGCGGCGAGGCGGGCCGAGCCGCGTCGCAGGACGGACAGCGGACGGGTGAGGCTACGGGCCGAGGCCATCGAGACGCCGACCGCGACGAGCACCAGCGCGCCGATGACCGCGACGCGGATCTCAAGGGCGGTGACGTCGTCGTCCCGCAGCGCTTCGAGATCCTTGATGCGGCGGCTGTTGAGGGATGCCTCGGCGCCGCGCATCAGCTCGACGCGGGCGGAGAGCGCCGCGTCCAGCTTCTCGGTGCTGGTGTCGAGTTCGGCGTCGGAGAGCGTCGGCTGGTCGGTGAGGCCCGTGAGGTACTTGTCGGCGTCGGTGACATCGGGCCCGGTGACCGTGGAGTCGTACGAGGTCTTGTCGGTCTTGGGCGCCGTCTCGCGGAACTCGGCGAGGGCCGCGTCCGAGCGGAGGCGGGCCTGCTGGGCGGCGGCGCTGAGCGCGTCACGCTGCTTGGTGTCGGCTTTCGACGAGACGCTGGTGGTGGTCGTCAGGCCCGTGTACGGGTCGGTGGTGGTCTCGGTGGTGCGCGGGATGCTGAGGGCCGCGAGGAGCAGTCCACGGGCGGCGGCGGACTGCTGGACGGCGGAGTCCAGCTCGGCGAGGGAGTGCGCGCCGGAGCCCGCGCGGGGTGGCACCTGCTCGGCCAGGTCCTCGGCGAGGGCGTGGAGTTCGGTGATGGCGCCGGAGTACGACTGGTGGGCTTCGAGCGCGGTGCTCGTGCCGGTGAGCGCCGCTCGGCGCAGCGAGGCGATGGCGTCGAGGTCCGTGAGGAGGGCCGCGGGGGCGTCCTCGTCCGCCCGCAACTCCTCTACCTGCCGGTCGACCCGGGCGCCGCGCTGCTCCGAGGGCGCCTTGTCCTTCGGCCTGCCCGCGGCGATGTACGAGGTGACCTCGTCGCGCTCGTCGGCCAGCGAGTGCGCGAGGGTCAGCGCCTGCTGGGTGCGCTGCGCGAGCGTCACCAGGTTCTGGGAGTCGTTCAGTTGACCCGAGGCGGTCAGGATCGTGGGGGCCCCGGCGCCGACGATGGCGGCCGCGACGACCGCAACGGCGACGATCAGCCGGTTGCGTACGTGGGCCGTTCGACCCCTGCCCGCCGAGTCGGCGGCGGCGCCACCGGCGCCCTCCGTGGAGGCCGTCTGCTTGCCTGTGCGCCTCGGCCGCGTCTTCTGCACCGGTGCTCGCATTCCTGACTCGTGTACCCAAGTGCCCGGGTGACGTTCCGTCAACTGGGCCGTTCGCCCTCCCCCAAGCTTTTCGACTTCGCTCAAGCAGGGGGCGCCCTCACCGGTTCCCGACCCTCCCAGTGCCGGTGGACAGTGGTCCCGCATCATCAGGCCCGCCACCCGAAGGAGTGAACATCGGACGGGAGTTGACGGGCAAGTTCTTCTGACCGGTTCGGTCCGCCTGTGCGGCGGGCTGGTTGGACGTGAGCGACGGGCTTTGGCAGTATTCGCCGCCACGCTTCACCGGAGTAGATCATTCCATGCCAAACCCGGCGCCTGAGCTGCTGGTCCGCACCCATTCGGCAACCGATGCCAACCTCTTGTGGATCTCGTGAAGGGCTCGTGCAGACTGGCCGGATGCGTACTGAACTCGTCTCGGAGCCCGGCGACCCGGCCCGCCCCAATGAGGACTTCGCATCGGTCGGACTTCCCGCCTCAGGACAAGGGGGCGCACTGGTCGTCCTGGACGGCGTGACGCCTCCCGAGGGTGACGACGGCTGCCTGCACTCCGTCGCCTGGTTCTCCTCGCGCCTGGGCGGCGCACTGACCGAACTGTCCCTTACTTGCCGGGATCTGACGCTGCCTGAGGTCCTTTCCCGCTCGATCGCGCGTACGGCCGAGGCCCACGCCGACACCTGTGACCTTTCTCACCCTCGCACGCCGCAGGCAACCGTCGTCCTCGCCCGCTGGTCCGCCGACGAGGTCGAGTACCTCGTCCTGTCGGACTCCGCGCTGCTGCTGGAATCCCCCGCCGGCACCGTCACCGCACTCCTCGACGACCGCCTCTCCCACGTCCCCCGCGCGACCCTCACCTCCACCGCCCTCACCGACGCGACCCTCCGCAACCAGGAGGGCGGATTCTTCACCGCCGCCGCGGATCCCTCGGTGGCGTCGCGCGCGGTGACGGGGACGGCGCCCCGGTCCTCCGTCCGGGCGCTGGCCGCCCTTACGGACGGTGCCACGCGGTGGGTGGAGAAGTTCCAGGAGGGGGACTGGGCGGACCTGTTCACCGTCGTACGGAAGGAGGGGGCGCAGGCCCTCGTCTCCCGCGTGCGGGCGCTGGAGTCCGCGGACGCGGAGCTGCGGGTGCGGCTGGGGCGGAGCAAGACGCATGACGACGCGACGGTGGTGCTCGTGGAGTGGTGAGGCGCCGGAAGCGATTCACTTCCGGGCGTGGTCGGCTACTTCTCGATCCCGACGTTCAACTGGTGCAGCAGCCGGGCCAGCTCGGCCACCTCGCGCGGATCCCAGCCACCGAGCTGCCGGACGTACCGCGCCCGGCGCGCCTCCCGCACCGCACTGAAGCGCACCCGGCCCTCGTCCGTGAGGTGGACGAGCCAGGCGCGGCCGTCGGCGGGGTCGGGCTCGCGGGCGACGAGGCCGAGGTCTTCGAGGGCGCGGAGCTGGCGGGACATGGTGGCCTTGCCTACGCCGATGTAGGCGGCGAGTTCCGTGGCGCGCTGGCGGCCGCACTCCTCCAGGCGGAAGAGGAGTCCGTACGCGGAGGACTCCAGGTCGGGATGGACCGCACGGGCCATCTCCCCCGAGGAGGCCCGGGCGCGCCGCAGGAACACCGTCAACTCGCGTTCCAGCGAGGGGAATTCCTGGTCCACACCACTTCCGGACGCCGTGGCATCGTCGCGTTGCCCGTCGCCGTTCGCGTCCTCGTGCACGTCAGCACCCCTGACTCGGTTTCCGGATCCTGAAAGTTTCTGCCAAAAAACGCCGTCGCCGCAGCTCCGCCAGTATTTCGCAGGCGTAGACCATCGGCAGCGTCAGGGCCCTCTTCCCACGCCGTCTTCCGGGTGCGTAGCTTCAATGGCAGGCAACCTGTGGCATGACCACGGCAGGAAATCGCCGGGCATGGCCACGCCGTCAACAAGTCGATGAGGACTTGACCCCCACCGCGGCAGACGCCTGCCGCCGGCGTTCCCCCCACCGAGCACCACCGTGCACCACCGATCCCCTCGGAGGCACGACATGCCCGCGCACCGATACAGATCCGGAACGACCCGCCGCTCGCCCTCCTCGAAGCGCCTTCCCGCGCTCGGGATCCTGCTCGCCGCCTTCTCCCTCATTCTCGCCGTACCGGCCCTTTACGCCGTACCGGCCCAGGCAGCCGATGTCCCCGCCCGCGGCTCCGCCCACCTGGGCATGGGCGTAGTCGCCCACGACGGCCAGGGCGGCACCCCGGCCACCGGCGACGCCACCCAGACGGAGGGCGTGGACGTCAGCAGCCACCAGGGCAACGTCGCCTGGGCGACCCTGTGGGGCAGCGGGGTCAAGTGGGCGTATGCCAAGGCGACGGAAGGGACGTACTACACGAACCCCTACTTCGCCCAGCAGTACAACGGCTCCTACGACGTCGGCATGATCCGCGGCGCGTACCACTTCGGGACCCCCGACACGACGACCGGCGCCACCCAGGCCAACTACTTCGTCGACCACGGAGGCGGCTGGTCGAAGGACGGCAGGACGCTGCCCGGCGTGCTCGACATCGAGTGGAACCCGTACGGGGCCTCCTGCTACGGCAAGACGCAGAGCGCCATGGTCAGCTGGATCAGCAGCTTCCTCACCCAGTACAAGGCGCGCACCGGGCGGGACGCCGTGATCTACACGGCGACCACCTGGTGGACGGAGTGCACCGGCAACTACGCCGGTTTCGCGGCCGCCAACCCGCTGTGGGTCGCCCGCTACGCCACCGCCGTGGGCACCCTGCCGGCCGGCTGGGGCTTCTACACGATGTGGCAGTACACGTCGTCCGGTCCGACGGTCGGGGACCACGACAAGTTCAACGGGGCGCTGGACCGGGTGGTGGCGCTCGCCAACGGCTGACACCGGCATGACCGGCTGACACCCGCCCCGCCGGCACCGGACATGGGAAGGCCCGGGGCCCCTTTTCCGGGATCCGGGCCTTCCTCAACCGATGGCGTCCGTCACGCCGCCACCGGAACCTCCGCGGTCGCGCCGTTGGTCGCCGGAGCGAGGGCCAGCTCCAGCACCTGGCGGACATCCGTCACCGCGTGGACGTCGAGCTTGTCCAGGACCTCGGCCGGGACGTCGTCCAGGTCGGGTTCGTTGCGCTTCGGGATGATCACCGTCGTGACCCCGGCCCGGTGTGCGGCGAGCAGCTTCTGCTTGACGCCGCCGATGGGCAGGACACGGCCGGTGAGCGAGACCTCGCCGGTCATGGCGACGTCGGTGCGGACCAGTCGGCCGCTGAGCAGCGAGGCGAGAGCGGCCGTCATGGTGACGCCCGCGCTCGGACCGTCCTTGGGGACGGCCCCGGCCGGGAAGTGGATGTGCACGCCCCGGTCCTTCAGGTCGCCGACGGGGAGTTCGAGCTCCGCGCCGTGGCTGCGCAGGAAGGAGAGCGCGATCTGTGCGGACTCCTTCATCACGTCGCCCAGCTGGCCGGTCAGGTTCAGACCCGCCGCGCCCGTCTCCGGGTCGGCGAGCGAGGCCTCGACGAACAGCACGTCACCGCCGGCACCCGTGACGGCAAGACCCGTCGCGACACCGGGCACCGCCGTGCGGCGCTCGGCCGGGTCCTGGGCGGACTCGGGCACGTGGTGCGGACGCCCGATGAGCCCGCGCAGATCGTCCTCGGTCACCGTGAACGGCAGCTTCCGCTCGCCGAGTTCGTGCTGCGCCGCCACCTTGCGGAGCAGCCGGGCGATACCGCGCTCCAGGTTTCGTACGCCCGCTTCCCGGGTGTACTCCCCCGCGAGCCTGCGCAGCGCGCTCTCGTCGAGCGCGACCTCGTCCTTCTCCAGACCGGCCCGCTCCAGCTGACGCGGCAGCAGGTGGTCGCGTGCGATGACGACCTTCTCGTCCTCGGTGTAGCCGTCGAGGCGGACCAGCTCCATACGGTCGAGCAGGGCCTCCGGGATGGCTTCCAGGACGTTGGCGGTCGCCAGGAAGACGACGTCGCTGAGGTCGAGTTCGACCTCCAGGTAGTGGTCACGGAAGGTGTGGTTCTGGGCCGGGTCGAGTACTTCGAGGAGGGCTGCGGCGGGGTCGCCGCGGTAGTCGGAGCCGACCTTGTCGATCTCGTCCAGGAGCACGACCGGGTTCATGGACCCGGCCTCCTTGATGGCGCGGACGATACGGCCGGGCAGCGCGCCGACGTACGTACGCCGGTGTCCACGGATCTCGGCCTCGTCGCGTACGCCGCCCAGGGCGACGCGGACGAACTTGCGCCCCATGGCGTGCGCGACGGACTCGCCGAGCGAGGTCTTGCCGACGCCAGGAGGTCCGACGAGCGCGAGCACCGCGCCGCCGCGGCGGCCACCGACCACGCCGAGCCCTCGCTCGGAACGCCGCTTGCGCACGGCGAGGTATTCGGTGATCCGCTCCTTCACGTCCTCAAGGCCCGCGTGCTCGGCGTCGAGGATCGCCTGGGCGCCCTGGATGTCGTACTCGTCCTCGGTGCGCTCGTTCCACGGCAGTTCGAGCACGGTGTCGAGCCAGGTCCGGATCCACGAGCCCTCGGGCGACTGGTCGCTCGCGCGCTCCAGCTTCTCGACCTCCTTGAGGGCGGCCTCGCGGACATTCTCGGGGAGATCGGCGGCTTCGACGCGGGAGCGGTAGTCGTCGCTCTCGTCCTCCCCGCCCTCTCCGTTCAGGTCACGCAGTTCCTTGCGTACGGCATCGAGCTGGCGCCGCAGCAGGAACTCGCGCTGTTGCTTGTCGACGCCTTCCTGTACGTCCTTGGCGATGGACTCGGCGACGTCCTGCTCGGCGAGGTGCTCGCGGAGCTGCTCGGTGGCGATCTTCAGGCGGGCGATCGGGTCCGCGGTCTCCAGGAGCTCCACCTTCTGTTCGGTGGAAAGGAAAGGTGAGTACCCGGAATTGTCGGCAAGGGCGGACACGTCGTCGATGGCGGTGACGCGGTCCACCACCTGCCAGGCGCCGCGCTTGCGCAGCCAGCTGGTGGCGAGGGCCTTGTATTCCTTGATGAGCTCGGTGACGTGGCCGGGCAGCGGCTCGGGCACGGTCTCGTTGACCCGCGTCCCCTCCACCCACAGCGCGGCACCGGGACCGGTCGTCCCCGCACCGATCTTCACGCGTCCGCGTCCACGGATCAGCGCGCCCGGGTCGCCGTCGGCAAGGCGGCCGACCTGTTCGACGGTACCGAGCACACCCGTGCCCGCGTACGTCCCGTCGATCCGCGGCACCAGCAGCACCTGCGGCTTCCCCGGTGTCGAGCGGGCGGCAGCCTGAGCGGCCTCCACCGCGGCCCGTACATCGGTGTCGTTCAGGTCCAGCGGAACCACCATTCCAGGCAGCACGACCTCGTCGTCGAGCGGCAGCACGGGCAGGTTGAGCGGTGTGGACGTCGTATCGGCAGCCATGATCTTCCTCTCGACAAGCAAGTTGAGCTATGTGGACTCAATGCTTGTGAGCGCTCTGGTGTTCCCCGGGGGTGTTCGCTGTCAGCGATCGCGGTCGTGCGCGCTGGAAGGGTGAACCGGGGAGGCCCTGTGACCTGGCCGCGGGTGAGCCGACCCGGCGTGTCGATGAGCGTGGAGCCGTGCGCTGAGGCCACCTTGAATGGCGCGGCCTTGCCGGGACGCCGCTCGCTTATTCAGTTGCCACACCTCATACCGTCCGTACCGTCTCCCCAGTGACAGACCCCGGCATCCACCCCTTTCTCGCCGCCTACGACGACCAGATGCGCGGCGCACCTCCCACCCCTCCCACAGGGGTCACTTACGAACAGGACGGGCCGCTGCTGCGGATCGTCGGGCAGTTCCGCGGACTGGTCAGTGGTCCGCGTGACCTCGGGGTGGGCGGGGCGGAACTCGACCGTCTGATCGCCCGGCAGCGGGAGTACTTCGCCGGGCGCGGTGAGGGGGTGGAATGGAAGACGCGAGGGCACGACCGCCCAGCCGACCTCACCGAGCGGCTGCGGGCCGCGGGGTTCGCGCCCGAGGAGCGGGAGACGGTGGTCGTCGGGCTCTCGGAGGAAACAGCGGCCGTACGACGGCCGGTCGTGCCGCCGGGTGTCGCCCTACGGCGGACCACGGCGGACGTGGACATGCACCGGATCGCCACGATGGAGTCGACGGTGTGGGGCGACGACTGGAGCTGGCTCGCCGACGACCTGATCGGCCGCGTCGACGCCGCCCCCGACGAGATCGCCGTCTTCGTCGCCGAGGCGGACGGTGAAGTGGTCGCCGCGGCCTGGCTCGTCTTCCGCGAGGGCACCGAGTTCGCGAGCCTGTGGGGCGGCTCGACGCTGCCCGGATGGCGCGGCAGAGGCATTTACCGCGCCCTGGTCGCCACACGCGCCGCCCTCGCCGCGGCCCGCGGCGTCCGATTCCTGCACGTGGACGCCTCCGACGACAGCGCCCCGATCCTGCGCCGCCTGGGGTTCCACGCCATCACCACGACCACTCCCTATGTGTGGTCGCCGTCACAGGCCGGCCCGTCGACATCATCCCTAGAGTAAGGCCTGTCTAGCATTAGCAGCCATTACAAGGGGTTCTGGTGGACAAGATCGTACGGGCCCGGGTCGACGGCTGGATCGTCTCGCGTGGGGCGGCTCCGCCGGTGGCCGAGTCTTGGGGGTGCTCGATCGACGTGGGACAGCCGGAGCACGTCTCGCGGCATGTCCTCGGGGCGACGAATGAGGCGGTGGAGGAGTCGGTGGTCCGGAAGGTCTCCGACTCGGTGACCGGAGCGGGGGTGTGACTCAAGGTGTTCGCCGAGCCGTCGACCGTCGAACCCTGGCTCGGGCAGGGCTGGTGGATCGACCCCCAGCCCGGCTACCTGATGTCGATCCCACTCGCCGCCGCCCCACCCGCGGCCGCCCCTGACGGCTACCGCCTGCGCACCTGGTCGCGCGGCGGCGTCACCCACGCCCTGCTCGCCGCGCCGGACGGCTCCTGGGCCGCGCGCGGCCAGATCGTGGCCACCGGCGCGACGGCGGTCGTCGACCAGATCGCGACAGCGCCGGAGCACCGCAGGCGCGGACTCGGCCGCCTGGTCATGGGCACACTGACGCGCACGGCGCTCGCGCAGGGCGCCGTGACGGGCGTACTGGCCGGAACACCGGACGGGCGGGCGCTGTACGAGTCCCTCGGGTGGCGCGTGGAGGCACCGCTGACGAGCGCGAAGTTCACCGGGGGCGCCTGAAACCTCCGCAGGCGGCCGCCTGCCGTAGCCGCAGCCACGTCGTGATCCCCATCACTGGCGAAGGTGTCTCGTGCCGGCTCCGCCCCCTGGAACGGGGGTAATTCGGCCGCCCGGCGTCCGGGAGCTGCCAAGATGGGCCGATGGTCACCTCGTACGACACCCCCGCAGTGATCGACCGTCGCGAGGGCCCGTACGGCGAGGTCGTGCTGCGGCGTCATGGTGCGCTGCTGCAGATCATCGCCAACGGGTGTTTCCTCATGGACACTTCCGACGGCCGTTCGGAGCGGCTGCTCGTCGACGCCGCGTACGGCGCGCTGGACGGGCGGGCGGAGCCGAGGCTGCTGATCGGCGGACTCGGCGTCGGGTTCTCACTCGCGCACGCGGCCGCGGATCCGCGCTGGGGGCGTATCACCGTCGTGGAGCGCGAGCCGGCGGTGATCGACTGGCACCTCGGCGGACCGCTGGCCGCGCTGTCCGCAGAGGCGCTCGCCGACCCCCGTACCGATATCGTCGAAGCGGATCTGCTCGCCTACGTCAATGAGATCTCCGACACATTCGACGCGCTGTGCCTGGACATCGACAACGGGCCCGGATGGACGGTCACAGAGGGCAACGAAAGCCTCTACTCGGAGGCCGGACTCGCAGGCTGCGCAAGGGCGTTGAGGCCCGGCGGGGTACTCGCGGTGTGGTCGGCGCAGCCCTCTCCGGAATTTGAAGGAACCCTACGGAATGCCGGGTTCAAGGGGGTGCGTACCGAAGAGATCCCCGTTGCCCGGGGCGTTCCGGACGTCGTCCATCTCGCGGTAAGACCTGGATAGCCGTGGCGCGGTGACTGCCCGTACCCTGCTGACCTGACGCAGATCATTCAAGCGTCAAGCGCAGTCATGGGATCACCCCACGGATTCCGGAAAGCACACTTCAGGGGCGGGCGATGGAGCAGACACACACCTCCCACAACGGCGCGGCGGCGACGCCCGGCGCTCAACGACGGGTCCTGGTCGTCGAGGACGACCCGACGATCGTCGACGCCATCGCGGCGCGTCTGCGCGCCGAGGGATTCCTGGTGCAAACCGCGGGCGACGGCCCGGCCGCCGTCGACACCGCCGAGGCCTGGCAGCCCGATCTGCTGATCCTCGACATCATGCTGCCCGGCTTCGACGGGCTGGAGGTCTGCCGGCGTGTGCAGGCCCAGCGTCCGGTGCCGGTGCTGATGCTCACCGCGCGCGACGACGAGACCGACATGCTTGTCGGTCTGGGCGTCGGCGCCGACGACTACATGACGAAACCGTTCTCCATGCGCGAGCTGGCCGCCCGCGTGCACGTCCTGCTGCGCCGGGTGGAGCGCGCCGTCGTGGCCGCCTCGACACCGCGCAGCGGGATCCTCAGACTCGGCGAGCTGGAGATCGATCACGCGCAGCGCCGGGTACGGGTGCGCTCGGAGGACGTGCACCTCACGCCCACCGAGTTCGACCTCCTCGTATGCCTCGCGAACACCCCGCGAGCCGTACTCTCGCGTGAGCAGCTGCTCGCCGAGGTCTGGGACTGGGCGGACGCCTCCGGCACGCGGACCGTGGACAGCCACATCAAGGCGCTGCGCCGGAAGATCGGCGCCGAGCGGATCCGTACGGTCCACGGCGTGGGCTACGCCCTGGAGACCCCGACTCCCTGAGCCGGGCCGCGGCCGGGGCCTTCTTGAGGGGGCAGATGTGATGAGCGGGTTCGGGGATCGCAAGGGCGCGAGACCCGGGTTCGGGGAGCGCGGGAGCACCGGCCCCGGATTCGGGGAGCGCAGACGGGCGAATTCCGGTTTCGGCGAGTCCAAGGGCGAGAGTTTCGGCGAGTCCAAGGGCGAGAGCCCATGGAGTGGTGTGCGGCCCTTCTCGATCAAGACCAAGCTCGGCACCCTGGTCGTCGTCTCGGTCTTCATCACCACAGGTCTGTCGATCATCGCGGCGCGCACACAGACCGAACTGCGCTTCATCACGGTCTTCTCGATGATCGCCACACTGTTGATAACGCAGTTCGTGGCGCATTCGCTCACGGCCCCGCTCGACGAGATGAACGCGGTCGCCCGGTCCATCTCGCACGGCGACTACACACGCCGGGTGCGCGACGACCGCCGGGACGAACTGGGCGACCTGGCCCAGACGATCAACCTCATGGCCGACGAGCTGGAGGCCCAGGACCGCCAGCGCAAGGAGCTCGTGGCGAATGTCTCCCACGAGCTGCGTACCCCCATCGCGGGGCTGCGCGCGGTCCTGGAGAACGTCGTGGACGGCGTCTCGGCCCCCGATCCCGAGACCATGCGGACCGCGCTCAAGCAGACGGAGCGTCTTGGCCGGCTCGTGGAGACGCTCCTCGACCTGTCCAGGCTGGACCACGGCGTCGTACCGCTGCGTCAGCGCCGCTTCGAGGTGTGGCCGTACCTGTCGGGCGTCCTCAAGGAGGCCAACATGGTCTCCTCCGCGCGCGCGGGCATCGCCTCGGGCTCCGGCAGCCACACGCGCACAGACGTCCATCTGCACCTCGACGTGTCCCCGCCCGAGCTGACCGCGCACGCGGACCCGGAGCGGATCCACCAGGTCGTCGCCAACCTCATCGACAACGCGGTCAAGCACAGCCCGCCGCACGGCCGGGTGACCGTCAAGGCCAGACGGGGCGACTGCCCGGAGTCCCTCGCCCTGGAGATCCTGGACGAGGGCCCCGGTATTCCGAGGTCGGAGTGGCACCGCGTCTTCGAGCGGTTCAACCGCGGCGGGGTCCCCTCGCCACACGGTCCCGGCAGCGACGGCGGTACGGGGCTTGGCCTGGCCATCGCCCGTTGGGCGGTCGATCTGCACGGCGGGCGCATCGGCGTGGCCGAATCCGAGCGGGGTTGCCGGATCCAGGTCATCCTCCCGGGGCTTCCGTCTTTGCCAAGTTGACGTAAAGTTCGAACCGGAGCCACAAGATCCATCGACGTTCGTCACGGCGGGCACGTGTGATCAGGCAGAGGGCCGCGTGAGTCGTGCCGTGACCTCGGGTGGGCGTACCCGGGTATGCCCATTCCGGACCGGAACCCCGCTTGTTTCCCGCCATTTCCACCCCCGAAACACACTTTCCGATGTGACTTACACGACGATGGACCGGCCCGGCCTGAACTTCCCGGCCAGGGGGGCGTAGCCTTGATTCCCGCTGTCCATCACCTTGTGAGAAGCGGAAGAGGGCGGTTGCCGCCGTGTCGCCACAGTCCCCCAGTAACTCGAGCATCTCGACCGAAGAGAAGGCCTCCGGGAAGAACCCGGCTGCCGCGTTCGGCCCCAATGAGTGGCTCGTCGATGAGATCTATCAGCAGTACCTCCAGGACCCGAATTCGGTAGACCGAGCCTGGTGGGACTTCTTCGCCGATTACAAGCCGGGCGCCGCTGTCGCCTCGGCTCCGGCGGGTACTGCGGCCGCGGGGGCCGCAGCGGCCGTCCCGTCAGCAGTGCCTCCGGCCGCTCCCGCGGCGCCTGCGGCTCCCGCAGCGCCCACCAAGGCGGCTCCGCCGGCTCAGGCCGCTCCGGTGCCCGCACCGGCCGCGGCTGCTGCTGCACCGGCTCCGGCTGCGGCTCCGGCTGCGGTGAAGCCCGCCGCCGCTCCGGCTCCGGCGAAGGCCGCTCCGGCGGCCGCCAAGCCGGCTGCCGCGAACGCCGCGCCCGCGACCGAGGCTCCGGCCGGTCCCGAGTACGTGACGCTGCGCGGCCCCGCCGCCGCGGTCGTGAAGAACATGAACGCCTCGGTCGAGGTGCCCACGGCAACGTCCGTGCGCGCGGTCCCGGTGAAGCTGCTCTTCGACAACCGCATCGTCATCAACAACCACCTGAAGCGCGCCCGGGGCGGGAAGATCTCCTTCACCCACCTCATCGGGTACGCGATGGTGCAGGCCATCAAGGCCATGCCGTCGATGAACTACTCCTTCACGGAGAAGGACGGCAAGCCGACCCTGGTCAAGCCGGAGCACGTCAACTTCGGCCTCGCCATCGACCTGGTGAAGCCCAACGGCGACCGCCAGCTGGTCGTCGCGGGCATCAAGAAGGCCGAGACGCTGAACTTCTTCGAGTTCTGGCAGGCCTACGAGGACATCGTCCGGCGCGCCCGTGACGGCAAGCTGACGATGGACGACTTCACCGGTGTCACGGTCTCGCTGACCAACCCCGGCGGCCTCGGCACCGTCCACTCGGTCCCGCGTCTGATGCCCGGTCAGTCGGTCATCATGGGCGTCGGCTCGATGGACTACCCGGCGGAGTTCCAGGGCACCTCCCAGGACACCCTGAACAAGCTCGGCATCTCGAAGGTCATGACGCTCACGTCGACCTACGACCACCGGGTCATCCAGGGCGCCGCCTCCGGCGAGTTCCTGCGGATCGTCGCGAACCTCCTGCTCGGCGAGAACGGCTTCTTCGACGAGGTCTTCGAGGCCCTGCGCATCCCCTACGAGCCGGTCCGCTGGCTCAAGGACATCGACGCCAGCCACGACGACGACGTCACCAAGGCAGCCCGGGTCTTCGAACTGATCCACTCCTACCGGGTCCGCGGCCACGTCATGGCCGACACCGACCCGCTGGAGTACCGCCAGCGCAAGCACCCCGACCTGGACATCACCGAGCACGGGCTCACGCTGTGGGACCTGGAGCGCGAGTTCGCGGTCGGCGGTTTCGCGGGCAAGTCCCTGATGAAGCTGCGCGACATCCTCGGCGTGCTGCGTGACTCGTACTGCCGCACCACGGGCGTCGAGTTCATGCACATCCAGGACCCGAAGCAGCGCAAGTGGATCCAGGACCGCATCGAGCGCTCGCACTCCAAGCCGGAGCGCGAGGAGCAGCTGCGCATCCTGCGCCGGCTGAACGCGGCGGAGGCCTTCGAGACCTTCCTGCAGACGAAGTACGTCGGCCAGAAGCGCTTCTCCCTGGAGGGCGGCGAGTCGGTCATCCCGCTGCTCGACGCCGTCCTGGACAGCGCCGCCGAGTCGCGTCTGGACGAGGTCGTCATCGGCATGGCCCACCGCGGCCGGCTGAACGTGCTGGCGAACATCGTCGGCAAGTCGTACGCGCAGATCTTCCGCGAGTTCGAGGGCAACCTCGACCCGAAGTCGATGCACGGCTCCGGCGACGTGAAGTACCACCTGGGCGCCGGCGGCACCTTCACAGGGCTGGACGGCGAGCAGATCAAGGTCTCGCTGGCCGCCAACCCGTCCCACCTGGAGACGGTCGACCCGATCATCGAGGGCATCGCCCGCGCCAAGCAGGACATCATCAACAAGGGCGGCACGGACTTCACGGTCCTGCCGCTCGCCCTGCACGGTGACGCGGCCTTCGCGGGCCAGGGCGTGGTGGCCGAGACCCTCAACATGTCGCAGCTACGCGGCTACCGCACCGGCGGCACCATCCACATCGTCATCAACAACCAGGTCGGCTTCACCGCCGCCCCGGAGTCCTCGCGCTCCTCCATGTACGCCACCGACGTGGCCCGCATGATCGAGGCGCCGATCTTCCACGTGAACGGTGACGACCCCGAGGCCGTCGTCCGCGTCGCCCGGCTGGCCTTCGAGTTCCGCCAGGCGTTCAACAAGGACGTCGTCATCGACCTGATCTGCTACCGCCGTCGGGGCCACAACGAGTCCGACAACCCGGCGTTCACGCAGCCGCTGATGTACGACCTGATCGACAAGAAGCGCTCGGTGCGCAAGCTCTACACCGAGTCCCTCATCGGTCGCGGCGACATCACCCTGGAAGAGGCCGAGCAGGCGCTGCAGGACTTCCAGGGCCAGCTGGAGAAGGTCTTCACCGAGGTCCGCGAGGCCGTCTCGCAGGCTGCCGAGACTCATGTCCCGGAGGTGCAGGCCGAGTTCCCGGTGGCCGTGGCGACCGCGATCTCCCAGGAGGTCGTGAAGCGCATCGCCGAGTCCCAGGTCAACATCCCCGACCACGTCACCGTCCACCCGCGGCTGCTTCCGCAGCTGCAGCGCCGGGCGGCGATGATCGAGGACGACACGATCGACTGGGGCATGGGCGAGACGCTCGCCATCGGTTCGCTGCTCCTGGAGGGCACCCCGGTCCGCCTGTCGGGCCAGGACTCCCGCCGCGGCACCTTCGGCCAGCGCCACGCGGTGCTGATCGACCGCCGCACGGGCGAGGACTTCACCCCGCTCCAGTACCTCGCGGACGACCAGGCGCGCTACAACGTCTACGACTCCCTGCTCTCCGAGTACGCGGTCATGGGCTTCGAGTACGGCTACTCGCTGGCCCGTCCCGAGTCCCTCGTGATGTGGGAGGCGCAGTTCGGCGACTTCGTCAACGGCGCGCAGACGGTCGTCGACGAGTACATCTCGGCGGCGGAGCAGAAGTGGGGCCAGACGTCCGGCGTCACCCTCCTGCTGCCCCACGGCTACGAGGGCCAGGGCCCGGACCACTCCTCGGCCCGCATCGAGCGCTTCCTCCAGCTGTGCGCCCAGAACAACATGACGGTCGCCCAGCCGACGCTCCCGTCGAACTACTTCCACCTCCTGCGGTGGCAGGTGCACAACCCGCACCACAAGCCGCTGGTGGTCTTCACCCCGAAGTCGATGCTGCGTCTCAAGGCCGCCGCGTCGAGCACGGAGGAGTTCACGACGGGCGGCTTCCGCCCCGTCATCGGCGACGACAGCGTCGACGCCACCGCGGTCCACAAGGTCGTCTTCTGCGCAGGCAAGCTCTACTACGACCTTGAGGCCGAGCGTAAGAAGCGCGGCAGCACGGACACGGCCATCATCCGCATCGAGCGCCTGTACCCCCTCCCGGGTGCCGAGCTCCAGGCGGAGATCGCCAAGTACCCGAACGCCGAGAAGTACCTCTGGGCCCAGGAGGAGCCGGCGAACCAGGGCGCGTGGCCCTTCATCGCCCTCAACCTGATCGACCACCTCGACCTGGCGGTCGGCGCCGACATCCCGCACGGGGAGCGTCTGCGGCGCATGTCCCGCCCGGCCGGCTCGTCGCCCGCCGTGGGCTCCGCCAAGCGGCACCAGGCCGAGCAGGAGCAGTTGGTGCGAGAGGTGTTCGAGGCGTAGGTCTCACGACCGGTTCCGTACGACGACGGAGGCCCGGTTCCCTTTCGGCGAATTCCAGGGGTCGTCGCAACACGTGATCACTGACGTGTGGTGGCGAGCAGTTTAGACAGACGCTCGGCTGGGGTTTCCCAGCCGAGCGTT
>NZ_JBFBEA010000040.1:0-54573 GCF_040683495.1 Streptomyces sp. NPDC093544 | reverse complement strand
AGGGGGGACCCTGTGGGAGAGTAGGACGCCGCCGAACAAGTTTTGGAGAAAACCCCTGTACCGGGAAACGGTACGGGGGTTTTCTGCGTTCAGGGGTATATCCGGCTATCTCTGTTTTATTGGTGCCGGGGTATGGCGCCATACCCCGGCACTGGCTCCCGTTCGGACAGTGGTTACTTCAGGCGGGACGACGAGACGATCGAGATGATGTGGGCGGGGACGAGCAGCCAGACGATCGCTGTTATGGCGATGGTGGCGATCTTTGTGGCCGTCAGGTCGCCGAGGGCCACGTCCACGACCGCGGTCACGAGGAGCAGGATGGTGGCCTCGATGCCGTTGCACAGGCGGTGGAGCTGGACGGAAGAGGCCAGGCGACGTACTCGGGCCAGGCCGGTGGAGCGGGGGACCACGGACTGGTCGGTGGCCTTTTGGAGGCCGCTGTCCGAGCGGGCCACGTGGACCAGGTCGGAGGACGACTTGAGGAGCAGGACGCCGATGGCTGCTGCCAGGCCGGCCACCAGGTAGGGGTCCAGGCCGAGTTCGGAGGCGCGCAGGCCCATGCCGACCATGACCGCGGCGTCGGCGAGGTAGGCGCCGAGGCGGTCCAGGTAGACGCCGAGGGGGCTGAACTGCTTGCGCCAGCGGGCTACTTCGCCGTCCACGCAGTCGAGCAGGAGGTAGAGCTGCATGAAGAGGACGGAGAGTACGGCGCCGCCCAGGCCCGGCAGGAGCAGGGCCACTCCGGAGAGAACGCCCGCGAACACCATCACTACGGTGATCTGGTTCGGTGAGACGCGGGTGCCGAGCATCAGGCGGGTCACCCGGAGGGACAGGGTCCGCATGTAAAGGCGGCCGGCCCAGTGTTCCGCCCTGCTGTCCAGCTTGCCCGGAGGGTGGATCACGTTGCGGAGTTCGTCGAGTTGGACCTTGGGCATGCGGCGCTTCTCCATGGAGAGTGGGGAGTGAGTGACAGCCCCTGGCGGGCTTCTACGTCAGTCTGACGTCGTACAGGGACGATCATGACGGGGGCCCTGACGGTGGGTGTCGGCAGGGTGGATATCCGGTGGGCGTTGTCGGAGGCAGGTAATACCGTGGTTTTCATGAACCACGTGATTCGTTCCATACGTTCCGACGAGTGGGCCGAGGTGAAGGAGCTGCGGCTCGACTCGCTGCGGGACCCCGTTGCTCATCTCGCGTTCCTGGAGACGTACGAGGAGGCCGCGGCCAAGCCCGACGCGTTCTGGCGGGAGCGGGCGGCCGGGGCCGCCGAGGGGGCTGCTGAGCGGCGGCAGTTCGTGGCCGTGGGGCAGGACGGGGTGTGGGACGGGTCCGTGGCCGTGCTGGTTGAGGAGGCCGGGGAGCAGGACATCTTCGGGGGCGTGGTCGAGCGGCGCCAGGGGCATCTGGTGGGGGTGTACGTGCGGCCCGAGCGCCGGGGGAGTGGCGTCGGGGTGACCGGGGCGCTCTTTGACGCCGCCCTGGAGTGGGCTTGGGAGAGCGGGCTCGAGCGCGTACGGCTGTTCGTGCACGAGAAGAACGGGCGGGCCGAGGCGTTCTATCGGAAGGCGGGGTTCCTGCCGAGTGGGGTGGCCGTGCCGTCGCCGGGGAGTTCGGGGGAGCGGGAGCTGGAGTTCGTGATCGCTCGGCCCGCGAAGAGTCGCGGCCAGGTCAGGTACTAGACCGGTCTTTGGCCAGTCCTAGAGCGGGAGTTCGTACTGCGGCCAGCGGGAACGGGCCTGCTCCTGGGAGCGGAGGAGGACCAAGGTCGGGAAGCCTCGGGTCGCTCCGGTGGACAGGAGGTCCGGGAGCTGGGGGAGGGGGGCCACGGCCGCCACGTCGTCCAGGACGAGGGTGAGTGGTGGGTCGAGGCGACCGGAGGATGACCGTTCGGCCATGCGCCGGCCGCGCTCGACCACGCTTGAGGCGAGGGCCGTCAGGAGCGGCATCGCGCCGGGATTCGCCCTGGGGTCCTCGATGGGTTCACCGACCACATAGAGCGTGCCCCCTTCGTTCACGAAAGAATCCAGAGTGAGGGTGTCACTTCGGTTTGGGGTGCAGGATTCGCGGATGTTGACCGTGGAGAAGGCGGAGAGGGCGCGGGCCGTCAACTCCTGGGCGATGTCGCGACGTTCGGGGTGCGAGGTGAGGGCCGCTTCCAGTTCGCCTGCGGCTCCGGATGCGGCTTTGGGGTTGGTACGGAGGGCTCGTACCGCGTCTTGTACTTGCATGCCCTGGGACCAGCGGTGGACATGGCGGAAGGGTTTGCCCTCCACGGCGGCGGCGTGCAGGTAGCTGCGCAGGAGCGTTTCCGCTACGTCTGCCATGGGTTGGTCCACCTTGGCGGTGGGGCGTACGGGGGCGAGTAGGGCTGCCGCCCTTGCCGCCGCGGTGGCCTTGTCCTCGCAGCCGGAGGAGGGGGACCAGTGGAGGCGGGCCGGGGTGTCGCACAGGTGCGCGGGGTCGTAGAGGAGGACTGGGCCGAGCTTGGCTCTGGCGTCCTTGGTGTCCGACCAGGTTCTGGGGTTCGAGGTGACGACCAGAGCGGGGCCTTCTGCGTCTTGGATTGCCTGGACGGCTTGGGGGTGGCGGGATTCGGCGGGGGCCAGTCGGACGGGGCGGGGTAGTTTCGCCGGGGGGTTTTCCCACGCGGCCGGCCGATCGGCCTGGTGCAGCGGCTGTGCTTGCGTTTTGGTCTCCGCGGGGGTTTCCAGCCCGCCCGCCCCTTCACCCCCTGTTGTCAAGGGAGCCGTCGTCTGCAGTGGTTGCTCTTGCGTTGGCGGGTGCCGGTGCGTTGTGGTCTCCGCGCCTTCGGCGCGAAGAGTTTCCCACCCACCCGCCCGCTCGCCCTCCGCCGCAAAGGGAGCCGTCGACAACCCCGCCTTCGCCCCGCGTCTCGTTCTCCCCGCCCGCCACCTCGCCACCGTTCCGATCACGAACACCGTCAGTACCACCAGCAGCATCAGCTGGCCGATGAACAGTCCCCAGAACAGTCCCCACCCCGACAGCTGATCGGCAGGCGTGTCCGGCCACGCCCCCGTCAGGTCGTGCGGCTCCCCGATGAGGTGGCGCATGGCGAGGGGCGTGTGCGCGAACGTGACGGCGTTCGGCCATGCTCCCCGGGAGAACAGTCCCGCGAACCCCGTGGACGTCCACACCATCAGGGTCATGCCGAGCAGGAAGGCCAGCACCCCGACCAGCAATCCGTCGGGGACGCCCCGTTCTTCGCCGCGTTCTTCCCGTGTCATGTCATGCCGCCGTTCTCACGCCACCGTGGACTCGGACGAACCGTCGAGATCGCTGAGGTGCTGTTCCATGAAGGCTGCCGCGCGTTCCTCCGCCTCCAGTTCCGCGGCGTGCAGCGCGTCGTCGGCGATGAGTTCGGCGGAGGTCTGGGTCATGGCGCGGTCGGTGAAGACGAGGGGGCGTTCGGTCTCGGTGATCAGGTGTTTGACCACCTGGACGTTGCCGTTGACGTCCCAGACCGCGATGCCGGGGGTGAGAGTGGGGATGATCTCCACTGCCCACCTGGGGAGGCCCAGTACCCGCCCCGTAGCCCTCGCCTCGTCGGCCTTCTGGGCGTAGATCGTTCGGGTCGAGGCCATCTTGAGGATCGCGGCGGCCTCCTTCGCCGCGGCCCCGTCCACGACGTCGGAGAGGTGGTGGACGACCGCGACGAAGGACAGGCCCAGGCGGCGCCCGAACTTCAGCAGGCGCTGGAAGAGCTGGGCCACGAAGGGGCTGTTGATGATGTGCCAGGCCTCCTCGACCAGGAAGATCCGCTTCTTCCGGTCGGGGCGGATCCAGGTGTGCTCCAGCCACACACCCACGATCGCCATCAGGATCGGCATGGCGATGGAGTTCCGGTCGATGTGGGAGAGGTCGAAGACGATGAGCGGGGCGTCGAGGTCGATGCCCACCGTCGTGGGGCCGTCGAACATGCCCCGCAGGTCGCCGTCCACCAGTCGGTCGATGACCAGGGCCACGTCCAGGCCCCATGCCCGTACGTCGTCTATGGCGACGTTCATCGCCTCGGCCGACTCCGGTTCGGGGTGGCGCAGTTGCTCCACGATGTCCATCAGGACCGGCTGGCGTTCGACGATCGTCTCGTTCACGTAGGCGTGCGCGACCTTGAGGGCGAAGCCGGAGCGTTCGTCCAGGCCGTGGCCCAGCGCGACTTCGATGATGGTCCGGAGCAGCGCGAGCTGCCCGGTCGTCGTGATCGCCGGATCGAGCGGGTTGAGCCGGATGCCCATGTCCAGGGCGGCGGTGGGGTCCAGCCGGATGGGGGTTATTCCCAGCTCCTGCGCGATGAGATTCCACTCACCGGCGCCGTCCTCACCCTGTGCGTCGAGCACGACGACCTGTCGGTCGCGGAACCTCAACTGCCTTAGGACGTACGTCTTCTCCAGCGCCGACTTGCCGTTGCCGGACTCTCCAAGGACCAGCCAGTGCGGTGCCGGGAGCTGCTGGCCGTACAGCTGGAAGGGGTCGTAGATGTAGCCCTTCCCGGAGTACACCTCGCGGCCGATGATGACGCCCGAGTCGCCGAGGCCCGGGGCGGCGGTCGGCAGATAGACCGCCTGGGCCTGGCCGGTGGACGTGCGGACCGGGAGCCGGGTCGTCTCGATCTTGCCGAAGAGGAAGGACGTGAAGGCGTCGGTTGCCGTGGACAGCGGATCCCGCATCAGAACATCAGCCCCTACCTGCGGATTCCGGTGGCGAACGGCAGTGTGTTGACGAAGGCCCGGTGGTGCTCGCGGTCGCACCACTCCAGCTTCAGATACGACTTGCCGGCCGAGGCGCGGATCGTCCGCTTGTCGCGGGCGAGGGCCTCGGGGGAGCGGGAGCTGACCGTGATGTAGCCGACGAGGTTCACGCCCGCCGCGCCGCTCGCGAGGTCCTCGCCGCGCTGGTCCATGCGCCCGTGGGCGGCGACGTCGCGCGGGTCGACGGTCCGGTTCATCTTGGCGGCGCGACTGGCCTCGGCGTCGTCGTTCGTCTTCTCCGTCAGCATGCGCTCGATGGCGATCTCGGTGGGTTCGAGGTCCATCGTGACGGCCACGGTCCGGATGACGTCCGGGGTGTGGACGAGCAGCGGGGCAAGGAAGTTGACGCCGACCGGCGTCATCGGCCACTCCTTCACCCAGGCCGTGGAGTGGCACCAGGGCGCACGGGTGGAGGACTCGCGGGTCTTCGCCTGGAGGTAGGTGGGTTCCATGGCGTCGAGCTCGGCGGGCCAGGCGTTGCGCTTCGTCATCGCCTGGATGTGGTCGATGGGGTGGTCCGGGTCGTACATGGAGTGGACGAGGGAGGACAGACGGCCCTGGCCCAGCGGCTGTCGTACGCGGATGTCGGCTTCCTGGAGGCGGGAGCAGATGTCGGTCAGCTCGCGCGCCATGACGACGGCCAGGCCTGCGTCACGGTCCAGCTTCCGGCCACCCTGCGGGCGCGCCGCGCGGGCCATCGCCTGTGCCTCGGCGGCCAGTTCGCGGTTGAAGTGCATGCACGCGACGAGGTACGCACGGTGCTGCTCGCTGCTCGTGGACACCATGGACTGGAGCTGGTCGTACGACTGCTGCAGCCAGCCGGGGGCGCGCTCGTCGCCGCGTACGGAGACGTCCTTGGCGTGGGCGTCCGGGTCGGCGGGGAGGGTGCGGGCGAGCATCTGGATGCGGGTGACGAAGCCGTCGCCGTTCGCCACGTGCTTGAGGAGGGTGCCGAAGCGGTCGACGAGGGCCTCTTGGTCCTCGGAGTCGCGCAGGCCGACGCCCGGACCCTCGATCTCGATCGCGGCGGTGACCGTGCGGCGGTCGGCGTGCAGGAGTACGGCGATCTCGTCGGGGCCGAAGGGCGCCGCGAGCCAGTTGATCCGCCCGATGCCGGGCGGCGGGCCGATCTCGACCTCACGGCCTTCGATGCGCGTACCGGCCTCCATGACACTGCTGCGGTACGCCGTTCCCCGGCGCAGGCTCCGCTTGTAACTGCGGTTGATCTCGAACCACTTGTAGAACGTGCGGCGCTTGTAGGGGACGTACACCGCCGCGAGGGCGACCAGCGGGAAGCCCATCAGCAGCACGATCCGCAGGGACAGCACCGGGACGAGCAAGCCGCACATCATGCCGAGGAACGCGCCCGCGATGATCAGTGCGATCTCGCCGGACTCACGGTTCCGGCCGACGATCGCGTTCGGCCGGGCGCGGCCGATCAGATATGTACGGCGGGGCGTGATCACGTGGGACACGTGGGACTCGGTCGTCAACGCCCTTCACCTCCCGTGCGGTTGTTGCGGGCGTGCGGGGTACTCGTCGGGTTCGTACGGGGTGCGGGTGCGGCGGAGGGGACAGATCCGCCGCCTCCGTTCGACGTACGGGTGCTGTGTGCGGCCACCCCGCCGGCGGCGGGGTTGGAGGGGCGGGGCTGGCTGTTGCCGCCTCCGCCACCGCCCCCACCGCCGCCGTTGTCGGCGCGGGTGCTGTGGGTCTTGATGCCCTGGGCGACCAGGGTGGCCGGGGAGCTCATGACGGCGGCGGCCTTGCCCTCGGCGCCCTGCATGATGCGGTTGTTGCGGGAGCCCGCGATCTCGTCGCCGAAGCCCGGTACGAAGCGGTAGATCATCGCGCTCGCGAAGATGGCGAGCAGGATGATGGCCAGTCCCGAGACGACGGCGGAGAACGCGTCCGGGCCCTCCGCGGTGGACAGCGCACCGGCCAGGCCCAGCACGATCACGATCACCGGTTTGACCAGGATGACCGCGATCATGATGCCCGCCCAGCGGCGGACGTGGCCCCACAGGTTCTTGTCGACGAGGCCCGCGTACACGACGGTGCCGAGCAGGGCGCCCACGTAGAGGAGGGCGGCTCTGATGACCAGCTCCAGCCAGAGCACGCCGGCCGCCAGGATCGACACCATCGACACGACGATCAGCATGATCGGGCCGCCGCCGATGTCCTCGCCCTTGGCCAGGGCGCCGGAGAAGTTGCCGAAGAAGGTGTCCGTCTGGTTGCCCGTCGTCGACGCCAGGACCTCCGTGACGCCGTCCGTCGCCGACACGACCGTGTAGAGGATCAGCGGGGTGAACGCCGATGCCAGCACCGTAAGCCACAGGAACCCGACCGCTTCCCCGATCGCGGTGGTGAGGGGGACGCCTCGCACCGCCCTCTTCGACACGGCCAGCAGCCACAGGACCAGGGTCAGGATCGTCGACGCCGCGAAGACCACCGCGTACTGCTGGAGGAACTTCGGGTTCGTGAAGTCGACGTTCGCGGTGTCCTTGACGGCCTCGCTGAGCTTGTCGATGGTCCATGACGCGGCGTCGGCGCAGCCCTGGGCGAGGGAGGTGAGGGGGTCGAGGGTGGAGGGGAGAGAGGTGGTGCCGCTTCCGCCTCCGCCGGTGCCGCTGTCGCCTTCGCAGTAGTCCTTGGCGGGGCCCTTGATGAGGCTGCAAGGGTCACTGGTCGGGGTCGGTGTGGGGGCGGCCGCGGCTCGGGCGGCCAGCAGCAACACCGTGGCCTGTACGGCCCCGACGGCGGCGGTGAGTTTGAGTACGCGATGGTTAGCGGGCATACGTGAACCCTCCGTACTCCTCGACAGCCTTCGCGATGTCGTCGGCGCTGGAGGCCCGGTCGTCGCCCGGTACGGGCGCGGGGCCTTCCTTCTGAGAGTGCGTCACGATCTTCCAGTCGCCGCCGGTCCACTCCAGCTGCGCGGTGATCGTGAACCAGGTGCTGGTGACGGGGTTGGTGGAGTTCGTGCCTGCGAGGCCGAGGAGACCGCTGCACCAGACCTCGACGGTCGCCGTGTCGCTGGACGACTTGGTCACCTTGGTGCCGAGAGGGCTCGTACGCGAGACGAATGTGTAGCCCTGGGGTGTCGAGCCGTCCTGATTCAGACCGAGGTTCTGGTTGAACTGCGGGGTGTACGCCTGGTCCAGCGACGCCTGGAACTCGGCGACCTTGGACGGGGTGATGACGGCCGACAGGATCTGGTCCCGCCTGGTCTTGTTGAACATGTCGGCCGAGCCCAACGCCACCGCGTAGTTCGCCGCAGCGGACTCCGCGCCCTGGGAGCTGTGCGCGAACCCCGTGGGAATCCCCGAGTCCTTCGACCCCACCGGCCGCTCCCCCGAAGCCGCCGTAGGCGAAGTCTGGGCGTTGTCGGTGCCCCCTCCGTCGGAGGAGGAGGAGGAGGAGTCGTCGTCTCCACGGTTGGCGAAGGCGATCGCGGCGATGAGGAGGACGACCACGCCGACGACCGTGACCAGGCTCCGCGAGGAGGACCGCCCGCGGCGGGCACCGCCGTACACGTCGCCCGTGCCACCGCCCGGGAGTCTGGTCCGGGTCTGGCCGGAGCCGCCGTATCCGCCGTCCTCACCGCGAGAGCCGTCACCGTATCCGGGATCGTCACCGAGACTCATGCCGCGTACGCCCCCTCAACCTCTCGCTGAACCGCTGAACCGCGTAGTACGACGGTAGCCGTGCTGGTTCCCGCGCGGGCGGGGTGTGGTGACTCGACATCAGGGAACGCAACCTCAGCCGGTGGGCACGACGGACGGGTGGGTCGGAGGGAGAGGAGAGATCCGGGCGTGCCCGGCCCGCCCTAGACGGCCATGCCGTACACGATGGTGAACAGCGTGCCGAGGGACCCGATGATGAAGACTCCGGTGAGGCCCGCGATGATGAGGCCTTTGCCCTGTTCGGCGCTGAAGGTGTCCCGGAGGGCCGTCGCGCCGATGCGCTGCTTGGCCGCGCCCCAGATCGCGATCCCGAGGCAGAGCATGATGGCGACCGCCATCACAACCTGGACCATCGTCTTGGCTTCGTTGCCCAGGCTGCCGAAGGGACCCCAGTCCGGAGCGATCCCGCCGATAATTGTGGTGATGTCGCCCTTTTCGGCTGCGAAAAGCATGTAAGTCACCGCCCCTAGTGGGTAGTTCTGCACCCTCTGCCCTGTGCGCAGAGGTCGGGCCCATTCTCGCCGACGATGGCCCTGTCGGATGTCGACTTGGCGTCATTGATTGGCGAGTTTCGTACGAATCCCTTGCCGTTCCCTCGCGGAAGGCCCACGCGGGATCCCTTACGGGGTGTGTGGGACGGTATGCGAAGGATCGTATGGTCACTCTGTGTATCACGGCTGGTTACGCCGAGCAATGAAGTTGGTGCGGAACCTGTCGTGTGGTTCCGTCGTTAGCCCCTACTCATGAGACTGCGGACGGTCGCGCGTCCGCGGGGTGTGGCCGAGTGACCGTCAGCCCGAAGGCTATCCCGCGTTGTTGCGGGACAGGGAAACGGGCCGCGGCTGGTAGCCGCGGCCCGTTCTCATATGCCGCCGGTGGTCCCCACGTTCTGCCGCCGGCGGCTCCCTGTCGCCCCGGAGGTCAGCCCGTGAAGGCTGCGACTCCCTCCGGGGTGCCATAGCCGGTCGGGCCGTCGTAGCCCGACTTGGCGGTGCAGAGGTAGCTGGAGCCGCAGCTGCCGTTGGTGCCGCTGGTCACGTCGTTGAGGGCCGAGGTGCCGGCCGCCGCGTACGGGAACTTCGCCGGGTAGGAGCCGGCGGAGGGGGTGCCGGCGAGGGCGTAGACGCCCGCGATGATCGGGGCGGAGGCGCTGGTGCCGCCGAAGGTGTACCAGCCGGCGGTGACGCCGTAGGAGTCGTAGACCGAGACGCCGGTCGCCGGGTCGGCGACGGCCGAGACGTCGGCGATGGTGCGCTTCGCGCAGCCCGTGTCGGTCTGCCAGGTCGGCTTGGTGTCGTACGAGGAGCAGCCGGAGCCGGTGCCCTCGGTGCTGCTGGTCTCCCACACGCTCTCGCTCCAGCCGCGGCTGGTGGAGCTCGCGGAGAGGGCGGTGCCGCCGACGGAGGTCACGTACTGGGAGGCCGCCGGGTACTCGGCGCCGTAGCCGGAGTCGCCCGCGCTGACGGTGATGGCGACGCCCGTGTGCTTGAAGTACGAGGTGTCGTAGGTGGAGTCGGAGGAGGACTCGGAGCCGCCGTAGCTGTTGGAGACGTACTTCGCGCCCAGGGTGACGGCCTCGTTCACCGACTTGCCGAGGTTGGCCATGCTGGCGGAGGTGGCCTCGACGAGCAGGATGCTGCAGTTCGGGCAGACGGCGCTGGCCATGTCCAGGTCGAGGGAGATCTCCTCGGACCAGCCCGAGTCACTGGTGGGGAGGGAGGTCGTGGAGCCCGTCTGACTGACCTTCTTGAAGCAGCCGTTGGCGGTGGTGCAGGCCGAGAGACCGTAGTACGTACGGTACTTGGCGAGGTCCGCCTCGGCGTTCGGGTCGTTGTACGCGTCGACGATCGCGATGGTCTCGCCGGAGCCGTTGGAGGCGGCGGCGGATGTCAGGCCATAGGCGCCCTGGAGGTCGCTGGGCCCGTAGCCGGAGGGGGTCGACGCGTCGGCGGCGTCGGGGGTGACGGCGTCCGTGCGGGCCCGGGCCTGCTGCTCCTTCTGGAACGCGGTCGTGCCGCCGGTGACGCGGAGGGCCTTACAGGCCATCTGGCCCTTGGCGGGTGTGGCGCAGGCGCGGGTCCAGGTCACCGCGGGGGAGGGGGACTTGGTCGCGACCACCTGGGCGGCACCAGCGGGGGCAGCGGTGCCGAAGCCTGCGAGGACGAGGGCCGCGGTGCCGAGGGTCGCGGCACCCAGGCGGCGCCATCTGCCACGTATCGCAGGTCTTTTGGGGGATTCGGTAAGCAACGGACAGCCTCCTGAGACTGGTTGACAGGGGCGGTGCGGGTGCGGTGCGCCGCCGGTCCGGTGTCCCCGGCGGTGGGCTTGATCGGCCCGCGGATGACCATCCCTTGTTGAGTACGTGACAACAAGAGGCATCTGGAATCCTGACTTCCGCCTTACCGAACCAAGGCTGTCGGCTTACCGCCCAATGGCGCCTCGATGGCCGGAAGCTGACGGCGGCTTGACTCGACTCACAGGAAAGTCATCGGCGGCGCACCAGTGATGCATGGGTACAGCACCGATCGCTGACTATCATCTCCCACTTATATAAGCGAGAGATGATATAGTGCGGCTGTGCATGCATTTGACGTCCTTGGTGACCCCGTACGCCGCCGCATCCTGGAGCTGCTCGCCGACGGTGAGATGAGTTCCGGAGCGGTGTGTGAGGTCATCACGGTGGAGTTCGGGATATCGCAGCCCGGGGTCTCGCAGCACCTGAAGGTGCTGCGGGAGAACGGCTTCGCGACGGTACGGCCGGAGGGGACCCGGCGGCTGTACGCGGTGAACTCGGAGCCGTTGCGGGACATCGACGCATGGCTGGAGCAGTTCCGCCGCTTCTGGACGCCCCATCTGGACGCCCTGGCCACGGAGTTGGCCCGAGGGAAGCGGGAGCGCCGGCTCAGAGAGTCCGGCGATGGTGAGTAGCCGGATCCGAGGAGGACCCCAATGATCGACGTCACCCATCAGATCAATGCCGTACGGCGCCAGGTCGGCACCCGTGATTTCGAGGCGGGCGAGGCGCGTGTGGTCACGGTGAGCCGGACGTACGACACGACGGTCGAGGACGTCTGGGACGCCTGCACCAACGCCGAACGCATCCCGCGCTGGTTCCTGCCGGTCTCCGGCGACCTCCGCCTCGGCGGCAAGTACCAGTTGGAGGGCAACGCGGGCGGCACGATCGAGCGCTGCGAACCGCCGTCGAGCTTCCACGCGACCTGGGAGTACGGCGGGGAGGTCAGCTGGATCGAGCTCCGGCTGACGCCCGCCGAAGAGGGCGGCACCCGCTTCGAGCTTCAGCACATCGCACATGTCGACGACGAACGCTGGGCGGAGTTCGGACCCGGCGCGGTCGGTGTCGGCTGGGACCTGGGACTCACCGGCCTCACCCTCCACCTGGCGTCCGGGAACGCCGTCGACCCACAGGAGTTCGCGGCCTGGACGGCGTCCGAAGAGGGGCGGCGGTTCGTGACGCTGAGCAGCGAGGGCTGGTACGAGGCGAGCGTGGCGGCGGGGGCGGCGTCGGCCGGGGCACGGGCGTCGGCGGACCGGACCACGGCGGCTTATACGGGGGCGGAGCCGGATTCGGGGGCGGAGTCGGAGTTGGCTGAGTGATGTCGGGGTTTTGGCCGCCCGTTGCTTGGGCAGCCCCACGGCAACCACCCAAGCAACGGGCGGCCATACCGTCCCGGTGGTCCGCGTCAGCTCACGGCATCTGCCAGGACCGTGGCTGTCTTCGCGACCAGTGGGTTGTCCGCGGTGGCGGCCGGGTCGGGCTTGGTGGTCAGCACGGCCACGACGATCGGGGTGCCGTCCGGGGTCCAGGCGATTCCCACGTCGTTGGCTGTCCCGTACTGGCCCGTGCCGGTCTTGTCGGCGACTGTCCAGCCCTGGGGGAGGCCCTTGCGCAGGCGTTCGCCGCCGGTCGTGTTGCCGAGGAGCCAGGTCGTCAGGCGGGTGCGGTCCTCGTCGTTCAGGGCGTTGCCGAGTACGAGCCGTGCGTACGTGTGGGCGATGGCACCCGGAGTGGTCGTGTCCTCCAACCGCCCCGGCTCCGCCGAGTTCAGGGCCGGCTCCCAGCGGTCCAGGCGGGTCTTCGGGTCCCCGAGCGACCGGCTGAAGCGGCTCACTGCCGTGGGGCCGCCGAGTTCGTGGAGCAGGAGATTGGCGGCGGCGTTGTCGCTGTAGCGGATCGCGGCGTCGGACAGTTCCTCGATGGTCAGGCCGGAGGCGATGTTCTCCGGCTTGACGGTCACTGCCCCGCCTCCGGCCGCCTCCACGTCCGCCGCCGTGTAGTGGATGCGCTTGGCGAGCGTCTCCCCGTGCCGGTCCAGGTCCCGCAGCACGGCCGCGACCGCCAGCGTCTTGAACACCGAACACATCGGGAAGAGCTCCTCCGCCCGGTACCGCACGGTCGCCTTTGTCCCCAGGTTGTGGGCGAACGCGCCGATCCTGGCTCCGTGTTGCTCTTCCAGTTCCCGCAGGCTGGCGTGTGCGGTGTTCCGGGTACGGGGGGCTGCGTGCGCCGGGTTCCCTGTGAGCGCGAGTGCGGTTGTCGCGGTGGCCGTGGTGAGCAGGGTCCGGCGCGTTGTCCTTGAGCCTAGGATTTCTGGTCTCCGGTTCTTCAGCCTTTGGTTGCGGTGACGGAGACGATGTCCGTGGCGATCATGGTTCCACCGCCCGCGCTGATTCGCCGTGGGTGGGTCACGCCGTGGTGAGGCGGCCGTGGTGGACGCGGGTGCCTGCTTGTTTGACGCGGTGCAGGACCGGGACGATGTCGGCCTGGGTGACAGCCAGCAGGGCGCCGACCTTGCCGGTGACGTAGGCGTAGAGGTCGTCCATGCTGCGGCAGGTGACGGTGACCAGGAGGTTCGCCGAACCGGTGACGGCGGCGGCGAAGGTGGTCTCGGGATGGCGGGACAGCGCCTCTCCTGTGGTCGTCAACTGGCCGGGGGCGACGGTGAGCCAGAGGTAGGCCGTGGCGTGGAACCCGAACTGGGCGTACGCGAGGTCGACGGCCAGGCGCAGGGCCCGTCCGTGGAGCAGTTCCTCCAGGCGCGATGAGACGCGGGCCTTGGACCAGCCGGTCGCGCGTGCCAGTTCCACCACGCTGGTACGCCCGTCGCGGGCCAGTTCAGCCAGCAACGGGGCGTCTGTCTCGTTCAGGGTTCCGGTGCGCGGGCTGCGCTCGGGGTCCAGGTCGGTGGCGTCCTCATGGTGGTGCAAGGCGGCGAGTTCGGCGGGGGTGAGGGGTTCGTCGAAGGCGCGCCATTTGGCGCCGGCGCCGAGATGTATGTGCAGGACGGCGTAGGCGTGGAAGCCCAGGACCTTGGCGGTACGGGGCAGGCTCTGCAGGACGGAGCCGTGTGGCCGGGCGGGGTCGCTGCGGGTCTGGCAGACGATTTCGGAGCCGCCGGAGGTGACGCTGACGTAGGAGGTGTCCTCGCGGGCGGCCAGGGCGTCGGCGAGGGCGTCGGTGGCATCGGGGCGGCACTCGACCCGTACGAACCAGGTCTGCTCGCGGGAGCCGCCGTGTCCTGGCAAGCCGCGAACGCGGACCGTGCCCTCGGCGATCAGGGCCCGGTAGCGGCGTGCCACGGTCTGCTCCGAGACGCCCGCGACCTGTGCGATGCGGCGGAAAGACGCGCGCCCGTCCTGTAGCAGGCACTGCACGATGCGCCGGTCCGTCTGATCCATGACGGAAGTATAAGTCTCCCGCATCCACTTCTTTGGAGGTTCAGCACGCTTTTGGCCTGCTCGACTGTTGGGTCGGTGATCGCGGCGGCAGTGTTGACACCGAGGCCCGTGCGCCTCGGCCGATGGCGGGAACACCTCGCCCCGGACCTTCCCCCGACTGAGTTCTCAGCAAGGAGTTCGCGATGAGCGACGTACATCCCGGAGGCACCCTGCGCCTGTCCGAGACCCTGACCGTTTCCCGCGTCGGCTACGGCGCCCTCCAACTGGCCGGGCCGATGGCCTACGGGCCGCCGCGCGACCGCGTCGAAGCCCTGGCCGTCCTGCGCGCCGTGGTGGAGGCGGGGGTCACGCATCTGGACACCAGCGACTACTACGGTCCGTACCTGGTGAACGGACTGATTCGTGAGGCCCTGTACCCCTATCCCGAGGGTCTGCATATCGCCACCAAGGTCGGGGCGCGCCGCACCGCGGAGCGAGGGTGGCCCGCGGCGCTGTCGCGGCCGGAGCTGGTCCAGGCCGTCCACGACAACCTGGACCACCTGGGTCTGGAGGCACTGGACCTGGTGAACCTGCGGATGACCGACACCCTGGAGGCGGCCGACATCGTCGAGCCGTTCACAGTGCTGTCCGAGCTCCGCGACCAGGGCCTGATCCGCAACCTGGGGGTCAGCAACGTCAGCGCCGAGCAGGTCAAGGCCGCCCAGCAGATCGCGCCGGTCGTCGCCGTACAGAACCACTACAACGTCGCCTTCCGTCAGGACGACGAACTCGTGGACCGGTGCGCCGAGCAGGGCATCGCGTTCGTGCCGTTCTGGCCGTTGGGCGGGTTCCGGCCGCTGCAGGCCGAGGCACTGGAACAGGTCGCGGCCGACCTCGGTGCCACACCGCGTCAGATCGCTCTGGCGTGGCTGCTGCACCGCTCTCCCACGATGCTGCTGATCCCCGGCACCTCGACCCGTGCCCACCTCACGCAGAACATCGCCGCCGCCATGATCGACCTGCCCGTGCGGGCGCTGCACACCCTGAACGCCATCGCCGACCCCGCCCGCTGACCCCCCGCCGCCGCGTCTGCCCCGTGCCCTGGCCTTGTACTTCCTTTCCTCTCATGGAGTTTGCTGTCATGTCACAAGCACCTGTCCGTCACCGCACGCTGGTCCTGTCCGGGAGTCTGCGCACCGGGGCCGTGACCACCCAGGTCGCCCACGCGGCCCTGGCCCAGGAGCTCACCGGGCACGAGGTGGTCCTGCACACCGGGCTGGACCAACTGCCCCTGTACAACGAGGACCTGGACACCGACCCCGCCTTGCCCGTCGTGGCCGCCCTGCGGGCCCAGGTCGCCTCCGCCGACAGCCTGCTGGTCCTGAGCCCGGTCAACAACGCCAGCATCTCGGCCGCCCTGAAGAACGCCCTCGACTGGCTCTCCCGTCCCCGCAACGACGCCCCCCTCGCCGGCAAGCCTGTCACCGGCCTGGTCACCGGCTACCACTCCCACGGCGCGGAAGACCACCTGGAGGCGATCCTTCACGCCACCGGCGCCCTCAGCGTCCCTGCCCCGATCCCCGTGCTGAACCTGCGTACCGTCAACGGGAATCAGGCCGCCTATGACCCGCGGGTCATCACCGCCGTGACGCAGGCCCTTGCCGCCCTGCACCTTCCCGATCCGGCGGTGGCATGACCCGCCTCGCCGCCACCCTCCACGACCTGATCCTCGACAACCTCATCCTGTGTACGGAGCGGGCTCACGGCAACGACGTCGGAGCCCTGCGGACCACCGTCAGTCGCGACCGGCGGCGCGAGTAGTTCGTCCTCCACACGCCGAACGAGGGCACGTAGAAGTTCTTGCCGAACGCGGGTGGGCGGGCGGCCCGAAGACGGGAGTCGCTGCCGCCCGGCTCCAGCGGCGAGCGGCCGGCGCCCCCGCCCCCGCCCCGGGGCTCAGCAACCTGGGCTGCCCGTAGGGCCGTTGCCCATTCCGCACGCAGCGCGGTGAATCCTCCTGCGATGCGCTCCGCCGGTGACGCGATGCCGTTCCTTGGCCGTCTCCGGCCGGACAGCGGGCACCAGGCCCCTCCGCCATTGACCGGCCCGGCTCTTTTTCGGCTTTCGTCACAGGCGTACTGCCGCCGGACATTCACCAGCTTCAACCCACCGTGATTCATCAGCAAGGCGAAGGTGCCCCCCGTGATGACCCCCACCGCATCAGCCGCTCTCGCAGAAGCCCTGGCTTTTCTCCGGCAGTTCTCCCGCACCGCGAAAATGACGGGATCCGTCGCGCCCAGCGGAGCCGCCCTCTCCCGTGCTCTCACCCGCCACATCCACCCCGGCACCCCACACCATCCGCGTGCCGTACTGGAAGTCGGACCGGGAACCGGAGCCGTCACCCGCCACCTCGCCCCCCGCCTGGGACCCCACGACACACTCGAACTCATCGAGGCCAACGGCCCGTTCGTCGACCACCTCACCACAGCCCTCCAGCACGACCTGCGACTGGCCGCCATCGCCCACCGCACCCGCCTGCACCACGGCCTCATCCAGGACCAGAAACTCGGCCACTACGACAACATCGTCTGCGGACTCCCCTTCGCCAACTTCCCACCCCCACAGATCGAAGCCGTCCTCGGCCAACTCCTGTCCTCACTCCGACCCGGAGGCCGCCTCTCCTTCTTCACCTACCTCGGAGGCCGCGCCATCCAACACCTCAACCCCCGCCAGGCCCTCTCCCGCCACGTACTGCGCGAGGCGATAGCCCCCCACGTGGTAGGCAGCGAGATCGTCCTCTCCAACCTGCCCCCCGCCTACGTCCACCACCTCCTCGCCCCCGCCCCAGTCACCTGCCACTGCGGAGCACTGGACAACCCTTAGGCGTCTTCCGCCTCCAGCCCCTCTACGAAGTGGTCGAACTCGCCTGCCTGTACGCCCAGTACGAACGCGTCCCACTTCTTCTGGGTGGTCGTGACGACGTTCTCCGGGTCGCTGGTTTCCCGGATGTAGACCAGGTCGTTGTCGCCGAAGGCGAGTTCGATCCAGGGGCCGGGGCCGGTCGCGTCGTCCGGGGCGGCGCGGACCCAGTCCAGGTTCGGGGGGATGTCAGCCACGGGGCGGTTCCTTGTGCTTGAGGGTCTGGAGGAGGGTGCGGAAAGTGGCGGGGGCGGCGGTGAGTATGGATTCGGTGGGGTCGCTGGATTCGGTGAGATGTATTCGGGCTTCGGTTGCGGCGACGTGCAGGCAGGACTCTCCTTCGCCGCAGTAAGAGGACTTCTGCCAGGGAGTGGTGAGCACATCTACCTTTCAGAGGGTCTGGATGATGGTGTGGATGAGGGCTCGGGACTCGACTTCGATCAGGCTGAGGGCCGTCAGACGGTCGAAGATCGTGCGGTACTTGTCGAGTTGGGCCTCGGCGTCCAGGAGGACGATGCCGTGCGACTGATCGAGCTGGACGGTGTCGAGCTGCGGTACGGCTCCGTGTACGTAGTAGATGGGCTGTCCCGACCCGGGGTACCCGCCTGCGTCGAACGGGATGACCAGGATCGAGATGTTGGGATGCTCGCCCATCTTGAGCAAATGCTTGAGCTGCTGCCGGGCGATCTCACGGCCGCCGAACCTCATGTGCAGGGCCGCCTCGTGGATGATCGCCTGGTACGGGATCATCGGCTTCCCGTGGAAGAGGACCGCCTGCCGCTTGATGCGGAACGAAGTGCGGTGCTCCACCTCTGGGGGTGGTAGCTCCGGGACGACCTGCTGGAAGACCTCGCGGGCGTGATCCGTCGTCTGGAGCAGGCCAGGGATGCCTGAGGTGTGGGCGGTGCGCAACGCGTGCCCATGGCGCTCCAATTCGGCCAGGTCCAGCAACCCCGCGGGCAGAATGTTCCGGTACTCCTCCCACCAGCCGCGCTTGCGCTCGCCGGTCATCCCGGCGATGGCCTCCACCAGGTTCTTGTCCGGGCACTCGTACTGGCAGGCCAGGGTGCGTACGCGTTCCGCGCTCACGCCGAGCCGTCCGGTCTCCATGTTGCTGACCTGGGCCTGCTTCATTCCCAGGAGCTGGGCGGCCTGCGTTGACGACAGTCGCGTGCGCTCACGCAGTCTGCGCAGTTCGGCACCGAAGCGCAGTTGACGTGCCGTTGGGTTGGTCCTCACGGGCATCGCCGTCGTTCCTCCGTGCTGTCTGGTCACTCACACGAGTGGTTGCAGTAATTATCGTCCGGAACGGGATGAAGAATATATCCGTCACCGCTACTTTGGTCCCAGGCGCCTCTGCTCAGAAGAACCCCGCTCGACGGAGCGGCACCGTCACTAAGCGACCACCCAACTCCCCTCCGTGATCGGAGACTTCCGATGGCAACCGTATCCCCGTCCTGGGCCTACACCCTTCAACTCCCGCACGATCCCCGTGCCCCCGGCATCGCCCGAGCCACCCTCCGTACCATCCTGACCGCGCACGACCTCACCGAACTCACCCTCACCGCCGAACTGTTGGCCTCCGAGCTGCTCACCAACGCCCACCTGCACACCCGGGGTCCGTACGCCCTGCGCCTGTTCGCCGCCGAGCCCGACCGGCTTCGTATCGCGGTCTGGGACACCGATCCGACCGTCCCGCCGGGCTTTGCGGAGAAGGACGCCCCCGCCCTCGTACCCCCGGAAGACGCGGAACGCGGGCGCGGCCTGCACCTCGTACGTGCCTGCGCGGACGCGTGGGGCGTGTCCGCGCTGCGGGAGCTGGGGGCTTCGAAGGGCGGGAAGCTGCTGTGGGCGGAATGCGGGGGCTAGGCCAGCGCCTCGGTCGGAGACAGACGTGACGCCCGTACGGCTGGGTAGAGGCCTGCGATCGCGCCGATCAGCAGGGTCGCTCCGGCGCCGCCGGACATGGCCCACAGGGGGACGACCGTGGGCCAGTCCTGCGTGGTCGCGTAGGCCGTGGTCACGCCGATGCCCAGGAGGAGGCCTCCGGCGCCGCCGAGCGCGGACAGCAGGAGGGACTCGGCAAGGAACTGGAGCCGGATTTGTCCGCGGGTGGCGCCCAGTGCGCGGCGCAGGCCTATCTCGGGGCGCCGTTCCAGCACGGAGATCACCATGGTGTTGGCCACCCCGATGCCGCCGACCAGCAGCGCCACCGCACCGAGCCCGAGCAGTAGCGCGCCGAGTGTGGAGTCGGCGGCGCGCTGGGCGGCGAGCGCGTCCGACGGCCTGGAGACCTGGACCTCGGCCGGCGCCTCGGGGTTGACGGTGGCCGCCAGCACGGTCCGTACGGCTTCGACGGAAGGCTCGGCGGATCGCACGTACAGCTCGGTGGGGTGGCCGTCGAAGGAGAGGAACTGCTGGGCGGCGGGCCAGCCGACCATCGCGGAACTGTCCAACTCGTCCGCCAGCGGGACCGGTTCGAGGATCCCGGTGACGCCGAACCACTGGTTCCCCAGCCACACCCGCGTCCCGGGCTCACGGATGTCCAGCCGTCGTGCGGCCGCCGCCCCGAGCACCACCCCCGGATAGCGCGCGGTCGCCTCGTTGAGCCATACCCCTGTGCGCATGTGGCTGCCGACCGCCGTCGGCAGGCCGGGCTGGACCGCCACCACTTCGATACTGCCGGTCTGCCCGGCGGGAATGTGGTCGTTGCGGTAGACGTGTGCCGTGACCCGGCCGACGGCGGCGACCGAGTGCACGGGGCCGATGCGGCCGACCATCGTGACCGATTCCTCGGGGAGTCGGGCGGCGTCACCGAACATGGTGCTGCCCGGTTCGACGGTGAGGAGATTGGTGCCGAGCCGGTCCAGCGTGCGGTTCAGGTCGGCCCGGCTGGAGGTCGAGATACCGACGACGGCCAGCATGGCGGCGATGCCGATGGCGATCCCGAGCGCGGACAGCACGGCCCGCAGCGGACGGGCGCGCAGTCCCGCCGCGCCGACGCGGGCCACATCGGTGGCGCCCAGCCGCGCGGGGACGAGTTCCGTACGCGGGTCCGTACCCGTTTCCGTCTGCCTTTCCGTGCGCGCACTCATGACCTGCTGCCCTTCGCCCTGCCGTCACGGACGTGCACTTGACGTGGTAGTTCCGCCGCGATCTCCCGGTCATGGGTGATGACGACGACCGTTGTCCCGGCCGCGTGCAGGTCTCGCAGTACCTGCATCACCGCCTCGCCGGCCGACGAGTCGAGGTTGCCGGTCGGCTCGTCGGCGAGCAGCAGCGCCGGTGACCCGACGACCGCACGGGCGATCGCCACGCGCTGCCGCTCCCCGCCGGAGAGCTGGTGCGGCAGGTGGTCGAGCCGGTGGTCGAGCCGTACGCGTTCCAGCGCCTCGGCCGCCTCCCGTCTGCGCTCGCGCAGCGGTACGCCCGCGTAGAGCAGACCGTCGGCGACGTTGTCCAGTACGGGCACTCCGGCGGCGAGATGGAACTGCTGGAAGACGAAGCCGATGCGCCGGGCTCGCAGTGCCGACACCTTGCGGTCCGAAAGCCCGGCGATGTCGTGCCCGGCGATGCGGACCGTGCCGGCGGAGGGTCGGTCGAGCGTGCCGACGATGTGCAGCAGTGTGGACTTGCCGGAACCGGACGGGCCGACGATGCCCAGCAGCTCGCCGTACTCGATGGCGAGGTCGACGTCCCGCAGTGCGACGACCCCGCCGGGATAGGACTTGGACACGCCCTTCAGCTCGACCACCCTTGTCCCGATCGGCGGGCTCACCGGGCTCACCGGGCTCGTTGAGGTCATCCGGGTATCCCCACGCGCTGCCCCGCGCTGATGCCGGATCCGCTCACCTCGACCCAGCCGTCGGCGAAGAGGCCGGTGCGTACGGCGACGATGGCGGTGTGTGTGCCGGCCACCGTCTCCAGCCCGTAGCCGCCCTCGGCCAGGGCGAGCAGCGCCGCGACCGGAACGGCCAGCACGTCCTTGCGGGTCTCGACGGTGTGGCGGACGTCGACCGGCGTCGTTTCCAGGCTGCCGAGCGCCGACTGACGGGCGACGGTGACGGTGACCGGCACGGTGGCGGTGTCCGTGCCGGTGGCCGGATCGTCGCCCTGGCCGCCCTCGCCGGAGGCCTGAGCCGCGGTGGCGTCCGTACCCACGCTGAAGACCGTCCCCGCAACGGTCTTCCCGCCCGGCAGGGCGACCGTCACCTTCGTCCCCTTGACCGCCCAGGCGGTGTCGGCCGCGCGGACGTCGACGGTGACCACCTTGGTCGTGGCGGTGCGGGTCAGCATCTCCCCGGTGGCGGACGCCCCGACCTTGGCGGAGTGCGAGGCGATCCGTACCGGACCGGCGGCGTATACGACCTGGTCGATGCCGACCTTTCCGGTCCGCGGCAGGCCGAGGTCCTTCTGCCAGCGTTTCACCGCCTTCGCCGTCAGGTCGGTGAACTCCTGATCGACGGTGAAGCCTTCGTAACCGAGCTCCCGCAGATTCCGCTCGAACTGTTCGACGTCCGGGCCGTTGGTCGCCGGGGTGCCGACAGCCGGTTCCGGCTGGGTGGCCTCCGAGGGTGCCGTGCCGGTGCCCTCGGTGCCCGAGCCGGTCTCCGGCTCCGGTGGAGTCGGCGGAGGAGCCGGGACGGCCGCCGTGAGAGTGCGGTACATGGGCAGGGCTCCGTACAGGAGAACCACCGGCTTGTTGTCCGCCCGCAGCAGCACACCGCCTCGGCCGATCGTCTTTCCCACGGCGGGCAGCCAGGTCAGAGTGCCCGTCGCCCTGGACTCCACGGACGTGGCGGCCCCGTACCCGAGTCTGCCCGCAACGGTGGTCTCGTCGACGAGGGTCCGGCGGGTGATGGTGGCTGTCTTCCCGGGGGTGTCCGCCGCCTTGTCCGTACCGGCCGGGGACGACCCGCCGAAGCCAAGGGCCGCTGCGGCGACCGAGGCGGCGACGGCTGCCACCAGGACCACGGTCAGGATCGTGCCCCGGCGGCGCCGGACCGAGCGCGTGCTCATCCCCCGCGCACCCCGCTCGAACTGGGCGAGGGCAGGACGTTGCGGCATTCCGCGAGCGCCGACTCGAACGTGGCGTCCGTCTTGAGCTGTCGCGCCAGTTCGTCGTCGAGGACCGACTCCCCGGTCCGGGGATCGGGGTCGGGGTAGTCCTTCACTCCGTGCTCACGGATGCAGGCCGCGTACTCCCGGCGCTTCTCGAGGTCTTCGGGCGACACCTGCGGCACGTCGGTGGCAGCAGCCTCGGGCTGGAGGTTCCGGCACTTCTCGGACGCTTGGAGAATCGTCGTCTGCGGAGTCTTTTCCTTGTCCACCTCTAGCGTCCCGTCGGCGCCCTGCGTCATCGTCACGCCCGCGTCCTTGAGGCAGTTCGCGTACTTCTGGGCCTGCTGGGCCGCGTCGCCGCCGGACTGGCTCGCGCTCCCGGCGGACTGGGCGGTCGCCACGCCCGGATCGTCACCGCCGCCGCCACAGCCGGTGATGCCGAAAACCAGCGCGGTCAGCGGTACTGCGGCCAACATGGTCAATCGGATTCTGGTCATCTGCGGCTCCCTCCCGTTTGCCGACCGCCATCACAGCGCCTGCCATGTAAGCCAGTTGTGAGGGAAAATCCTTATGAGCGGCTTACACAGGGCCCGGCAGCATGACCCGTCCACGGGAGCGGGGACCTGGCCCGTCCACGGGAGCGGGGGGACTGTGCGCGTACTCGTCGTCGAGGATGAGGTGCTGCTGGCCGACGCCATTGCCGAGGGTCTGCGCCAGGAGGCCCTGGCGGTGGATATCGCCTATGACGGCGCCGCCGCCCTGGAACGGATGGGTGTCAACGAGTACGACGTCCTCGTCCTGGACCGGGACCTGCCACGCGTGCACGGCGACGAGGTCTGCCGTCAGGTTGTCGCGGCGGGCTGGGACACCCGGATCCTGATGCTGACGGTCTCCGGTGAGATCGCCGACCGGGTCTCCGGGCTGTCCCTCGGCGCGGACGACTATCTCGTCAAGCCGTTCGCCTTCGCCGAACTCGTCGCCCGGGTAAGGGCGTTGGGCCGCCGGGCCCGTCCCGCCTCGCCGCCGGTGCTCGCACGCACGGGGATCTCACTCGATCCCGGCCGCCGGGAGGTCTTCCGTGACGGCCACTACGTATCGCTGTCGAAGAAGGAGTTCGCCGTACTGGAGGAGCTGCTGCGCGCCGGAGGAACGGTCGTCAGTACGGAACAGCTTCTGGAGCGGGCCTGGGACGAGAACATCGACCCGTTCACCAACGTGGTGCGGGTGGCCGTCATGACGCTGCGCCGCAAGCTCGGTGATCCGCCCGTGGTGGAAACCGTCCCTGGAATCGGATACCGCATACCGTGAACTCCCGTGCTGTGAACCCGCGTGCTGTGAACCCCCGCCACTGGACCATCCGCGTCCGGCTGACCCTCTTGTACGGCGGGCTGGTCATCCTGACCGGTGCCACTCTGCTGGTCGTGATCTATCTGCTGCTCGACAGGATCATCGACCGGCAGAGCATCGATGTCCGCTCGCTCTACTCCCCTGCATCGGGGCAGACGTCCGAGGAGTTCGAGACAGCGGTCAAGCCGCAGGTGGCGGCGGCGACCGAGCAACTGCGCGGCGATTTCAGGGAACGCACGCTCAACCCCCTGCTCAGCAACGGCGGTCAGGCTCTGGCGGCCCTCGCGGGGGGCGGGCTGGGCATTGGGTGGGTCGTTTCCGGCCGAGTGCTCCGCCCGATCAGCCAGATCACCTCCACGGCGAGGCGGGTCGCGGACCGCAGTCTGCACGAGCGGATCGGGCTGACAGGCCCCAAGGACGAACTCCGGGAACTCGCCGACACCTTCGACGACATGCTGTCCCGGCTCGACTCCGCCTTCGACGGGCAGCGGCGCTTCGTCGCCAACGCCTCCCACGAGCTGAAGACCCCGCTGGTGATCAACCGGACGCTGATCGAGGTCGCCATGGGGCGGCCCGGTTCCCCGCCCGAGGTGGCCAGACTCGGTGAGACCCTGCTGGAGGTCAACGCTCGCCACGAACGGATGATCGACGGTCTGCTCACTCTGGCTCGCTCCCAGCACGCCGTCGTCGATCCGGTCCCCTTCGACCTCGCCGACGTGGTGAAGCGCGCCGCCGACACCATCGGACCGGAGGCCGAGCGGGCCGAGGTCACCCTGACGGTGCTGGCCGGGTCGGCAAAGGTCAAGGGCGACCCCGTGCTCCTGGAACGGGCCGCGCAGAACCTGCTGCAGAACGCGGTCCGGTACAACACGGCGGACGGCTGGGTGCGTGCCGCGGTGACGTGCGAGAACGGACAGGCGCTGCTCACCGTGGAGAACACCGGTCCCGGTATCGCCGACTACGAGGTCCCCGGGCTCTTCGAACCCTTCCGCCGTCTCACCGACCGCGTGGGCTCCGCCCATGGCACCGGTCTCGGCCTTTCGATCGTCCGTTCCGTGGCCCGCATGCACGGTGGGGACGCGACCGCGGTGTCCGGTGCGGGAGGTGGCCTGGTCGTCGTCGTCACGCTGCCGGCACACGGCGGTATTGGCTGACTTCATGCACAGGAAACAATTAGGTCCCGGAACTCTGTGCTCCGGGAGTACAGTCGATTGAGTGACGCAGTATCACAGAGATGCCCAAGAGGCAAAGCAACATCATTCCGGGGATCGCGCTACAGGGGGGCGTGGCTTCACGAACAAGATCGATCGTTGCCAGACCTGTGAATTGATCAGTGCTCATCCAGAAATCAGACTCGCCACCAGCCTCAACGCCGCATTACCAAGAGTCGTTTTACTGAGCAACCGCGAAATGGACGTATTCCATCTGCTCTCCGGCGGGTTGTCCAATCGTGAACTCTCCAGGGCTCTGCACATCACCGAGCGCACTGCCAAGGCGCACGTGGCCAGCATCGTACAGAAGCTTTCGGTCGACTCGCGTCTGCAGGCCTGCATGGTATCCGGGGCATTTCACGCAAAGAACTGTCCCGAAGGACAATGGCAACCCGCTCCGCCGCCTGATGAGATGACCAGTGTCCGGTCTTCCTGACCGGACCGCGTCAGATATTCCAACAGGCTTCTGGAGAATCATGCGTAGTGGAACCAGACAGCAGCTGCGGCGGCTCGTGGTGACCGGTGTGGCCGTGGCCGCCCTGGGCACCGCGGGCATCGCCACCGCCGGATCGGCATCCGCCGCCACCGGCAAGAACGGCGTGGTGGAGGTCGGCGAGTTCGGCCTGTACTACGTCACCGGATCGAGCGGCACGGTCTTTGACCTGTTCGTCTCGGACACGAACTTCAGCGGTGACGTGTTCCCGGGCACCAGCATCTCGGCCAACGACAACACCGAGTCGTACCGGAACCGCGACTCGCTCACCTGGTACGTGTACACCAACGCCTCGGCGGGTGGCTCGGAAGGGTGGCTCGACCCGGGCTACGTCGGCAACGCGTCGACGACATTCAAGAACAAGATTTCCTCGGCGTACTACTACGACGCCAACTGATAGTCCACGGTGAACGCTGCTCTGCCCATTGCAGTTGGGCAGAGCAGCGCTCCATGGAATTCTACCGAAGCGTGTCGGAGTTCACGATGCCTACGCACGAACGCCGCTTTTTCCTGCGTCCCGCACTGAGCCTGGCAGGTGTATTTTCCGCCCTTCTCGCGATCAGCGGCTGTGTTTCCGCCGCCAGCGGAACGGAAAGCTCGGAGCCGGACATCGGAAAGCCTCTCACAACGCTCTCGACCAAGGATCTTCGGCTTCCGCTGGAATCCTATCTTCCCACGGCCGGACAAGTGCGCGAGTTCGACCGTGCGCGGCTCGTTCTTGTCAACCGGTGCATGCAGCGCTTCGCGTTTTCCTACAAGGTCGATGTGCCGGCCGTCGAGGGATCCACGGATTCCAACAGTCGCAGATACGGAATTACGGATTCAAGCCTCGCGGCAAAAAAGGGATACGGCCTGGCTACCGATGCCGAAGCTCACCCGGCGACTCCCGAACTCGGAGCGGACGAGCAGACCGTCCTCTACGGGGAGGGCGCCTCCAGCCTCGACGGCAGGGCCGTGCCCGAGGGCGGATGCCTCGGCGAGGCCAGTCGCGGACTCGACGCGCACTCGCCCAAGGGCGCCGACTTCACTCTGACCCAACAGCTCGCTTTCACCTCTTTCAAGCAGGCCCAGGAGGACTCCCGGGTGCGCAAGGTCGTCAAGGCCTGGTCGGACTGCATGGCAGAGCAGGGCTACCACTACGCGAACCCCCTCGCGCCGCTCTCCGACCCGAAGCTCGGTGACGGCACCGGCGCCGATGCCATCAGGACCGCCCGTGTCGACCTCGACTGCAAGACGCGTACCAACCTGGTGGGGGTCTCGTTCACGGTGGAATCCGCCTACCAGCAGCGGCTCATCAAGCAGAGTGCGGAACTGGTGAAAGCCACCAAGGAAGCACGCGATGCACGGCTCCGCGTCGCGGACTCGCTCGTCTAGGCCGTGAGCCCGGTCTCGGCCGTGGGCCCGGCTCTAGGCGGTGGGCCCGGCTCTAGGCAGTGAGCCCCGGCACCGTGGTGCCGGGGCTCACTGAAGGTGCGTCAGTGGTTCATCAGGGCGAAGACACCCCAGCCCAGGTACTCGCGCTGGTAGCGGGTGTGGCGGGCGGGGCCGGTGGTGAGTTCCGCGCGCATTTCGGGGGCCAGTCCGTCGTCGGGGTTCGCGTCCAGCCAGCGGCGGATGTTGAGCCACTGGGCGGCCGCATAGCGGTCCCAGCTGTCCTGGTCGGCGAGGACCATCTCGACCACGTCGCAGCCGAGTTCGCCGAACTGTTCGAGCAGCTCCGGCAGAGGGAGGAAGTCCTCCTTGGCGGAGGCGTGGCAGGCCTCGACGGTGGTCTGGTCCGGGGGGTCGATGCGCCAGTACGGCTCGCCGATCAGGATGGTGCCGCCGGGGGCGAGGCTGCGCCGGAGGAGTTCGACCGTGCCGGCCGCGCCACCGCCGATCCAGGTGGCGCCGATGCACGCGGCGATGCCGACCGGTTCGTCGGCGACGTGGCCCGACGCGTCTGCGTGGGTGAAGTCGACCCGGTCGGCCACACTCAGCTCGACGGCTCGGGCGCGGGCGCCTGCGAGGAACACGGTGCTGATGTCCACGCCGGTGCCGGTCAGTTGGTGGTCGCGTGCCCAAGTGCACAGCATTTCGCCCGTGCCGCAGGCGAGATCGAGCATGCGGGTCCCCGGCGGTGGGCTGAGCGCCTCGCCCAGGGTGGCCAGCTTCTCGCTGGTGAACGGGTTGTGGATGCGATGTCCGCTCTCGCGGATGGTGAAGCTACGTGGAAGATCCACTTCTGGGATTCCTTCGGTCCAAGGTGCTTGCGATGGTCGCGATGGCTGCTGTGGGCGGCCGGTGGAACTCGGTCGCGCCTGCCTGGACCGTCATCAAACGCACCTCTTCGGAAGCATCAACGTGTGGACCGGCCGAGGTTAGGACCGTCGGGCCGGTCACGTCCATCGGTTATAGCCTCCGCGATCGACGCACTGTCCTGGCCATGCCGTCGGACGAGGACCTGCGTGCGGGCGGGCGGAGCGACCTGGCCCTGGAATGGGCGCTTGAGCTGGGCCTGATCGTGGTGTCGGTGGAGTACCGGCGCGCCTTCCGGTCGACGGCTCGGCCCTGGTGGAGACCTCCTCGACCGCCGATGCCCGATCGGCTTGCCGCGGTCAGGGCGATTGGGTGCCGGGCAGCAGGAGAGGGAGAAGTACCTCGTCCACGATGCTGATGATCGTCTCGTCGCTCACCTCGCCGTGGATCAGGACATCGTGGCGGAGCAGGTCCAGGGGGAGCCTGAGCACACGGGAGGCCGGACGGTCGGGGCCGATCTCCCCTCGGGCGACAGCGCGGTCGAGCAGTGCGGTCGTCAGTTCCTCCTGGCGCAGGGTTCTGGCGAACTGCGTGCGGACGAGGGCGGAGAGTCTCGGGTCGCGGGCGGTCTCGGACATGAGGCCCCAGAACACTTCCGCGCCGACGTCGACGAACCTGCGGGCGAACCGCTGGAGCAGGGCGATGAGATCGGAGCGGAGGGACCCGTTGTCGGGCAGGTCATCGGCGCGGAGGTGGGAATCGCTCAGGGCGGCGATGACGAGTTCGGCGCGGGTGGGCCAGCGGCGGTGGAGTACCGGCCTGCTGGTGCGGGCTCGGGCCGCGACGGCTTCGACGGTGAGACCTACGTATCCCGTCTCGGTGAGTTCATCGAGCGCCGCGCGGAGGATGGCCTGTTCGAGCTCTCTGCCCCGGCGACGCGTGACGGTCTTGCCCTCTGTCCGCGCGGTGGGCGCGAGCTGACGGGGAGCGGGCGGTTGCCGCACCGAGGCCTCCTAAGAGCGGTTGTGCATCTTATGTGGTTCACTCTGACATGGCACTCGAAGATGCGACGTGCATCTTATATTCGCCGAATCGCGAGCCGACTCTGCGCTCACCTCACCACAGATCAAAGGAGGACCGGTGTCTGTATCTCCGTCCCAGGACCAGGCTCCGCCGTCCGGCGACTGGCGCCGTCCCGCCATAGTCGTCGTCGGGCTGGTCGCACTCTTCGTCGCCATGTTGTCGGCCTTCGCCCTGCCGCCACTCCACCTGAAGCCGCGAGACATCCCCCTCGCCGTCGCCGGACCGAGCGGGCCTGCCGAGCAACTCCGCCATCAGCTTCAGGAGCAGCAGCCTGGCGCTTTCGACATCTCCATGGTCGGCAACGCCCAGGAGGCCAAGGACCGCATCCTGGACCGTGACGTGTACGGTGCCATCGTCACCGACGGCACCGGCACCACCGTGCTGGTCGCCTCCGCCGCCAGCCCGGCGGTCGCCAATACGCTCAAGACCCTCGCCACCCAACTGGGCGAGGCGCAGGGAGCGGCCGTCCCGGTCGACGACGTACGGCCACTGCCGTCGGACGACCCCACGGGCGCCGGACTCGCCGCGGGCGCGCTGCCTCTCGCGCTGGGCGGCTGGATCGGCGCGGTCGTGCTGCTGGCCGCTGTCCCCCGGCCGCGTCAGCGCGCCGTCGCCGCCTTCGGCTTCGCCATCTCCGGGGCGCTGGCCCTCACGGCCCTGATGCAGTACGGATTCGGCTCACTGGACGGCAACTACTGGCTGACCAGCGCCGGCGCGGCCTTCGGTATCGCCGCCACGGCATGGACGATCCTCGGCCTGCGCACCGCGTTGGGCAACGCCGGCCTGGGTCTGGGTGCCGTGACCCTGATCTTCCTCGGCAATCCTCTGTCGGGCCTGAACAGTGCGCCCGAACTGCTCCCGTCCGGTTGGGGAACCCTGGGCCAGCTCCTGCCACCGGGCGCCACCGGCACCCTGCTGCGCTCGCTCGCATTCTTCGACGGCGCCGGCTCCGCGCGGCCCCTGACCGTCCTCGCCTGCTGGCTGGCCGGAGGACTTGCCCTGTACGTCGTAGGGCTACGACGCGCCCGGAACCGAGTGGTGGCCCCCACCTCCGCCGACAGCGAGAACAGGGCCGTCAAGGAGTCGGCGCCTGCCGTCTGACCACCCAGATCCGCGATGGCCTCGCCTCCGTCGGCGAGCATCACCGCCAGGTTGGTGGCGGTCCGGCCTGGAATATGTCCGGTCCCGCGCGGCCGAAGCGGGCTGAGGGCGGCGGAGTACGCGGCGGTCAGCCCGGTGGCATCGGCTGGATCCGCCGGCAACCGTGCCCCGGCACGCACTTTCGTGTTTCCGCCTCACCACCCGCCGTACCCAACCGAAACGGCGAGGCCGGAAGATCGCTGGAAGGAGCGGGAGTTCGCGCCGACGTGCAGGTTCCGGTCATGCGCCTGCGCCCCATTTGGCGCGTAACCGCCTTGCAAGGCAGAGGGGTTGCCGCAGGGCGGGTTCGGCAGAGGGGCGGGGTCGCCACGTGCGGTTTCTCCTTGCGCGTGATCATCCCGTCGCACAGTGCCCGCCTCTACACTGACCTCGGCGGACTCCCGGGCGGTGAGGGGCGGTTGACGGTGCGTAAGGCATGGGTCGTGGCGATCGCCGCCGTCGGGGGCGGGCTCAGCTTCGTGATGGTGCTCGTCGTCGGTGTCTACCTGGTCGCGGGGAACCTCGCGGGCGGGGTCGGCGGAGGGGCCATCACGCTCGCCAAGGGCGCCGTGCCGGCCGCGTACCAGACGCTCGTACAGAAGTGGGGCAATCTGTGCACCGCCATCAACCCGGCGCTGCTGGCTGCGCAGCTGTATCAGGAGAGCGGATTCAATCCGACCGCCCAGAGTCCGGCGGCGGCACAGGGGATAGCGCAATTCATCCCGGGAACCTGGGCCACCCACGGAATCGACGGGGACGGTGACGGCGACCGCGACGTATGGGATCCGAATGACGCGATTCCGTCTGCCGCTTCGTACGACTGCGAGCTCGCCTCGTACGTGAAGGACGCGCCCGGGGACCCGACGCACAACATGCTCGCCGCCTACAACGCGGGGGCGTACGCGGTCATCAAGTACGGGGGCGTACCGCCGTACAAGGAGACCCAGAACTACGTGAAGACGATCACCACGCTGCAGGCGAGTTTCGCCGCGCCGGTGACCCGGGTCGACCCCTCCAAGCAGGCCGCGGCGGCCATCTCGTACGCCCAGGAGAAGCTCGGCACGCCCTACCTGTGGGGCGGGAACGGTACCGCTGACCAGGGCGGACGCTTCGACTGCTCGGGACTGACGAAGGCCGCGTACGAGAGTGTCGGGGTCACGCTTCCGCGGGTCGCCAACGATCAGTACAACGCCGGTCCGCACCCCGCGCGGGAAGAGCTGATGCCGGGGGATCTGGTGTTCTTCTCGGACGACCTGAACGACTCCCGGGCCATCCGGCACGTGGGCATCTACGTGGGCGGCGGATACATGATCGACGCGCCGAGGACGGGTGCCGTCATCCGCTTCGACCCCGTCGACACCCCCGACTACTTCGGAGCCACGCGCGTGACCGAAGATGGCGCGAAAGCATTGCCCACGACGGTCTGAACGTGCCCTCTGAGCTGCGACGATGTATCTCTCTTCGATAACGTATGAGTGATCATTCGGTGGAGGGTGGAACGTATATCAGGGGAGTGTGCGTTCCTTTTCTCGTAGAGCGGATCTACGACCACGGGGGTGGGACAGAGCGCCGCACGAAAGGCTGCGCGCGCGGGAAAGACGACGAAGGGGCCACAGCACCATGGCTGGACTCGCCGAATCCGGTTCCAACCCCGACGTCAACCTGCTCTACGACATCAACGGCCTGGCCAAGAAGGCGCCGCAGTGGTTCGACCGCGGTGTCGAGTTCGTGGGTGAATACGGGCTGTTGATCGCGATGGTTCTGCTGGCGGCCGCGTGCTGGTGGGCCGTGCGGCGGCGGGGCGGCGAGGATGCCGCGTCGTCCGTGGCCGCGGTGATCTGGGCGCCGTTGGCCGCCGCGATCGCCGTGCTGGTGAACGTGCCGATACGGGGTTTCGTGCAGCGGCCCAGACCCTTCGTCGACCACCAGGACCTGGACGTACTGGTGTCCGGCAAGAACGACTACTCCTTCGTCAGCGACCACGCGACGCTCACCATGGCGGTCGCGGTCGGACTCTTCGTCGCCCACCGGAAGTTCGGGCTGATCGGCATAGGGCTCGCGCTGGTCGAGGGGTTCTGCCGGGTCTACATGGGCGTGCACTACCCGACGGACGTGATCGGCGGCTTCGCCCTCGGCACGGCGGTCGCACTCCTGCTGTCCCCGCTCGCCATGCTGCTGCTGACGCCTTTGACCAAGGCTGTGGAGGGGTCGGCGCGGGTCGGAGGGCTGATCCGGGCGCGCGGAGGGGCCTTGGCCGGGGAGGAAGCGGTGATCTCGGGGGTACAGGTGGAGCGGCCCGAGGATCGGGATCTGGCTGCGTAGCTCACCGTGTAGCTCCTCGCGTGCTGTTCAAAGCGCCTGCGGGAACGTGAAGACGCGGTTCGGGTCGTACAGCCTTTTCAGGGTGGTCAGGCGCGGGGCCGCGTCGCCGTAGTACGCCTTGCGCCAGTTGGTGAGGGTGGGGTCCGCGTAGTTCTGGTAGGCGGCGCCCGAGGCGTAGGGGGACATGGCCTTGTGGGCGGTCGACAGCCAGGACTGGGCGGTCGTGCCGGTGGTGCCGGCCTTCCAGGAGACGATGTACTGGGCGAGCATCCGCGAGCGGCGGTGGACGAAGGCCGTGGAGGTGGGCGAGACGCGGTTGATCGCGCCACCGAGTGCCGTCAGAGCGATGCTCCCAGCGCTGCCTCGGACCGTGGAGAGCTGGTTCAGGAGGGTCTGGACACCGGCCGAGGACAGCGAGCGGTCGAAGAAGTCCGAGCGTGCGGCGTACGTCTCGCGGCCCAGCGCGCCCTGCGAGGAGCGGCCCGGGGTCGAGCCCGGGAGGTGACACTGGGCGTCGCTGGAGAAGGACGAGCAGCCCGCGTACACCTCCATCGAGTCCTCGTACGACCGCCGCTTCAGCGAGACGCTGGTCGCGGAGGCGCCGATCGCGCCGGCCAGGCGGTCCACGGCATTCTGGAGTTCGCCGTACGTGCCGAGGGAGAACGCCGCTATGGAGATCGTGGGGGTGCCGCCGGGTGCGTTCGCGAGGTGGCACGAGGACCAGATCTCGTCGGGCTGCGTCGGGCCCCACTCCTGCCAGGCCTTGACCACGGCGGCGGCCTTGGACCAGGGCCAGGTCATGTAGGCGGATACGGCCTGGGGCGCGGGGTGGGTCTTGTAGCGGAGCTCGGTGACGATGCCGAAGTTGCCGTTGCCTGCGCCGCGCAGGGCCCAGAAGAGGTCCTTGTGGTCGGTGGCGTTCGTGGTGAGCTGCTTGCCGTCGGCCATGATCAGCGTCGCCTGCGTGAGGCTGTCGCAGGTCAGGCCGTACGCGCGGGAGACCACGCCGTGGCCGCCGCCCAGGGTCAGGCCCGAGACGCCGACGGTGGGGCAGGAGCCGGCGGGGATCGTGACGCCCTTCGCGGAAAGGGCCCGGTAGACGTCGATCAGTTTGGAACCGGCGCCCACCACCGCCTCGTTGGCGCTCGCCCGGATCTGGTTCAGCTTCGATACGTCGATGACCAGGCGGTCGTTTCCGGAGGACCAGCCGCCGTAGGAGTGGCCGCCGTTGCGGATCGAGATCTTGATGGCGTGGGCGCGGGCGTAGGCCATGGTGGTGCGGATGTCGTCGGCGTTGGCGACGTAGGCGACGGCGGTGGGCTTCAGGGTGTCGAAGCGGGTGTTGTAGAGCTGGTGGGCGGCCGGCCAGGTGGCGTCGCCCGGGCGGATCAGGGTGCCGTCCAGGTCGCCGGCCAGGGCGGTCCAGTTTGCGGCGGCTTTGGTGCTGGTGGTGGTTGTGCGGAGGGGGGTGCTGGTTGCTTTGGTCGCGGTGCTGTTGCCGGCGCTGCCTGTGCCTGTGCTCCTGCACGCGGTTGTGGCTGCTGCCGCCGCGAGTGTGGCGGCCGCCCCGCCTATGAACATACGCCGTTGCATGTGCGCCTCCCCGTTGGTTCTGTGGGAGGAGACGAGTCCCCAGGGTTGGGGGTTCCACTTACGGCGGGTCTGCGGGTTGGGTGGGGCTGGGGTGGGGTTTTTCGCCCCCTCCGCCCCTTCCCGTCCCTTGTTCCTGGGTGGGGCTCCGCCCCAGACCCCGCTCCTCAAACGCCGGAGGGGCTGAATCTCTCCCCGGCCGACGCTAAAAATGTCCCTACAGGAACGCCAGGTTCACGATCCAGAAGCTCAACGCCGCTACCAGCGCCGCCGCCGGCATCGTGATGAACCAGCCCAGGATGATGTTCTTGGCGATTCCCCAGCGGACGGCTTTGAGGCGCTTGGTTGCGCCGACGCCCATGATGGCGGAGGTGATGACGTGGGTCGTGGAGATGGGGGCCTTGAAGAGGTACGCCGAGGCGAACATGATCGACGCGCCGGTTGTCTCCGCGGCGAAGCCCTGGGGAGGGTCGAGTTCGATGATCTTGCGGCCCAGCGTGCGCATGATGCGCCAGCCGCCCGCGTACGTGCCGAGCGACAGCATCACGGCGCAGACGATCTTCACCCAGACCGGGATCGGATCGCCCGAGTCCTGTACGTCGGCGATGACCAGGGCCATCACCACGATGCCCATGGTCTTCTGGGCGTCCTGGAGGCCATGGCCCAGGGCCATACCCGCGGCCGAGACGGTCTGTGCGATGCGGAATCCGCGCTTGGTCTTGTGCGGGTTGGAGCGGCGGAACAGCCACATGATCGCGGTCATCACCAGGTAGCCGACGATCAGGCCGACGACCGGGGAGATGAACATCGGGATCACGATCTTCTCCAGCACGCCGTGCCAGTAGACCGTTGTCCCGCCGGCGAGCGCCGCGCCCACCATGCCGCCGAACAGGGCGTGGGAAGAGGAGGACGGCAGACCGAAGTACCAGGTGACCAGGTTCCAGGTGATCGCGCCGACGAGGGCCGCGAAGAGGATTCCCATGCCCTTCGAACCCTCGGGCGTCTCGATCAGGCCCTCGCTGACCGTCTTGGCGACACCGCTGCCGAGGAAGGCGCCCGCGAGGTTCATGACCGCGGCCATGGCGAGCGCCGCCCGCGGCGTGAGTGCCCGCGTCGACACGGAGGTCGCGATCGCGTTCGCCGAGTCGTGGAAGCCGTTCGTGTATGTGAATCCGAGCGCGACGCCAATGGTCACGATCAGGGCGAAGGTGTCCATGAAGAGGTCAGGACTCCTTGACGGCGATGGTCTCCACCGTGTTCGCCACGTGCTCGAACGCGTCGGCCGCTTCCTCCAGCACGTCCACGATCTGCTTGAGCTTGAGCACGTCCATGGCGTCGTACTTGCCGTTGAAGAGCTGAGCGAGCAGCTTGCGGTGGATCTGGTCGGCCTGGTTCTCCAGGCGGTTGACCTCGATCCAGTACTCCGTGAGGTTGTCCATGGTGCGGAGGTTCGGCATGGCCTCCGCCGTCAGCTCGGCCGCCCTGGCCAGCACCTCGATCTGCTGCTCCACACCCTTGGGGAGCTCCTCGACCTGGTACAGCACGACCAGGTCGACGGCCTCCTCCATGAAGTCCATGATGTCGTCCAGGGACGAGGCCAGGTTGTAGATGTCCTCGCGGTCGAACGGCGTGATGAACGAGGAGTTCAACTGGTGGAAGATGGCGTGCGTGGCGTCGTCACCGGCGTGTTCCGCGGCCCGCATACGCTCTGCGATCTCGGTCCGGCCGGAGGCGTCGGCCCCGAGCAGTTCCATGAGGAGTTTCGAGCCCGTGACGATGTTGTCCGCGGATGCGGAGAACATGTCGTAGAAGCTCGTCTCCCTGGGGGTCAGACGAAAGCGCACGTGGGGTCCTCGGGGTGCTTCGGTTTCGGTCAGGCTGATGCTAGGCGCATCATCCGGCCACGGCTAATGGGCCGTCTCCCAGTGTCGCCCATCAGGCACAGTGATCAGCACAGGGTCCGGTCCCGGCATCGGGCAAGGGCCCTATACCCAGCAAAGTTCGATACCATATACCTACCAGGGGTATATGTATGCGGCGAACCGGACGGGATCTCGACAAGGGCCTCCGGAATATCCCCCGAGGTGCCCCACGGGCCCTCCGGGACCGCCGACAGGATCATCAGGAGGACGCGATGACGACCACCGAGGCCGGCGCGACGGCGCCCTCCGGCGAACCCCCGCAGCAGGTCGTGACCGACCACGACCGGGGTATCCACGGCTACCACCACCAGAAGGACGAGCACCTCAAGCGGCTGCGTCGGATCGAGGGCCAGATCCGCGGCCTGCAGCGGATGGTCGACGAGGACGTCTACTGCATCGACATACTCACCCAGGTCTCCGCCTCCACGAAGGCCCTGCAGTCCTTCGCCCTCCAGCTCCTGGAGGAGCACCTGCGCCACTGCGTCGCGGACGCGGCCGTCAAGGGCGGCGCCGAGATCGACGCGAAGGTCGAGGAAGCGACGAAGGCGATCGGGCGACTGCTGCGTACGTGACGCACATCCCTGGATGTGACATACATCCCTGTACGCGGGTGGGAACGGCGTCGCGGGACCGGGCTACACCCGGCTGGCCGGAATGGGCTACAGGTTCATGCCCCGCGGCTGCTGACGCTCACGCTCATGGGCGCGCGCTTCGGCCACTTTCAGCACCTCGTCGATGCTCTCAAGGCTGAGCCGGTCCTCGTGAGCGGCCGAGGCCGCGATGATCAGGTCTCCGCACAGCTCGATCTCGGCGAGGGCCACGTGGTCCTGAACTGCCGTACCGCCGACCGGAGCCACGTACATCACCTCTTCCTGCCGTCACCGACTTCCTAGAGTAGGTAGCGGCCTACACACCGCGCATGGCACGGAAGGGCCATTTCCGGCCCCCAACTGTCCTACGTCCGCCCCTGCCCATGACGGCGCTTCCTACTCCGCGATTTTCCCGGCGAAGATGTCCGCGGACTCCGGGAGCAGTACGTCGGCGGCGACCCCGAAGTCGTACAGCAAGGTCGTCGAGGCGACGGCGACGGTGCCCTTCTGCGAGCCGTTGACGAAGCTGAAGCGGTGGCGGACCTTGCGCAGGCGTCCCTGGTCGTCGAGGTAGGCGTCGAACGGCACCTGGGCGGTCGCGAACCCTTTCGCCGCGGCCTTCAGCGCGTCCCGGTTGCCCTCCGACGCGCTCTTCGCGGCGACATCGAGGTCGGCCGTGCCGCGGTAGTGCCGCACCGGGGTTCCGGCGACCTCGGTCCTCCCGACGTACGTCGCCGACCGTGCCCCGCGCAGCAACTCGGCCGCCGCGTACGGATCGGTGGCGCCGCCCGTCACCAGGTTCCCGTCGGAGAGGGTGGCCGTCTCGACGCGGACCCACTTGTCGGCGGGGACACCGGCACCGCGGTTCTTCATGAACAGGGCGCCCGGGGCGAGGAGTTCGGTGATGGGCCGGTGTTCGGCGGCACCCGCGGGATCCTGCGGCAGCTGCACCTTCAGCCGGCCCCGCTGCTGCTCGAAGTCGTACACGCCCTCGCCCCGGATGGTGACCCGGGTCCCGCCGGTTGCCATCTCCATGGACGTACGGGTCTGCGCGCTGCCCGCCCGCCGCAGGGTGGCGGCGGCCTGGTGGAGCACCTCGACGGTGTCGGCACCGGCGCGGGCGTCCTCCGCGACGCCGGCGCCGTCCGAGCATCCGGTGACAGAGACACAGACCATGAGTCCGGTCGCCGCGGCCGTGGCCGCGGTGGCCAATCGGCCGGGCCGCCCGTCCTCCACTCGCGCCACCCTTTGCGCCACCATCGCCTGCTGACCCCCAGCCGGTTCGTCCCGGGGCTCTCGGCCTCCCCGTCGTTCCGCTTAACGACGTGTGGGGGTGCTTGTCACGCGTCTGAGTGCCGTTCACTTGCCTTGGGTAACGTTGTCAACGTGGCACAGCAGGAAGAGACCGCCCAGGCCCAGGAACACCACACGACAACGGTCGAGCAGGGCCGTTTCTGCTTTGCCCGCTGCTCCTGCGGCTGGCGTGGCCCGGCGCGAAGAGCGCGCAGCCTGGCCCGTACGGACGCGGAGGGGCATCCGCAGAGGTAAGAACGCGGTGAGAAACGAGGCGGGCCCGCCCCTGGAAGCCAGGGGCGGGCCCTTCTCGTCCTCGCGGTGGCACCGCCATGCAGCACCGCGAGGGGTTCTGGAGGCCGTGGCTCAGCCGAAGCGGCCCGAGATGTAGTCCTCGGTGGCCTGGACCGACGGGTTGGAGAAGATGCGCTCCGTGTCGTCTATCTCGATGAGCCTGCCGGGCTGGCCGACCGCCGACAGGTTGAAGAAGGCGGTGCGGTCGGAGACGCGGGCGGCCTGCTGCATGTTGTGCGTCACGATGACGATCGTGAAGCGCTCCTTCAGCTCGCCGATCAGGTCCTCGATCGCGAGGGTGGAGATCGGGTCCAGGGCCGAGCACGGCTCGTCCATGAGGAGCACCTGCGGCTCCACCGCGATCGCCCGCGCGATGCACAGACGCTGCTGCTGGCCGCCGGACAGGCCCGAGCCGGGCTTGTTCAGGCGGTCCTTGACCTCGTTCCAGAGGTTGGCGCCCTTGAGGGACTTCTCCACGACCTCGTTCAGCTCGGACTTCTTGTAGGAGCCGTTGAGCTTCAGGCCCGCCGCCACGTTGTCGAAGATCGACATGGTGGGGAACGGGTTGGGACGCTGGAAGACCATGCCGATCGTGCGGCGCACGGCGACGGGGTCGACGCCGTGCCCGTACAGGTCCTCGTCGTCCAGGAGCACCTTGCCCTCGACGCGGCCACCGGGGGTGACCTCGTGCATGCGGTTCAGGGTGCGCAGGAAGGTCGACTTGCCGCAGCCGGAGGGGCCGATGAAGGCCGTCACGGAGCGCGGCTCGACCGTCATGGAGATGTCTTCGATCGCCTTGTGGGCGCTGTAGTAAGCGGTGAGTCCGCTTACGTCGATTCGCTTGGCCATTTCACTCACTGCTTCTTTCGAGGGGGAGACGTCAGTCGCTGATATGGCCGCGTCAGCGACCTGTCTTCGGCGCCTTCCAGCGGGCGATGCCGCGAGCCGCCAGGTTGAGAACCATGATGAAGGCGATCAGGGTGAGCGACGCCGCCCAGGCACGGTCGTAGGCCGCGCCCGAGCCGGCGCTGTTCGCGTACTGCTGGTAGATGTACAGCGGCAACGAGGACTGCGCACCCTCGAACGGGTTCGAGTTGATGAACGGGTTGCCGAACACCAGCAGCAGCACCGGTGCGGTCTCGCCCGCGATACGGGCGATCGACAACATGATGCCGGTGGTGATGCCGCCGAGGGAAGTCGGCAGAACCACCTTCAGGATGGTGCGCCACTTCGGGATACCCAGCGCGAGGGAGGCCTCACGCAGCTCGTTCGGTACGAGCTTGAGCATCTCCTCGGTGGAGCGGACGACGATCGGCATCATCAGGATCGCCAGGGCGAGCGAGCCGGCGAAGCCGAAGGGCTGCATCTTGAACTGCACCATCAGGCTCAGGATGAACAGACCGGCGACGATCGACGGGATACCGGTCATCACGTCGACGAAGAACGTGATGGCCCGGGAGAGGTTGCCGCGCCCGTACTCCACGAGGTAGATCGCGGTGAGCACACCGATCGGCACGGCCATCAGCGCGGCGAGGCCGACCTGCTCCAGGCTGCCGAGGATGGCGGCGTAGATGCCGCCGCCCGGCTCGGTGTCGGCGACGACTCCCATCGAGTGGGTCAGGAAGTAGACGTCGAGGACCTTCACACCGCGCGAGAGGGTCGTCCAGACCAGGGAGACCAGCGGCACGACGGCGAGGATGAACGCGACCCAGACCAGGCTGGTCGCCACCCGGTCCTTGGCCTGCCGGCGGCCCTCGACGCGGGCGGCGATGCCGTACGTCCCGGCGACGAAGAAGACCGCGGCCATCAGGCCCCACTGGATGCTGCTGTCCAGCCCGGCCGCGGCGCTGATACCGATGCCGAGGGCGACCGAGCCCGCGGCGATCGCCCACGGGCTCCACTTGGGCAGCCGCGCGCCCTGCAGGGTGCTGGGGCGCTTCACATTCAGGGTCTGGCTCATGCGTTGGCCCCCGAGTACTCCTTGCGGCGGGCGATGATCGCGCGGGCCGCGCCGTTGACCAGCAGGGTGATGACGAAGAGGACCAGACCGGAGGCGATGAGCGCGTCACGGCCCTGCTCCGTCGCCTCGCCGAACTTGCTGGCGATGTTCTGGGCGAAGGTGCCGCCGCCCGGGTCGAGCAGGCTGGCCTGGATCGTGAAGGTCGGCGAGAGGACCGTGGCGACGGCCATCGTCTCGCCGAGCGCACGGCCGAGGCCCAGCATCGAGGCGGAGATCACGCCGGAGCGGCCGAAGGGGAGCACCGACATGCGGATGACCTCCCAGCGCGTGGCGCCGAGGGCGAGAGCCGCCTCTTCGATCATCTGCGGGGACTGCCGGAAGACCTCGCGGCTCACGTTCGTGACGACCGGCAGGATCATGATCGCGAGCAGGATGCCGACGGTGAGCATCGAGCGCGGGGCGCCGCCCTGCCACTCGAAGATGCCGGTCCAGCCGAGGTAGTCGTTGAGCCAGCCGAAGAGGCCGTTCATGTGCGGTACGAGGATGAGGGCGCCCCACAGGCCGTACACGATGGACGGCACGGCGGCGAGCAGGTCGATCACGTACGAGATGGGGCCGCTGAGCCTGCGCGGGGCGTAGTGCGTGAGGAACAGTGCGATGGCGACCGCGATCGGGACCGCGATGACCATGGCGATGATCGAGGAGACCACCGTGCCGAAGGCCAGGACGGCGATGCCGAAGTCCGGCGGGATGGCGGTGGGGTTCCACTCGAAGGTGGTGAGGAAGTTGCCCTCGTCCTTGCTGATCGCGAGGGAGGCGCGATAGGTGAGGAAGACCGCGATGGCGGCCATGATCACCAGCAGGAAAATGCCCGAGCCGCGGGAGAGACCGAGGAAGACTCGGTCACCGGGTCGGGTGGCGCCGCGGCTCGTGCGCTTCTGCTCGGCCTCGGAAGGTTCGGGGATCGGGGGAGGAGCTTCTGTGTTCTTGGTCGATATATCCATCGGGATTCTCCGGTCTGCGGAGTCGCACGAGATGTGGGGCTCCTGGCGGCGGTGCACCGGACGCGGTGCGGTCCGGCCCCGGGTCGGGGCCGGACCGCACCGTCGGGGTTTAGCTCAGGCCCGCGATGGTGGTGCGGACCTTGCTGATGATGTCGGCCGGGATCGGCGCGTAGCCGGCGTCGGGCAGCAGCGCCTGGCCTTCCTCGCCGGCGATGTAGGTCAGGAACGCCTTCGTGGCGGGCAGGGTGTCGGCCTTGTTGCCCTTGTCGCAGACGATCTCGTAGGTGACCAGGGTGATCGGGTAGGCGCCGTCGGCCTTGGTCGTGTAGTTCAGCTGCAGCGCGAGGTCCGAGCCCGTGCCGACGACCTTGGCGTCCGCGATGGCCGCCGTGGCGTTGTCGACGGTGGCCTGGACCGGTGCTGCGGCGCCCGTGTCCAGGGAGGCGGCGCTGATGCCGTCCTTGGCGTACGACAGCTCCATGTAGCTGATGGCGCCGGAGGTCTGCTTGACCTGCGCGGCGACACCGCTGGAGCCACTCGCGGACTGGCCGCCCTTGGCCTGCCAGGCCTTGCCGCCCTCGTACTTCCAGTTGTCGGGCGTCGCGGCGATCAGGTACTTGGTGAAGTTGTCCGTGGTGCCGGACTCGTCCGAGCGGTGGAACGCCTGGATCTTGAGGTCGGGCAGCGTGGCGTCGGGGTTCAGCGCCTTGATCGCGGCGTCGTTCCAGTTGGTGATCTTGCTGTCGAAGATCTTCGCGATGGTGGGCGCGTCCAGGACCAGGTTGTCGACACCCGGGACGTTGTAACCGACCGCGATCGGGCCGCCGACCATCGGGAGGTCGATGGCCTGGCCGCCGGTGCAGACCGCCTTGGAGGCCTCGACCTCTTCGGGCTTCAGCGCGGAGTCGGAGCCGGCGAAGGCGACCGTGCCCTGCGTGAACGCGGTGACGCCGGCGCCCGAGCCGCCGCCCTTGTAGTTGATCTGCACGCCACAGGCGGTGCTGAACTGCTTGACCCAGGCGTCGATCGCGTTCTTCTGCGCGGAGGAGCCGTCGGCCAGGAGCTGGCCCTTGGCGTCGTCACACTTGATCGAGCTGGTCGAGCCCGACGAAGCGCTTGCGCCCGTGCTGGTGCCGGTGTCGTCCGAGCCGCACGCCGTGAGGGCCAGGGCGCCGGAGACGGCGAGAGCACCGAGGGTGATGGCCTGCCGGTTCATGCGCTGAAGCTTCACTTTTCGGGAGTTCCTTCCGGGAGCCGCCGTCTGGTGGCGGCGTGCGAAGTCTGTGTGATGCGGAGAAGGCTTCCTGAATGCCCTTCGCACCTTGTAAGGCCGAAATTAGGCAGATCAGGTGAAGGCGCCGATGGCCAAAAGTGAACGGAGGGTGAACCCCTGCGGACGGTGCGGTGAGGTCACGGAACGCTTACGTCGAGGACACAGAGAGATCCCGGGTTATGAGACCCGAATGGAAACTCTACGTAACCGATCGGGTCTGCACATGTTGCGACGCCGGCCGTGAATCGGCCGGATCCGTGCAACGCGCTGTCGGCGTCCTCAGGCAAGGTGCAGTGCACTCAGCAGGGCGTCCACCAGGTCGCGGTCGCGGAGCTGGGTGAGGCGGGTGCGGGCGGCGTCCGGGGGGAGCCAGACGATGCGGTCGACCTCGCGGTTGGGGGTGAAGCGGCCGTCCGTCGCCTCGGCGGCCCAGTAGCTGACCTCTTTGCGGTGTCCGTCCACGTAGTAGAGGGCGGAGGGGAGGCGGGCGCCGGGCACGCAGCGGAACCCGGTCTCCTCCTCGACCTCGCGCAGGGCGGCCGCGAGGGGTTCCTCGGCGCGCTTGAGCTTGCCCTTGGGGTGCGACCAGTCGTCGTACTTCGGCCGGTGGACCAGGCAGATCTCCAGCTCGCCGGCGACAGAAGAAGGGCGCCACAGGACGCAGCCGGCCGCCTGGATGGTGTCGTCGTCGGTCATCGGACCTCCAGTCCCTTCAAGAGGGTCCTTTTGCGAGGGTCCCTTGCGGTCCTTCTGCGAGGGTCCCTTACCGGGTGGGTCCCCTATGGAGTGGGTCCCCTACAGGGTCGGTACCGCTTCCTTCTGCCAGCTCTGCTGGAACGCGAACCGCGCCGCCTCCACCTCGTGCCGCTGGTCGGCGTGGAGCACGCCGAGGGCGTACGCCGTCGCCGGGGCGATACGCGGGGTGCGGGCCGCGGACGCCGCGGCCGAGGCGGCCTCCGCCGCGTCCCGGTGCTGGTTCAGGGCCTGGCCGGCGCCGAGCAGGCGTACGTCGACGGGGCACTCCTCGCCGTACAGGACCTCGCGGGCGTAGCGGTGCAGGCGCAGCAGCAGGCGGACCTGGTGCCAGGGGGCGTCCTGCGGCTGGGGCGCGGTGTCGGCGGAGAGGCCGTGCACGAGGGCCTCCGCGTTGTACGGGTGACCCGCGGTGAGCAGCGGCAGCGCGGCGACGGCGTCGAGCAGCCGGCCCTCCGCGGCGGCGGCCGGCGGGCGCAGGTCGGCGGTGGCCGCCGCCGGGGTCAGCGGGACCTCGCTGGCGAGGACGGCGACGCTGTCCGCGACGGCGTGGAAACGGGAGGAGCCCAGCGCCTGGAGGGCGGCCGAGTGGGCGCGGGTGCGGGCCAGGGTCAGCTGGCGGTCGAGCAGGGCGCCCGCTTTCGCCGCGCCGATGGTGAGATTGCCCTTGGGGGCCGCGCTCGCCCCAGGTCCGGCGGCCTGCGCGGGGAAACCGGAGCCGGAGCCGGACAGCCGGTTCAGTGCGCCGAGCAGCCGCTCCAGACGGGCCGAGTAGGCGTGCTCGCGGGCCAGGGTGCCCGAAAGCCAGGCCAGTTCGGGGCGCATGCCCTCCGACCAGTCCGGGTCGAGCAGCGGCCGGTAGGTGTGCAGCGAGCCGCTGATCCGGCGGGCCGAGCGGCGCAGGGCGCGCGCCGCGTCGACGGACCTGTCCGAGCCGTTCTCCCCCACGCTCGAACTCGCTCGCGCGGGGGTACCCCCACCACCGCCGGTCTCCCGGTGCAGGCGCAGCGAACGGAGGAACTCCGTTGCCTGGGCCCGCAGATAGCCCGCGAGGGCGTCCCCCGATACGGGCACGGCCTGGGCCGTGGGGTCGGTGGGGTCAAGGTGTTGCTGTGCCACGCCGGCGCCTCCGGGCGTCAATGAGCATCTCCTGGACGTTCCGCAGGGGCTGGCCCTCGGCATCGGTCGCGTGCCGGGTCCATTCGCCGTCCGGGCCCAGGTGCCAGGAAGCGGTGGTGTCGGACATCCCGGTCTCGAACAGCCGGTTGAGGGCTGCCCGGTGGGCCGGGTCGGTGATCCTCACCAGGGCCTCGATGCGACGGTCGAGGTTGCGGTGCATCATGTCGGCGCTGCCGAGCCAGATCTCGGGTTCGCCGCCGTTGCCGAAGGCGAAGACCCGGGAGTGTTCCAGGAAGCGGCCGAGGATCGAGCGCACCCGTATGTTTTCGGACAGGCCCGTGACGCCGGGCCGGACCGCGCAGATACCGCGTACCCAGATGTCGACCGGTACCCCGGCCTGCGAGGCGCGGTACAGCGCGTCGATGATCGCCTCGTCCACCATCGAGTTGACCTTGATACGGACGAACGCGGGGCGTCCGGCCTCGTGATGCTGGACTTCCTTGTTGATCCGCGAGATCAGGCCGTCGCGCAGCGACTTGGGGGCGACGAGCAGCCGGCGGTAGGTCTCGCGGCGCGAGTAGCCGGAGAGCCGGTTGAAGAGGTCGGAGAGGTCGGCGCCGACCTGCGGATCGGCGGTGAGCAGCCCCAGGTCCTCGTACAGGCGGGCGGTCTTGGGGTGGTAGTTGCCCGTGCCCACATGGCAGTAGCGGCGGAGGGTGTCGCCCTCCTGGCGTACCACCAGCGACAGCTTGCAGTGGGTCTTCAGGCCGACGAGCCCGTACACGACATGGCAGCCGGCCTCTTCGAGCTTCCTGGCCCACTTGATGTTGGCCTGCTCGTCGAAGCGGGCCTTGATCTCGACCAGGACGAGGACCTGCTTGCCGGACTCGGCGGCGTCTATCAGCGCGTCGACGATCGGCGAGTCGCCCGAGGTCCGGTACAGGGTCTGCTTGATGGCCAGCACGTCCGGGTCGCTCGCCGCCTGCTCCAGGAAGGCCTGGACGGAGGTGGAGAAGGAGTCGTACGGGTGGTGGAGCAGTACGTCCCGTTCCCGGAGCGCCGCGAAGATGTCGGGCGCGGACGCCGACTCGACCTCGGCGAGGTCGCGGTGGGTGCCCGCGATGAACTTCGGGTACTTCAGCTCGGGCCGGTCCAGGCCGCCGATGCCGAAGAGGCCGGTGAGGTCGAGCGGACCCGGCAGCGGGTACACCTCGGCCTCGGAGATCTTCAACTCCCGCACCAGCAGGTCCAGTACGTACCGGTCGATGGACTCCTCGACCTCCAGGCGCACCGGCGGCCCGAAGCGGCGCCGCATGAGCTCCTTCTCCAGGGCCTGGAGCAGGTTCTCGGCGTCGTCCTCCTCGACCTCCAGGTCCTCGTTCCGGGTGAGGCGGAACGTGTGGTGCTCCAACACCTCCATGCCCGGGAAGAGTTCCTCGAGGTGGGCCGCGATGACGTCCTCGATGGGGACGTAGCGGCTCGGGGCGGCCTCCAGGAAGCGGGAGAGCAGCGGCGGGACCTTGACGCGCGCGAAGTGGCGGTGGCCGCTGACCGGGTTCCGTACGACGACGGCCAGGTTCAGGGACAGACCCGAGATGTACGGGAAGGGGTGCGCGGGGTCGACCGCGAGCGGGGTGAGGACCGGGAAGATCTGATGCCGGAACAGGGTGAACAGGCGGGCCTGCTCCTTCTCCGTCAGCTCGCTCCAGCGGACCAGGTGGACGCCCTCCTCCGCGAGTGCGGGGGCCACGTCCTCCTGGTAGCAGGCCGCGTGCCGGGCCATGAGCTCGCGCGAGCGGGCCCAGATCATCTCCAGGACCTCGCGGGGCTGGAGGCCCGAGGCGGACTTGGTGGCCACACCGGTTGCGATACGGCGCTTCAGCCCTGCCACCCGGACCATGAAGAACTCGTCCAGGTTGCTGGCGAAGATCGCCAGGAAGTTGGCGCGCTCCAGGAGGGGTGTGTTCGGGTCCTCGGCGAGTTCCAGCACCCGTTCGTTGAACGCCAGCCAGCTGCGCTCGCGGTCCAGGAACCGGCCCTGCGGCAGCTGGACGCCGTCCTCGACCATGTCCTCGTACTCATCGAGGTCGGCGTCGAGGTCGGGTTCCAGGTCGGAGACGTTCGCCGCCACGGTGTGCGGGCGGTGCGCGGCTATCGAGCCGACGGACGGCTGTGCGTGCTGGACCGGGGCCTGGGCGCTTGGCTGGTTCATGGACCCATTCTTCCGCGCCGGGGGCACTACCGGCGCGTCGGAGAGGGCGAGAGGCAGCGCGGCGAGGCGGATGTTCCCGTTCCGCTTGGCCGGCCCGGGCTCTTTCACCGTCGACGGCAGGGGCTCGCTCTCCTCGGAAGGCGGAGGCTCTGGCACGGCGGGGTTCATTGGTCGAGCGTCGCAAGGTCGTCTGAATCGATGGTTACGGGGACATGACGTGCGGGATATGGAGGGGCGTCTCCCGGAAGTTCGCGGGGCCGGGAGACACGCCCATTCGGGGCTTGTCGGCCTGTACGCCGCTTCTCAGGCGGTACGCCGCTTCAGGACCCGGAAGGCCAGGAAGACGGCGAGAGCGGTGAGGGTGAGGAGGAGGGCGGTTTCGGTGAGCTGGAGGGGCCAGAAGTGGGAGGAGGGGTGGTAGGTGGCCCAGAAGTCGGAGATGCCGTGCTCGCTCATGCAGTTCTTGAGGTCGGCGCCCGTCCTCTCGACGCAGGCCGCATTGATGCCGACCCGCTCTCCGGAGGTGAGGATCACGCCTTCCCTCACCAGCGCCGCGCTGTCCGGGATGTTGAGGGCGGCCGCTCCGGTGACGGTCACCACGGGCCACAGGCTGTCCCGGTAGACGTCACCTAGGGTCTGCACGGCCACGGTGACGACGACGGCCAGGCCGAGCGCCGGCAGCGTACGGCGGACCAGCATGCCCACCAGGGCGCCCACGGCGACGGCGCACAGAGCGGCGGCGACGGCGACCGTGCCGTTGGAGCGGTAGGCGTCCGTCTCGTACCAGTCCTGGTAGAGGATGTCCCGGTGGCCGTCGGTCCACATCAGGCGGTGCAGCAGCACCAGCACGGTCGTGCCGGCGGTGATCAGCGCGGCCGGGACCGCGAGCTGCGCCGCCAGCCAGCGCGCGGGCGTGACGGACTGCGTCCAGGCGAGGGCGGCCGTGCCGCTCTCCAGCTCGCGGGCGACGAGGGCGGCGCCCGCCCAGGCGGCGACGAGGTAGGGCAGGTAGACGATGGCATAGGCGGCGAGCTGGGCGACCGCTTCGTAGAGGGACGTCGCGCCGTCGGGTGTGTCCCCGCAGAACGAGTCCATGGCGCACGAGGCCGCCAGCCGATGCGCCTCCTCCCGTACGGCGTCCGCGCCGAGGCCGCAGGCCCACAGCAGGCCCATCGCGGTCACCGCGACCAGTGCCACCCAGATCCACAGCGCGGCGCCGTGCAGCCGCAGCGCGGTCCAGACCGTGCCGCGCGGGGTGAGCGGGGAGGGGCGCGGGGTGAGGGGACGTGTGGCGGTGGCCGCGGTCATGCGCCCTCCTTGGTGGTGTCGCGGATCGGGAGGGTGGCGGAGGTGGCGCCTGTGTGGCGCTTCAGCAGGCGGAACGCGACCAGGGCCGCGAGTGCGGTCAGGGCGAGGACGAGGGCGGTCGCGGTGAGCTGGAGGGGCCAGTAGTGGGAGAAGGGGTGGGAGTCGGTGTAGTAACTGACGGCGTCGAGGTGCTCGTACACGTCGCGGCACGCGCTGTACCGGCTGCTGCCGCAGCCCGGGTTGGCGATACGGGCGCCGGTGGAGGTGAGAAGACCTTCATCGAGGGTGAGGCCAAGGCTCTTGGGGCCGTAGCCGGTGAGGTCGGTGACGGTCGTCACCGACGGCCACAGGTGGGGCAGCGCCAGGGAGACGGCGGCGCGGACGCCCACCATCCACACCAGGGCCAGGGCGAGCGCGGCCAGCGAGCGGCGCAGCGCCAGCCCGGCGAGGGCGCCGGCGACCAGCCCGAACAGGGCGAAGGCGACCGTGCTCGGACCGTTGGCGTGGAAGGTGAGGTCGTCGGTCCAGGGCTTGGCGGTGTCGATCTTTCCGTGACCCTTGGACCACACCAGGTTGTGCAGCAGCACCAGCACGCTCGTGCCGGCGGTGACGAGCACGGCCGGGACGGCGAGCTTGGCGGTCAGCCAGCGGGCCGGGGAGATCGACTGGGTCCAGGCGAGCTGCGCGGTGCCGCTCTCCATTTCCCGGCCGATCAGCGAGGCACCGGCCCAGGCGGCGACCAGGAACGGGACGAGGTTCACCGCGATGCTCATGTACTGCGCGAGCGACTTGTAGGTGAGGATCGCGTCCTGGTCGTAGACGCAGGCGTTCATGCCGCAGCCGTTCCACTGCCGCCATGCCGAGGCCGCCGCGTCCGTGAGCGGGCCGTAGAGCCACAGCAGCAGGGCTCCGACGACGAGGAGTACACCGGCCCAGACGTAAAGGGCGGGCCGGTGCAGCCGCAGCATCACCCGTGTCGTGGTGAAGGGGATGAGGGCGCTCATGCGACGGGCTCCTGAGCGGCGGTGGGGGTGGCGTCGAGGGACAGCGCGGGCGCTCCGGGGCTGCGCAGATGCGCGAGGACCAGCTCCTCCAGGGACGGCCGGGTGCTCTGCCAGCCGTCGGAGAGGGGGCCGTTCGTGCGTACGAGCGCGGTGAGCTGGCGTCCGGTGGTGCGGGACTCGACGACGGTGTGCGGGGCGAGGTCCTGGGCGGCGCCGGTCTCCCGGGAGCGCGCGGGGCCGGTGAGAAGGGCGTGCGCGGCCAGCAGGTCGTCCAGGTCGCCCGCCAGGCGTACCCGGCCGCCGCCTATCAGGAGCAGGTGGTCGCAGGAGCCCTCCAGGTCGGCGACGACGTGCGAGGACATCACGACCGTGGTGCCGTGTTCGGCGGCCTCGGCCATCAGCGTGCCCATCAGTTCATGGCGGGCGAGCGGGTCCAGGTCGGCCATCGGCTCGTCCAGGAGCAGGAGTTCGGGCCGCTTGCCGAGCGCGAGGGCGAGCGCCACGCGGGTGCGCTGGCCGCCGGAGAGGGAGCGGATCCGGCTCCTCGGGTCGAGGTCGCCCTTCGCCACGATCCGCTCGGCGACCGAGGCGTCCCAGCGGGCCGGGTTGAGTTCGTGGCCCAGGCGGAGTGTGTCGCCGACGGTGAGCTGTGGGTAGAGCGGCTTGGCCTGCGCGACGTACGCGATGCGTTCGCGGGCGGCGGCCGGGTGGGTGCCGAGCACGGTCAGGGAGCCCTCGGTGGGGGCGAGCAGTCCGGCCGCGTGGGCCAGCAGGGTCGACTTGCCCGCGCCGTTCGGTCCGACGACCGCGCAGACGCGTCCGGCCGGGAGCCGGAACGTGCACTCGCGCAGTGCCCAGCCGCCGCGCCGTCCGAACCGCTTGCCGAGTCCGGCCGCCTCCAAGGCGGTGTCCGTCATTCCTGGTCTCCCTTGGTGAACTGTTCATCGAGTACGGCGGTGAAGAGCGCTGCCACGTCGTCGCGCTGGAGTCCGGCCTCGCGGGCGCGGGCTGCCCACGCGTCCAGTTCGGCGCTGAGGGGCGAGTCGGCCGGGGCGCTGCCCAGCGAGCGTGTGACGAAGGTGCCGACGCCGCGTCTGGCTTCGACCAGGCCCTCGCGCTCCAGCTCGCGGTAGGCCTTCAGGACGGTGTTCGGATTGATCGCGGTGGCCTCCACGACCTCGCGGGCCGTGGGGAGCTTGTCGCCCGGCTCAAGGAGGCCCAGGCGCAGGGCCTGCTTGGTCTGCTGGACGATCTGGACGTACGTGGCGACACCGCTGCGCCGGTCGATGCGGTACTCCACCACTGCGGCGACCACCTTTCACTATTTGAGTAGTGAAAGGGTGTTCCATGAGAGTGATCGTTGTCAAGAATGAGATTTCTTCGGTGGACGTGAACCGATCAGCGGGGCTCGTGCGATGAGGGGGCGTGAGGGAAACGAAAAGCGACGGGGAGCTGCTGCGGGCCATCGCGGCGGACGGTGACCGGCGCGCCTTCGAGGAGCTGTACCGGCGGTACGCGCCGTGGCTGACCGCGCGGCTGCGCGGCCGGTGCGCCGACGCCGGGGTCGTCGACGACGTCGTGCAGGAGACGTTCCTAGCCGTGTGGCGCGGCACCGCCCGCTACCGCGAGGAGGGTTCCTCCGGAGACGCCGCGGGCTGGCTGTGGCGCATCGGCTCGCGGCGGCTCATCGACACCCTGCGCGGCGACGGCGCGCGCGGGCGGATGCGGCAGGCGCTGGCCCGCCTTCGGCACCGGGACGAGGTCTCCGCCGAGGAACGCGTCCTGGCCGGCGTCGAGCACGGCGACCTCGCGGGCGCCCTGACCCGGCTCTCGCCCGAACTGCGCGCGGTGCTCCAGGCCACCGTGATCGACGGGCTCACCACCCGGGAAGCGGCCGTCCTGCTCGGCATTCCGCCGGGCACGGTCAAGACGCGGGCACTGCGTGCGCGCAAGCAGTTGCGGGAGGCACTGGCATGAGCCGTAGCGAAATCACCTGGCATGTGCCGGAGGAGGACCTCCGGGCCTACACGCAAGGCGAGTTGCCCCCTCCCCGGCTCTGGTCCGCCGACACCCACCTGGCCTCCTGCGCGCAGTGCCGCGAGACGCTTGCCTCCGTGAGCGATCCGGTCGCGCTGGACGCGGGCTGGGAGCGGCTGGACGCCGAACTGGACGCGCCACGCCCGGGGTTGACCGAGTCCCTGCTCGTGCGGTTCGGCGTCGCCGACCACACGGCACGGCTGCTGGCGGCCACGCCCGTACTGCGCCGCTCCTGGCTGCTTGCGGTCACCGCCGTGCTCCTGATGACCGTGGCGGCCACCTACGCGGTGGAGGCCGGGGCCACCCCCAAGCTGTTCCTGGCCCTCGCACCGCTGCTCCCGCTCGCCGGGGTCGCCCTGTCGTACGGGCCCACGCTGGACCCGACGTACGAGATGGCCGTCGTCTCGCCGACGCACGGGTTCCGGCTGCTGCTGATCCGTACGGTCGCCGTGCTCACCGTCGGCCTCGGTCTGAACGGGCTCGCCACCCTGGCGCTGCCCTCCTACGGGCTGCGCGCGCTGGCCTGGCTGCTGCCCGCGCTCGCCCTCACCGGCGCCGGGCTCGCACTGACGCCCCGCCTCGGCCCTGTCCTCGCGCCCTCGCTGGTCGGCGGCGCGTGGGTCGCGCTGCTGCTCGTGGCCCAGGCGACGAGCGCCGAGCACGCCACGCTCGCGCCGTTCACGGCGGCGGGGCAGGGGGTTGCCGGGGCGGTCGCCGCACTCGCGGTCGCGCTGCTCTATCTCGTACGGGACCGGTTCGACTCGGCGCCCGCGCAGGCGCCCTTCTCCGGCGGGGGCGCCGTATGACCGGCGCCTGCACGGACTTCACCGGCGGGGGCGCGACGTGACCGCCCCCTCCGCACATCACTTCTCCGCCCGCCTCTCCGACAGGAGCGCCGTACGCATGACGCCCACCGTCTCCGCCTCCGGACTGACCCTCCGCTACGGCAAGACCTTCGCCCTCGACGACGTCTCCCTGCGCCTCGGCGAGGGGGTCACCGGCCTCCTCGGGCCCAACGGGGCCGGAAAGACCACCCTGTTGAGGGTGCTCGCCACCGCCGTGCCCGCCGACAAGGGGGCCTTCACAGTGCTCGGGCACGACCCGGGTACCGCGGCCGGGCGCCTGGATCTGCGGCGCGAGCTGGGGTACCTGCCGCAGACCCCGGGGTTCCACGAGGACTTCTCGTCCTTCGAGTTCGTCGACTACGTGGCGATCCTCAAGGAACTGACCGACCGCACCGCCCGGCACCGGGAGGTGCGCCGCGTGCTCGACGCCGTCGACCTGTCCGACGTACGGAGCAAGCGCATCAAGAAGCTGTCCGGCGGTATGCGCCAGCGGGTCGCGCTGGCCGCCGCGCTCGTCGGTGACCCCGGTTTCCTCGTCCTCGACGAGCCGACCGTCGGACTCGACCCCGAACAGCGCATGCGCTTCCGTGAGTTGATCGCCCAGGCTGGAGAAGGGCGGACGGTTCTCCTGTCCACCCACCAGACCGAGGACGTCGCGATGCTCTGCCACCGCGTGATCGTCATGGCCCGCGGGCGCGTCCGCTTCGAGGGCACCCCGGCCGCACTGACCGCGCGTGCGGCGGGCCGGGTGTGGAGCAGCACGCAACGCGAGCCGGCCGCGCGCGCCGGATGGCGTACGGGCACCGGCTCCTTCCGCAACGTCGGAGACCCGCCCGAGGGCGCCGAACTCCTTGAACCGACCCTGGAGGACGGCTACCTGCTGACGATGGACGGCGATACAGGCGATACGGGCGATACGGGCCAGAGCGACGAGACCGCGGGGGTAGCCGCATGAGCAGCACGACCGGACTGGTCAAGGAGGCGGCTCCCACGGGGGTGGGGCCGACTTCGGACACCAAGCAGCACAGAGCCGCCGCCGTCATCGCCCTCGCCCGCTTCGAGGCACGCCAACTCTTCCTGCACATACCGGTGTTCGCCTTCCTCATGCTCTACCTCGGCTTCACCGGCTGGGAGCTGTTCAACGGCCGTGAGGGCATGGACGAGTTCCCGGTCCTCCAGGACGTCGACCGGGCGACCCAGTCCGCCCCGCAGCTCCTCGGCTTGGCGCTGCTCATCGTCGTCAACCGGACCGTCCTGCGCTCCCACCGGCGCGGCACCGACCGGCACTTCGACGTCCTGGTCATGGAACCGTGGCGGCGTACGGTGGCGCACGCGCTGTCCGTAGTGCCGTACGCGGCGATCACCGCGGGGGTCGTCGCCTTCCAGATCATCTGGGCCGGGCACAAGCTGGGCGCCGTCGGCCACCCCTCGCTCGCCGAACTGGCCGTGGGACCGCTGGCGGTGCTTCTTTCCGGCGTCCTCGGCGTGCTGCTCGCGCGGCTGTTCCGGTCCGCGTTCGCCGCCCCGCTCTTCGTCGTCGGTGTCGTCATCCTGCCCCCTCTGCTGCTCTCCAGCGCGGGCAGCCCGCACTGGCAGCAGTGGCTGTCGCCGGTCGTCACCGAGACGGGCGCCGATCCGTTTCCGTCCGAGCTCATCGGCCGCCCGGCCGCCTGGCACGCGCTGTATCTGGTGGGGCTCGTCGGGGTGCTGGTCGGCGCCGCGGTACTGGTCAGCGGCGGTCGTACCCGGATCGTGCAGGCGGCCACCGGCGTCGCCCTCGCCGCCACGGTCGCGGGTGTCGCCGGGCAGTCCCCAGGTGACTCGGCCGCCCTGATCGCGGCCCGCACAGAGGCGTCCGTCAGCCCGGAGAAGGTCCAGACGTGCCATGAGTACGGCAGGTCGACGTACTGCGCCTTCCCCGAGTGGGATGCCCGCGCCGCTCTCGACTGGGCCCCGGTCGTCGACCGCGTCCAGTCCCTCGCGGGGGGCGCCGCCGGAGGCGAACGGCTGACCGTACGGCAGCGGGTCGACGCCCGTTACGGCCTGACCGGCAGCGCCACGTTCGAAGCGTCCACCACACCGGGCACGGTGACCGTCGGCACGCGGTGGGGCGGCAACCGGGTCCCCGAGTTCGCCGTCGGAGTCGCCTCGGTCCTGGTGGCGGGCAGTGAGGCGGCCACCATCGAATGGTGCGACGCCCGAGCGGTCACCGTCATGTGGCTGGCACTGGGCGGCGAGTCCGACCCGATGACCGCGTTCCGCAACGTCCGGCTCGACGACAGCGTCACGGGCTCCGGGCTCTCCATCGCACCCATCAACGCGGTCTATCTGACCGCCGAACAGACCCGGATCGTAAGGGAGTTGCTACAGAAGCCCCGCTACAGCGTCATCCCCAAGGTGAAGTCCCACTGGACGGAACTCACGTCTGCGGAGACGTCCACGGCACGGGTGGCCGAGCTGCTGGGAGTGCCGGCCGCGCCCAAGGGAACGGCCGACGTGGCGGAGGACGAGTCGTGCCAGGGGTAGCCGCTCCCGGCGAGGGCGCGCGGTCCAGGGCGGCCGAGACCCGTGCACCGGCCAAGGTGCCCTGCACCGGTGAATCGCCCAGGAGGCGTACGTACGCCGTGATCCGCGCCCTTCTCCACCCCGTGTTGCGCTCCCTGCCCCGCCGGGCCCTCGCGGCTGGAGCCGCCCTGGGACTGCTGATCACCGCGGCCCCATGGCTGCTGTCGGTCTCCCGCGACTCCTGGCCCGGCCTCACTCTCCTGCGGGCCGCCGCGCTCGCCTTCGGCCTGGGCCTGGCCTTCCTGCTCGACGACCCCGCCCGGCACACCACCGCGGCGGTGCCGATCCGGCGCCCGGTGCGTACCGGCCTGCGGGTGGCGTTCGCCGTCCCGCTCGCCGCGCTCTGGTGGACCGCCGCGCTGCTCCTCGTACCGGAGAATGCCCGGCCGCCGGTGGGCGCGCTGACCCTGGAGGCCGCCACCGTCGCCGCACTCGCCCTGGCCGGCGCGGCCGTGGGGGTGCGGTGCACGGACGCGGCCGAGCCCGGGATCGCCGTGTCGGCCGGGCTGCTCTGCGGCGGGCTGTCCGCCGCCCTGCTGGTCCCGTACCGGTGGGCGCTCGTCGTGCCGGTGAACGACCCGCGCTGGGACGGCGCCCACGACCGGTGGGCGGCGATCCTGGTCGTGGCGGCGGTGGTGGGGGCCGCGTCCTGGGCGGAGCCGCTGCGGCGGCGGTCGGCGATGCCCGTCCGCCGCGCGGCACTCACGCGCCGGCGCTGACACCGCGGCGTTCGTCGGCGCGAGGGTTTTTCGCCCCCTCCGCCCCTACCCGTCCCTTGTTCCTGGGGGCTGCCGCCCCCAGACCCCCGCTGTCGCGCTGAACGCGCTCGTCCTCAAACGCCGGACGGGCTGAAACGGGGCGG
>NZ_JBFBEA010000039.1:0-55718 GCF_040683495.1 Streptomyces sp. NPDC093544 | reverse complement strand
ACTGCAGGGGGGACCCTGTGGGAGAGTAGGACGCCGCCGAACAAGTTTTGGAGAAAACCCCTGTACCGGGAAACGGTACGGGGGTTTTCTGCGTTTGAAGGGGAGTCTTCTGGCACAGGAGACTCCCCTTTCTTCTTTTGTGCTTGCTTATAGTCGGCCGGCGGCCTTCAGTGCCAGATACACGTCCGCGAGAGCCGGTGCCAGGTTCTCCGGAGTCGCGTCGACGACAGTGACACCGTGGCGTTGTAGCTTTTCGGCTGTGCGCTGGCGTTCTGCCTGGGCCTGGGCTGCGGCTGCTGCTTCGTACACCGCTTCGGTGTTGCCGCGAGCCGCGGCCATGCGGGCGATGTGCGGGTCCGCCACTGATGCCACGAGCACTGTGTGGCGTTGCGTCAGGCTGGAAAGTACGGGGAGCAGGCCTTCCTCGATGGGGGCCGTGTCCAGGCTCGTCAACAGCACGATCAGGGAGCGGCGTGGGGCCGTACGGAGTGCTGTGGCGGTGAGGCCGCGGGCGTCCAGCTCGACGAGTTCCGGTTCCAGGGGTGCCATTGCGTTGACCAGAGACGGGAGGAGCTCGCCTGCCGGTCGGCCCTGGACGAGGGCGCGTACACGGCGGTCGTAGGCGAGGAGGTCCACGCGGTCGCCGGCTCGGGAAGCGAGGGCTGCGAGGAGCAGGGCCGCGTCCATGGAGGCGTCGAGGCGCGGGGCGTTGTCGACGCGGCCTGCCGAAGTTCGGCCCGTGTCGAGGACGAGGAGGATGTGGCGGTCGCGCTCGGGGCGCCAGGTGCGTACGGCGACTGTGGTGTGGCGGGCTGTGGCGCGCCAGTCGATGGAGCGGGTGTCGTCGCCGGGGACGTACTCGCGGAGGCTGTCGAATTCCGTGCCCTCGCCGCGGGTCAGCACGCTGGTCCGGCCGTCGAGTTCGCGGAGCCGGGCCAGTCTGGAGGGGAGGTGCTTGCGGCTGGTGAAGGGCGGCAGGACTCGTACCGTCCAGGGGATCTTGTGGTTGCCCTGGCGGGAGAAGAGGCCGAGCGGGCCGTATGAGCGGATGGTGACCCGGTCGGACTGGCGGTCGCCGCGGCGGGTGGGGCGTAGGCGGGTGGTCAGGCGTCGGCGCTCGCCGGCCGGAACCGTCAGGCGGTGGCGGGAAGCGGCTACTTCGGTGCCGGGTTCCCAACTGCTTGGCGGCCAGGCGTCGCGGAGCTGGGCGCGGAGCGGGCGGCCGGAAGGGTTGGTGACCGTCAGGGTTACGTCGGCGGTTTCGCCGAGGCGTACCGAGGTGTCGCCGGAGCGGGTCAGGCCGAGGCGGCGTACAGGTGCTGCCAGGGCGGCGTCGCAGGCGCAGGCCAGGGCCAGGGGGCCGTTGACGGCGAGAATGCCTGCCCAGCTCGGCTCCCAGATACCGATGGGGAGTGTGCCCAGGGCTGCCAGGAGGGCAGCGCGTCCGGTGAGCGCCATCAGCGGGGGACGGGAACGTGGGTGAGGATCGCGGTGATGACGGAGTCGGCGGTTACGCCTTCCATCTCGGCCTCGGGACGGAGTTGGACCCGGTGGCGGAGCGTGGGGAGGGCGAGGGCCTTTACGTCATCAGGGATGACGTAGTCGCGACCCGTCAGCCAGGCCCAGGCTCGGGCGGTGGCCAGGAGCGCTGTCGCGCCGCGCGGGGAGACGCCTAGGGCGAGGGACGGTGACTCGCGGGTGGCGCGGCAGATGTCCACTACGTAGCCGGTGATTTCGGGGGAGACCGATGTCTTCGCGACCGCGGCGCGGGCGGCTTCCAGGTCGGCGGGGCCCGCTACGGGGCGTACGCCGGCGGCGCGCAGGTCGCGCGGGTTGAAGCCCTCGGCGTGGCGGGTGAGGACGCTGATCTCGTCCTGTCGGGACGGCAGAGGGATCGTCAGTTTGAGCAGGAAGCGGTCCAGTTGGGCTTCCGGGAGGGGGTACGTGCCCTCGTACTCGACCGGGTTCTGGGTCGCGGCGACCAGGAACGGATCGGGGAGCGGGCGTGGGGTTCCGTCGACCGTGACCTGGCGTTCCTCCATGGCTTCGAGGAGGGAGGACTGGGTCTTGGGCGGGGTGCGGTTGATCTCGTCGGCGAGCAGGAGGTTGGTGAAGACCGGGCCTGGCTGGAAGGAGAACTCGGCGGTGCGGGCGTCGTAGACGAGGGAGCCGGTGATGTCGCTCGGCATCAGGTCCGGGGTGAACTGGACGCGTTTGGTGTCGAGTTCCAGTGCGGCTGCCAGAGCGCGCACGAGCAGCGTTTTCGCGACTCCGGGTACTCCTTCGAGGAGCACGTGTCCGCGGCACAGGAGGGCGACGACGAGGCCAGTCACGGCGGGGTCCTGGCCGACCACGGCTTTGGCGATTTCGGCGCGCAGAGCCTCCAGGGAGGCGCGGGCGGTGCCCTGGTCCCCGGTGTTCCCGGCGTTGTCAGTGGTCGGGTCCATCATGAATGGCGTACCTCTCTTTCGAGGGCGTCGAGTTGGTCGGCGAGGGAGATGAGGGCCGCGTCGTCGCGGGGTGACGGCCCGAAGAGGAGGGAGTGCAGGGCCTGTCCGTCGCGCTGGCCGCGGAGCTGGGCGGACAGGGCGGGAAGCAAGGACTCGGGCGCGTGTGCCTGAGTGACGGGGACGCCTACGAGGGGGGCGAGGCGGGTGCGGGTGGTGGAGCGCAGAGCGGTGGCCGCGCGGTCGCGGGCGTTGGCCTTGCGGTAGAGACGGGCGCGGCCTTCGACGGTTTCGGAGGCGCGGATCGCTACGGGGAGGCGTTCGGGTACGAGGGGGCCCAGTCGGCGTGCCCTCCAGAAGGCGGCGAGGGCTGCCGCGATGAAGAGCTGCAGCGTGCCCCAGAGCCAGCCCGAGGGCAGCAGGTCGAAGAAGCTCTGGTCGCCCGCGTCGGTGGCCGAGGGGTCGGAGAGCGAGGGGAGGTACCAGACCAAGTGGGGGCGGGAACCGAGCAGTTGGAGGGCGAGCGAGGCGTTGCCCTGCTTGTCGAGGCGGGAGTTGTAGAGGATGTCGGGGGCGCCGAGTACGACGGTGTCGCCGTCCCCCTTGAGCGCCGGGATGCGCAGCAGGGTGGGCAGGCCTTCGCTGAGGTAGCACGCGTCGGCGGTGGGATCGCTGGTGGTGTAGCGGATACCGCCCGTGTCGGCGGTGCCCGCGCGCTCGGCGGCGGGCAGGTCGCAGTTGGGGGAGAGCTTCGAGTCGAAGCTGGTCACGGGGTCGGCGGTGACTGCTGGGGCGAGGGTGCCCAAGGAGGGCGATGTCGGGGAGATCAGGATCGTGCGGCCGCCGGAGTTCTCGGTCGCCGTACGGAGGAGGGTCTGCTGTCGGTCGGTCAGCAGGTCCGGGGCGGCGACCAGGAGCGTGGTGTCGGGGCCGGCCGCGGTGCGGGCCTCGTCCAGGGTGCTGACCAGGCGCGTGGAGACGCCCTGGTCGGCGAGGAGTTCGGCGACGGCCCGGCTGCCGGAGGGGTCGGCGGAGCGGGGGTCGAGACGGCCGTGCTGGGCGTTGGAGCGGACGGCGGCGATCGCAATGGCGGCTGCCAGGAGGAGCACGACCGCGAAGACGACTCCGCGGGCGCGCGTCCACCGCTGGCGGGCGGTGGGCGACACCGAGGTCTGGGCCGAGGTCGAGGTCGGCTGGAGGGTGGCCTCGGTCATTGGGCGGCCCCCTGGCGGGCGTTGTCGGCCGGGCTCTGGGCGCTGCTGCTCGCGAGTACGGGTTTGGTGCGCTCCAGGTCGCGGTCGAGCTCGGTGAGGCGGTGGTATGTGTGCGGTTCCGCGGTTCGTCCGCCGTACGTCACGTCGTCGAAGTCCCGTGCCGCGTCGCGCAGTCGGTCCGCGTGGGAGGGCAGCGTGCGGGCAGCTTCGGCGGCTGCCTCGTCCGCGGTGCGGCCGGGGCGCGGATCGAGCAGGGCGCGCTCTTCCAGAGACCGGACCATGGCGCGCATGCGTTCCTGGACGGCCTGGTTCCAGTGGCCCTGGGCGGCGTGTGCTTCGGCCGACGCGCGGTGTTCGGCGGAGCTGCGGGGGTCGTCGTCGAAGAGTGCCGGGGCCGACGTGGGCGCGCGGTGCGGGGTGCCAAGGCGCCACCACAGTGCGGCAAGGACCGCCAGCACGGCCAGCACGATGACGACGAGTCCGATCATGCCCCCGGGAGCCACGGTCGAGGCGGCGCCGAACAGCTTGTCGACCCAGTCCCAGAAGGCGTCCAGGGCGCGCTGGGCCAGGCTGGGATCGTTCTCGTGGTACATCGGCTTGGACAGCTCGCGTTCGGCCGCCTCCCGCGCGGAGTCGCGTGGGATCGCCACCGGCGGTTCGTCGCCGGTGAGCGGCCGTGCCAGGACGGCTGTGGCGCCGATGCGCGGTAGTGCCAGTACCGCTGTGAGAACTCCCCCCGCCAAGCTCACCCCATCAACTCCCCGGAGTGGTGCCGGAGGCGGCGGAGCCGTAGTCCTGGACGCCGGCGGCGCGGGCCAGGTCGAGGTCGAGGGCCTCGCGGCGGATGCGCTGGTCGATGTAGAGGAGCACCGTGACGCCGGCGGTGATGGGGAAGGTGAGCATGGATCCGATCACCGAGCCGATCCCGCTGATGATGAGGAACGTCCAGCCGAGGGAGCCGCTTTCGCTGTCCAGGAAGCCGGTGATGCCGTCGCCGCTCAGGGCCGCGGCGAGGAAGGTGAAGGGGATGACGACGATCGAGGCCATGATGTTGGCGATGATCGTGGCGAGCAGCTGGATGCCGAACACCCGCCACCAGGAACCGCGGACGAGCTTCGCGGAGCGGCTCATCGACTTGAAGACGCTCTGCTTCTCCAGCATCAGGGCGGGCGAGGCGAGCGAGAAGCGGGTCATCAGCCAGACGGCGACAACGCCCGCACCGAGTCCGCCGATGACGGCGAGCGCGATGCCCGCGTCGCCCGAGACGGCCACTCCGACGATCACTCCGGGCAGGGTGCCGATCGCGACGATCGCGACGGCGATGAGCGGCAGCAGGATGGTCAGGCCGAACAGCTTCGGAAGCTGCGGACGGGCATCCCGCCAGGCCTCGGAGGTGGTCACCGGCTTGCCGAGCACGGCGCGGCTGGTCACGGTCGTGAGCAGGGCCGTCGCGACGATGGTGCCGAGCAGGGTGATGAGCAGGACGGCACCGGAGCTCGCCAGGGTGGTCCCGAGGGCGCTGCCCACCTCACTGACGGTGGCGGTCGAGTCGTTGAGGGTGTCCGTGGTGGAGCTGTCGTCCAGGATGAAGCCCTGGAACAGGATGATCGCGATCTCTGTGACGACGGCGACGGTCAGCGAGATGCCGAGGACGGTGCGCCAGTACGTGCGCATCGTGGAGACCGCGCCGTCGAGGATCTCGCCGATACCGAGCGGACGGAGCGGGATCACACCGGGTTTGGCCGCGGGCGGCGGGCCACCCCAGTTGCCTCCCCAGCCGCCGGGACCACCGGGGCCTCCCTGGCCGCCGTAGCCGGGACCGGTGCCTCCCCAGCCGCCGCCCCCTTGACCTCCGTAGCCACCCGGCGCTCCGTAGCCCCCCGGGCCGCCGGGGTACTGGCCGCCCCAGCCCGGGCCGGGCGGAGGTGGCGGGGTTTGGCCGGGGACGGCGTCCTGGGGGCTGGGGGCCGACCACTGGCCGGGCGGGGGCTGCTCTTTGGACCATTGCGAAGGGGTATCCGGCTGGTCCGTGCTGCCCTGGTCAGCGGGCTTCTCCGTGGGCTGCGCGGCGCCGGAGGTGTTCGGCCCCTGCCCGTCGGAGGGGGCAGATCCGGGCGAGGCCCAGCCCGGAGTGTCGTTCATCGTCGCTCCTTCACGGTGCCCGACCGCGGGGCGCGGCGGCAGGTTGGCAGCCATCGTGCCACGGTGTGCACGGCTGGGGACCAGTGGTCGTATGAGCTGCACACCTTCAATTGTCTGCCCGGTACGGGGCAGACTGGGCAGATGGCTGATCAGCACGCGCAATCCCGCGAGGACAGCGGGCCGACGGAGATACCTGCGATCCGCTGGGACGAGCCGCCCGAAGGCCCCGTACTGGTGCTTCTCGACCAGACGAGACTGCCGGCCGAGGAAGTCGAGCTGGTGTGCACGGACGCGCCCGCGCTGGTGGAGGCGATCCGTACGCTCGCCGTGCGCGGGGCGCCGCTGCTCGGTATCGCCGGGGCGTACGGCGTCGCCCTCGCCGCCGTACGAGGCTTCGACGTGGACGATGCCGCCCGCGCGCTGGCCGGGGCCCGGCCCACCGCGGTGAACCTCGCTGTCGGTGTAGACAGGGCGCAGGCGGCGTACCAGGCCGCGCTTTCCGGCGGCGGCGATTCGAAGCAGGCGGCCGCTGCGGCGCTCGCTGCGGCGCGGGCGCTGCATCGGGAAGACGCCGAGGCCAGCGCGCGGATGGCCGTGCACGGCCTGGCCCTGCTCGACGAGTTGCTGCCGGGCGGCGGGCACCGGATTCTGACGCACTGCAACACCGGGGCGCTGGTGTCCGGTGGGGAGGGCACGGCGTTCGCGGTGGTCCTCGCGGCGCATCGGGCGGGTCAGCTGCGAAGGCTCTGGGTGGACGAAACGCGCCCGTTGCTGCAAGGTGCTCGCCTGACGGCCTACGAGGCGGCGCGCAACGGAATGGCGTACACCTTGCTCACGGACAACGCGGCGGGCTCGCTGTTTTCGGCGGGAGAGGTGGACGCGGTACTGATCGGGGCCGACCGGATCGCGGCCGACGGTTCGGTGGCGAACAAGGTGGGGAGCTATCCGCTCGCGGTACTGGCCCGTTACCACCACGTGCCGTTCATCGTGGTGGCGCCGCTGACGACGGTGGACCTGGACACCCCGAACGGGGCATCCATCGAGGTCGAGCAGCGTCCCGGTCATGAAGTGACGGAGATCACAGCACCGCAGGTGCCGGTGGTGGGAGTGGAAGCGGGAGGCGGGATACCGGTGGCACCCCTGGGGACCCAGGCGTACAACCCGGCGTTCGATGTGACGCCGCCCGAGTTGGTGACGGCGATCGTGACCGAAGAGGGCGCTGTGTCGCCCGTGACAGCTGAGGCGCTTGCCGAGCTGTGTGACAGGTCACGCCAGGTAACGATTTAGTTAATGGGATGATGTCGTTTATGAAGGGACGAGTCCTTGTCGTCGATGACGACACCGCACTGGCCGAGATGCTCGGCATTGTGTTGCGTGGTGAAGGTTTTGAGCCGTCTTTCGTAGCCGACGGCGACAAGGCGCTGGCCGCTTTCCGTGAGAGCAAGCCCGATCTGGTGCTCCTGGACCTGATGCTTCCCGGCCGGGACGGTATCGAGGTGTGCCGCCTGATCAGGGCGGAGTCCGGGGTGCCGATCGTGATGCTCACGGCGAAGAGCGACACCGTCGATGTCGTGGTGGGCCTCGAGTCGGGCGCGGACGACTACATCGTGAAGCCGTTCAAGCCAAAGGAGCTGGTCGCACGGATCAGGGCGCGGCTGCGCCGTTCCGAGGAACCGGCGCCGGAGCAGCTGGCCATAGGTGACCTTGTCATCGACGTGGCCGGTCACTCTGTGAAGCGGGACGGGCTGTCCATCGCGCTCACGCCGCTGGAGTTCGATCTGCTGGTGGCACTGGCCCGCAAGCCGTGGCAGGTCTTCACGCGAGAGGTGCTCCTGGAGCAGGTGTGGGGCTACCGGCACGCCGCCGACACCCGCCTGGTCAACGTCCATGTCCAGCGGCTGCGCTCCAAGGTCGAGAAGGACCCGGAGCGGCCGGAGATCGTGGTGACCGTCCGTGGTGTCGGTTACAAGGCCGGACCGAGCTGACATGTCCCGGGACAGTGCCGCTTCGGCGCCCGGTGAGCCGGGGGTCCGCTCGGGGCGGCCTGTCGGCCAGCAGGTGACGGGCTCCCCGGGCTCCCGCTGGATGCAGTTCGTCGAGGGCGGGCTGCTTCAGGGCGGAGTCCAGGGCAGCCCGGTCCTTCGGCTTTTCATGCGCTGGGTGCGCCGTCCGCTGCTGCCGGTGATACGGCTGTGGCGGCGCAACATCCAGCTCAAGATCGTCGTCACCACGCTGCTGATGTCCCTCGGCGTGGTGCTGCTGCTCGGCTTCGTCGTCATCGGGCAGGTACGCAACGGCCTGCTGGACGCCAAGGTCAAGGCGTCGCAGAGCCAGGCCACCGGAGGCTTCTCGGTGGCCAAGCAGAACGCCGACTCGGCGGCGACGGCGAACGGCGCCGACACGTCGAGCCCGGACGGCCGCCCCTCGAAGAACGTCAGCCAGTGGATGAGCGACCTCGTGGTGTCCCTCTCCAGCGGCGGCCAGGGCGCCTTCGACGTCGTGACGCTCAGCTCCACCGCGGCCGGTGACGGCGGCGGCGGGCTCGGGCCGCGCTCCTCAGGCAACGTCGACCCGACGCTGAGTGTGCCGGAGGACCTGCGCGACCGCGTCGAGGGCAGCACGGTGGCGGCTCAGAGCTACACACGGGTCGTCTACAAGGACGCCAAGGATTCGCAGCCGGCGCTGGTCATCGGCAAGCAGGTCAACGACCCCAACGGCGACTCCTACCAGCTCTACTACCTCTTCCCGCTGACGCAGGAGGAGAAGTCGCTGAGCCTGGTCAAGGGCACGCTCGCGACGGCGGGGCTGTTCGTCGTGGTGCTGCTGGGAGCCATCGCCTGGCTCGTGGTGCGCCAGGTCGTCACGCCCGTACGGATGGCGGCGGGCATCGCCGAGCGGCTGTCCGCCGGGCGCCTCCAGGAACGTATGAAGGTCACCGGCGAGGACGACATCGCACGGCTCGGCGAGGCCTTCAACAAGATGGCGCAGAACCTGCAGCTGAAGATCCAGCAGCTGGAGGAACTGTCGCGGATGCAGCGGCGGTTCGTCTCCGATGTCTCGCACGAGCTGCGTACGCCGCTGACGACCGTCCGGATGGCGGCCGACGTCATCCACGACGCGCGCGTGGACTTCGATCCGATGACCGCACGGTCGGCCGAGTTGCTCGCCGACCAGCTGGACCGTTTCGAGACGCTGCTCGCGGACCTGCTGGAGATCAGCCGCTTCGACGCGGGCGCGGCGGCACTGGAGGCCGAGCCCATAGACCTCCGTGTGGTGGTGCGACGGGTGGTCAGCGGGGCCGAGCCGCTCGCCGACCGCAAGGGCACGCGCATACGCGTCCTCGGCGACCAGCAGCCGGTGATCGCCGAGGCGGATGCCCGGCGGGTGGAGCGGGTGCTGCGCAATCTCGTCGTCAACGCCGTGGAGCACGGCGAGGGCAAGGACGTGTTCGTCAAACTGGCAGTGGCGGGCGGAGCGGTCGCTGTCGCGGTGCGCGACTACGGAGTGGGCCTCAAACCCGGCGAGGCGACCCGGGTCTTCAGCCGCTTCTGGCGGGCGGATCCGGCACGCGCGCGTACTACGGGCGGAACGGGGCTCGGGCTGTCCATCGCCCTGGAGGACGCGCGGCTGCACGGCGGCTGGCTGCAGGCGTGGGGCGAGCCGGGCGGCGGTTCGCAGTTCCGGCTCACGCTGCCCCGTACGGCGGACGAATCGCTGCGGGGGTCGCCGATACCGCTGGAGCCCAAGGACTCGCGGCGAAATCGTGGACTTAATGACGCCGGTCTGCCGCTCGGTGGCGGTAGCAAGCTCGCGACGGTGCCGGTGCAGCAGCCCGTCGGCGGGAGTACGCCGCCTCGGACGACCATGGGTCCGCGACCGGCCGGGGCGTCGCCCACGGCCGACCCGACGGCGCTGCCGGGCAACGGCGCGCGCGTGGTGCCACGGCCCACCGGGACCGCACGACGTCCGGACGACACACCTGCCGCAGGCGGGGAGCGGGCCGGACAGGAGCGCGGGGCAGCCGACGGAGAGCCGGAGGGGCTCGGACAAGGGCAAGGGGAGGCATTTCGTGGGCGCTGACCGCGAGGGGAACGGCGGTCGACGGCGTCCGGTGCGTATGGCGGCGTACGTCGGCTGCGGTGCGCTGCTGTTGGCCGGGTGCGCCTCCATGCCGGACAGCGGGGACCTGCGTGACGTCGAGTCCACGCCACGTGCGGACTCGCAGGTCCGGGTCTTCGCGATACCACCGCGGGAGGACGCCCAGCCCGCGGAGATCGTGCGGGGCTTCCTGGAGGCGCTGACCAGCGACGACCCGCAGTACACGACGGCGCGCCTGTACCTGTCGGCGAGCGCCCGCAAGACGTGGGACCCCTACGAGTCCACGAACGTCCTCGCGGACGGACCCAACACCGAAGTGGTGCACTCGGGGACCCGAGAAGGCACCGCCGACGATCTCCTGTACCAGCTGAGCGGCAACAAGGTCGCCACGGTGGACACGCAGCACGCGTACGCGCCGGAGTCCGGCTCGTACACCGAGTCCGTGCATCTCACTCAGCAGCCGGACAAGCAGTGGCGCATCGACGGGCTGCCCCAGGGCGTGGTGATGGGCAAGTCCGACTTCGAGCGCAACTACGACTCCGTCAACAAGTACTACTTCGCTTCCAGCGGGTCCTCCGGGACGGGCGGACAGCTCGTGACCGTCGCCGACCCGGTCTACGTACGCGGGGAGGTGGATCCGATGACGGAGATGGTCCGCACCCTCCTGCAGGGGCCCACCAGTTGGCTGGACCCGGTCGTGACGTCGAGTTTCCCCTCCGGTACGGGGCTGAAGAAGGGCGTCAAGTCTCTGTCGCCCGATGACCGCAACAGGGTCACGGTTCCGCTGAACAGCAAGGCCGACCGGGTCGGACAGGCCCAGTGCACCAAGATGGCGACCCAACTCCTCTTCACACTGCAGGACCTGACGCCCACGGGGGTGGACGAGGTGGAGCTGCAGAAGTCGGACGGTTCGCAGCTGTGTGTGCTGACCGAGGGCCGGGCGGAGAGCGTCGCCTCGCACAGCACGGGACAGCCCCCCGAATACCAGTACTTCATCGACGGCAAGCAGCGCCTCGTACGGATGCCCAGCGGCAACGGGGACAAGCAGCCCGAGCCGGTGCCCGGTGCGCTGGGTGAGGGCGACACGAAGCTGCGGTCGGCCGCGGTGTCGCGGAACGAGGACGTCGCGGCCGGGGTCTCGACCGACGGGAGTTCGCTGTACGTCGGGTCGCTGGTGTCGGGCAGCTCGCTCGGCGAGGCGGTGCTGCACAGCGGGGGCAAGACCGCCGACGACCGGCTGACGACGCCCAGTTGGGACGGGCGGGGTGACCTCTGGGTGGCCGACCGCGATCCGGAGAACCCCCGGCTGCTCCTGCTGGAGAAGGGCGCGGGCGAACCGCTGGTGGTCTCGGCGCCGGGCCTCGACGGGCGCATCGAGGCGGTGCGGGTCGCTGCCGACGGGGTGCGGATCGCGCTGATCATCGAGAAGGACGGCAAGAGCTCGCTGCAGATCGGCCGTATCGAGCGCGACACCGAGTCCGCTGAGCGCCCTGTCGTCTCGATCCTCGAACTGCGTGCCGCGGCACCGCAGCTGGAGGAGGTCACGGCCATGTCGTGGGCCGGGGACAGCCGTCTGGTGGTGGTCGGGCGCGAGGAGGGCGGCGTCCAGCAGATGGCGTACGTCCAGGTCGACGGCTCCACTCCGGTGGGTACGGCGCCCTCCTCGCTGACGGGCGTGAAGGAGATCGCCGCGTCCGAGGACGAGCGGCTGCCGCTGGTGGCGCACTCGGAGGAGGACGGGATCGTGCGGCTGTCGTCAGGGGAGCAGTGGCAGACGGTGGTCAAGGACGGGACGGCGCCGGTCTATCCCGGGTAGCGCGCCGGACTGCGGTGACGCTGGCGGGGTCGGCAGGTCACGGCGCCGACAGGTCGCGGGGCCGGCAGGTCAGGGGGCTGGCAGGTCACGGGTCGGCGGGGCTGTCCGGCGGCTTCGCGGGTTGTCCACAGGGTGTTATCCACAGGGGTGGCCGGTCTGCCCGTGGCTTGGCACAGTGGTGGGCATGCGGGGGTGGTGGCAGGACCTCACCGATCTGGTGCTGCCGGCCGAGTGCGGAGGCTGCGGGAGGCCTCGCACGGTGCTCTGCCCTGAGTGCCGTGCCGCCCTGACAGGGGCCGCACCGAGCCGGGTGCGACCGGTGCCGGAGCCGACCGGGCTGCCTGTGGTGCACGCGGCGGGTCCCTACGAGGACGAGGTGCGGGCGGCGCTCCTCGCCCACAAGGAACGGGGTGCGCTGCCGCTCGCGGGACCCCTCGGCGCGGCGCTGGCCGGGGCTGTGCGGGCAGGGCTGGGGTACGCGCGCCTCCCTGTGCCGGACGGGCGGCTCATGGCCGTGGAGGGCTGGCTGAGGGCCGGGAACGGGCAGCTGCGGACCGAGGGTCCGTCGGGAGTGGGTGGCGTTCCGCCAGGGACTGTGGACGGCTGGTCGGGCGCGAATGGATCGCGAGTGGAACAGGGGGGTTGGGCAGGGGTTCCGGACGGTGGTCCGGGAGGCGGTGCTGGGTGGCCGCCGTTGCCGGGGAGAGAGCGGGTGCGTCCAGGGAATTCCGGGGGAGTGGGGCCTGGGGCCGTGCTGCTTGTTCCCGTGCCGTCCTCGCGGCGGGCGGTGCGGGCGCGCGGCCATGATCCGGCGCGGCGGATCGCGCTCGCCGCGGCGGGTGAGCTGCGGCGTGAAGGAACGCCGGCCCGGGTGCTTGCCGTGCTGCGGCAGCGGCGTGCCGTGGCCGACCAGTCGGGGCTCAACTCCCGGCAGCGGCTGGACAATCTCGCGGGCGCCCTGGAGGTGGCCGCCGGGGGTGAGCGGCTGTTGGCGGCCGGTAGTCGCATCGTGCTGGTGGACGACCTGATGACGACGGGCGCCTCGTTGGCGGAGGCGGCACGGGCCGTACGGGCGGTGGTGCCGGACACCGATGCCGCCGACGCTTACTGCGCGGCTGTACGGGCAGCGGCAGGAGGACGAAGGGCGGGGGCACCGGTGGCGGGGATGGCGGCCGGACCACAGGTGATCCGGGGAATCGCGGGTAGGTGCCGGACCGGAGGCGTGATGGGCATGGGCGGAGCGGGAGACATGACGGGTACGGGCAACGTGGGAGTCATGATCTGCGCGGCTGTGGTCGCGGCGCCTCCGGACTCGTTCGAAATAAACCGGAACTGACTGGAAACTTGCATCGTTGCAGGTAATGAGTCGGCCAATTCACCTGAACGGAGGTACGCCGCAGTAGAGGGTGACGTCATCCGTCCGGGCGAGATATGTTCGGTTGTGAGGCAATGGCGCGGGCCGTACCTCGCATTTCCGAATGCCGTGCCGCGGGTTTTCTGCAATCACCCGCCTCGGTTGGGGTGTAGATCTTGCCCATGGGGGAGGAGGAGGTGAAAGTCACCGAGTCCGAGGTTCCGGGACTCACCGGAGCCTGGTGCAAAAGGGAGATGCTCCGCCAGTGGAGCGGGGCTATCCGGGAACGGAGTTCTGCGTGGACATCGTCGTCAAGGGCCGCAAGACCGAGGTGCCCGAGAGGTTCCGCAAGCACGTGGCCGAGAAGCTGAAGCTGGAGAAGATCCAGAAGCTCGATGGCAAGGTGATCAGTCTCGACGTCGAGGTGTCCAAGGAGCCCAACCCCCGGCAGGCCGACCGTTGTGACCGAGTGGAGATCACGCTTCGCTCCCGCGGTCCGGTGATCCGGGCGGAGGCGTCGGCAAGCGATCCGTATGCGGCACTCGACCTGGCGGCGGACAAACTCGAAGCCCGGCTGCGCAAGCAGCACGACAAGCGCTACACCCGCCGTGGCACGGGCAGGATCCCGGCGGCAGAGGTCGCCGACCGCGTCCCGGACGCCGCGACGCTGAACGGCGACGGCAGTGTCGTCCACGACGAGGAACCCGACAGCGTGCCGATCAAGAAGGTCGGCCCCCTCGAGGTCATGGGCGAAGGCCCCCTCGTCGTCCGCGAGAAGTCCCATGTGGCCGCACCGATGTCGCTCGACCAGGCTCTCTACGAGATGGAGCTGGTCGGGCACGACTTCTATCTGTTCGTCGACTCCGAGACCAAGGAACCGAGTGTCGTCTACCGGCGGCACGCGTACGACTACGGCGTCATCCACCTCAACACGGACCCGATGGTCGCCCGCGCCGGGTCGGCCGCGCCGGGCGGAGCGCTCGGCGGCTGACCCACCCCGGTGACAGTTGAGCCGGTGCCCCTGGAGCGTTCGTGCGCCCCCAGGGGCACCGGTGTGCGACCTCTCGCGCCCCGCTCTGTCACCGGATTGGCGCCCGGGCATGGAATCATGGCCGCACCGGCCCAACCCGTGGGCCGCTGCCTTGGGTTGGCGATGGCACAGAAACACAGGCCACGGCCTTCAGGGGGAGGAACGATGGCGGACAGCTTCGGACCGATGCGTGACGGAGATGCCGACGACGGCGTTGCCGGCATGGGCCCGGACGCGGGGTCTCCACGCAAGGAGCCCATCCGGGTCCTGGTCGTGGACGACCACGCCCTCTTCCGCCGCGGTCTGGAGATCGTGCTCGCGGCCGAAGAGGACATCCAGGTCGTCGGTGAAGCGGGTGACGGTGCCGAGGCGGTCGACAAAGCGGCCGACCTGCTGCCCGACATCGTGCTGATGGACGTACGCATGCCGAAACGGGGCGGTATCGAGGCGTGCACCTCCATCAAGGAGGTGGCCCCCAGCGCGAAGATCATCATGCTGACGATCAGCGATGAAGAGGCCGATCTCTACGACGCGATCAAGGCGGGCGCGACCGGTTATCTCCTCAAGGAGATTTCCACGGACGAGGTGGCCACGGCCATTCGCGCCGTCGCCGATGGGCAGTCACAGATCAGCCCCTCCATGGCGTCGAAACTGCTCACCGAGTTCAAGTCGATGATCCAGCGCACCGATGAGCGACGACTGGTGCCCGCGCCGCGGCTGACGGAGCGCGAGCTGGAGGTTCTCAAGCTGGTCGCCACGGGGATGAACAACCGGGATATCGCCAAGGAGTTGTTCATCTCCGAGAACACGGTGAAGAACCATGTGCGCAACATCCTGGAGAAGCTTCAGCTGCACTCCAGGATGGAGGCCGTGGTGTACGCGATGCGGGAGAAGATCCTCGAGATTCGCTAGTCACTCGGGTGTGATGGGTGACGTGAGTGTGTCGGGTGAGCCGGGTGGTCACGCGAGTACGTGGGACAGCTCTCTGGCGAGCGGGGCGCGCAGCTCCGGGGCGTCCACCCGTTCCACCCGTACGTCCGTGCAGTCCACCCAGCTCGCGGCCTCCACCAGGGCCTGGGCCACCGCGGGGACTGCCTTGGGGCCGTCCAGGGTGACCTGCTTGGCGACCAGGGTGCGGCCCTCGCGGGCGGGGTCCACGCGGCCGACGAGTCGGCCGCCGGCGAGGACCGGCATCGCGAAGTAGCCGTACACCCGCTTCGGCTTGGGCGTGTACGCCTCCAGGCGGTGGGTGAAGCCGAAGATCCGCTCCGTGCGGGCCCGTTCCCAGATGAGGGAGTCGAACGGCGAAAGCAGCGTCGTACGGTGGCGGCCGCGCGGGGTCGTTTCCAGGGCCACCGGGTCTGCCCACGCGAGCTTGCCCCAGCCCTCCACCGTCACCGGGACCAGGCCCGATTCCGCGATCACTGCGTCGACCTGCTCGCCCTTGAGGCGGTGGTAGTCGGCGATGTCCGCGCGCGTGCCGACGCCCAGGGACTGGCCCGCGAGGCGGACGAGGCGGCGCAGGCACTCCGTGTCGTCCAGCTCGTCGTGGAGCAGCGTGTCGGGGATGGCGCGCTCGGCGAGGTCGTACACCCGCTTCCAGCCGCGGCGTTCGGTGCACACCACCTCGCCGTACATCAGGGCCCGCTCCACGGCGACCTTGGTGCCCGACCAGTCCCACCACTCGCTGGTCTTCTTCGCACCGCCCAAATCCGTGGCGGTGAGGGGGCCTTCGGTGCGGAGCTGTTTGATGACCTGGTCGTAGGTGCCGTCCGGCAGGTCGTGGTTCCAGTGCGGGCGGGCGCGGTAGGCGCGGCGGCGGAAGGCGAAGTGGGGCCATTCCTCCACGGGGAGGATGCAGGCCGCGTGGGACCAGTACTCGAAGGCGTGGGGGGCGCCGTCGGAACCCGGCGTCCAGTACGCGCGGTCCACCGTCTTGCGGCCCACCGCGCCCAGGCGGGCGTACGGGATGAGTTCGTGGGAGCGGGCGAGGACGGAGATCGTGTCGAGTTGGACCGCGCCGAGGTGTCGCAGGACTCCGCGTACGCCGGCTCCGCGGTTCGGGGCGCCCAGGAAGCCCTGTGCCCGTAGGGCGATTCGGCGGGCTTCGTCTGCGGAGAGTTCGGTGGTGGGGGGCGGGAGGGTGGCCATGTCCTCACGGTAGGCGGTGCCACTGACAGTGGGGGGTGGCCGTGGCGCCGGCTGGGGTGGGCGCCGGCTGGGGTGGGTGCCCGGCGTGGGGGTTGGGGTTGGGGTTTTCGCCCCCTCCGCCCCTACCCGTCCCGTACCTGGGGGCTGCGCCCCCAGACCCCCGCTTTCGGCCTGGACGGCCTCGTCCTCAAACGCCGGACGGGCTGAAAGACCTCACGGGCTGGAGGGTGTCGGCGTCGGCAAGTACGGCGCTGTCGAGGGGAGGCCCAGGTCTGACGGGAGCAGGGAGGCTACCCAGCAGTCTCGGCGTACGCCCTTGTTGTTGATGGCGGAGCGGAGGGTGCCTTCGACGGTGAAGCCGGCGTGTTCGGCGACGGCTCGGGAGGCGGTGTTGCCGACCTCGGCGCGCCATTCCACACGGTCGAGGGAGATGTCGGTGAAGGCCCAGCGGGAGGCGGCGAGCGTGGCCTCGGTGATGTAGCCGTTGCCGCGGTGTTCCTTCTTCGCCCAGAAACCGATCTCGCCGACGCCCAGGGAACGCATCGTGATGCCGAGCATGCCCACCAGTTCCCCGGAGGGGAGGAAGGCCCCGAAGGTGAACATGGAGCCGTCCGCCCAGCCGTCGGGCACCATCTGGTCCGTGAAGCCCTCCGCGTGCTCGCGGAGATAGGGCGACGGGATCGTGGTCCAGCGCTGGATGTCGGCGTCCTGGACGGCGTCGTACACAGCGTCGGTGTCGTCCGGGCCGACGGCGCGCAGCAGCAGGCGGTCCGTGGTGAGTGTGACGGGGTCCATCGGCCGATTCTGCTCGGGTGAGCGCGAGGACGCCATTCCTTTGCTGAGAGTGAGACCGCGATTACTTTTCGCGACGCGAACGCGGCACCTTCCGCAACCCCTGGCCGTTGTCGTAGTGGCTGTCACGAGCAGGCCTCCCGGCGCGGTGGGGTCCTCGCTTACGATGGCCGTTGCTCAAGCTGCAAATTGAATCTGTCATTGAAACCGACCGTCCCAGGCCCGACCGGCAAGGAGACATAGCCCAGTGTCCGTCCTCTCAAAGATCATGCGTGCAGGCGAAGGCAAGATCCTGCGCAAACTGCACCGCATCGCGGACCAGGTCACCTCCATCGAAGAGGACTTCGTCGACCTCTCCGACGCCGAGCTGCGGGCCCTCACCGATGAGTACAAGCAGCGGTACGCCGACGGCGAGAGCCTCGACGACCTGCTGCCCGAGGCCTTCGCGACCGTCCGCGAGGCAGCCAAGCGCGTCCTTGGCCAGCGCCACTACGACGTGCAGATGATGGGTGGCGCCGCGCTCCACCTCGGCTATGTCGCGGAGATGAAGACCGGCGAGGGCAAGACCCTGGTCGGCACGCTTCCCGCGTATCTGAACGCCCTCACCGGAGACGGCGTCCACCTCATCACGGTCAACGACTACCTGGCCGAGAGCCAGTCCGAGTTGATGAGCCGCGTCCACAAGTTCCTGGGTCTGAGTGTCGGCTGCATCCTCGCCAACATGACGCCGGCCCAGCGCCGCGAGCAGTACGCGTGCGACATCACGTACGGCACGAACAACGAGTTCGGCTTCGACTACCTGCGCGACAACATGGCGTGGTCGCAGGACGAACTGGTGCAGCGCGGCCACAACTACGCGATCGTCGACGAGGTCGACTCGATCCTCGTCGACGAGGCCCGTACGCCGCTGATCATCTCCGGTCCGGCCGACCAGGCCACCAAGTGGTACGGCGACTTCGCCAAGTTGGTCACGCGTCTGAAGAGGGGCGAGGCGGGCAACACCCTCAAGGGCATCGAGGAGACCGGGGACTACGAGGTCGACGAGAAGAAGCGCACCGTCGCCATCCACGAGTCCGGCGTCGCCAAGGTCGAGGACTGGCTGGGTATCGACAACCTGTACGAGTCGGTGAACACCCCGCTCGTCGGCTACCTGAACAACGGCATCAAGGCCAAGGAACTCTTCAAGAAGGACAAGGACTACGTCGTCATCGACGGCGAAGTCATGATCGTCGACGAGCACACCGGCCGTATCCTCGCCGGCCGCCGCTACAACGAGGGCATGCACCAGGCGATCGAGGCGAAGGAAGGGGTGGACATCAAGGACGAGAACCAGACGCTCGCCACGATCACCCTGCAGAACTTCTTCCGCCTCTACGGCAAGCTCTCCGGCATGACCGGTACGGCGATGACCGAGGCCGCCGAGTTCCACCAGATCTACAAGCTCGGCGTCGTCCCGATCCCGACCAACATGCCCATGGTCCGCAAGGACCAGTCTGACCTGATCTACCGCACCGAGGTCGCCAAGTTCGACGCGGTGGTCGACGACATCGCCGAGAAGCACGAGAAGGGCCAGCCGATCCTCGTCGGTACGACGTCGGTCGAGAAGTCCGAGTACCTCTCGCAGCAGCTCTCCAAGCGCGGCATCCAGCACGAAGTGCTGAACGCGAAGCAGCACGACCGTGAGGCGCCGATCATCGCCCAGGCCGGCCGCAGGGGCGCTGTGACCGTGGCCACGAACATGGCCGGCCGTGGTACGGACATCAAGCTCGGCGGCAACCCGGAAGACCTCGCCGAGGCGGAGCTGCGCCAGCGCGGCCTCGACCCCGAGGAGCACATCGAGGAGTGGGCCGCCGCGCTGCCCGCCGCCCTGGAGAGGGCCAAGAAGGCGGTGCGGGCCGAGTTCGAGGAGGTCAAGGACCTCGGCGGGCTCTACGTCCTGGGCACCGAGCGGCACGAGTCGCGGCGTATCGACAACCAGCTGCGCGGTCGTAGCGGCCGTCAGGGCGACCCGGGCGAGTCCCGCTTCTACCTGTCGTTGGGTGACGATCTGATGCGCCTCTTCAAGGCCGCGATGGTCGAGCGGGTCATGTCGATGGCGAACGTTCCCGACGACGTACCGATCGAGAACAAGATGGTCACGCGCGCGATCGCGTCCGCCCAGTCGCAGGTCGAGCAGCAGAACTTCGAGACCCGTAAGAACGTTCTGAAGTACGACGAGGTCCTCAACCGGCAGCGCGAGGTCATCTACGGCGAGCGCCGCCGCGTCCTGGAGGGCGAGGACCTGCAGGAGCAGATCCAGCACTTCACGGACGACACGATCGACGCGTACATCGAGGCCGAGACCGCCGAGGGCTTCGCCGAGGAGTGGGACGTCGACCGGTTGTGGGGTGCCTTCAAGCAGCTCTACCCGGTGAAGGTGACCGTCGAGGAACTGGAGGAGGCCGCCGGTGACCGTGCCGGTCTGACCGCCGACTTCATCTCCGAGTCCATCAAGGACGACGTCCACGAGCAGTACGCGGCCCGCGAGGAGCAGCTCGGCTCGGAGATCATGCGTGAGCTGGAGCGCCGGGTCGTGCTGTCGGTCCTCGACCGCAAGTGGCGTGAGCACCTCTACGAGATGGACTACCTCCAGGAGGGCATCGGCCTGCGCGCCATGGCACAGAAGGACCCCCTGGTCGAGTACCAGCGCGAGGGCTTCGACATGTTCACCGCCATGATGGACGGCATCAAGGAGGAGTCCGTCGGCTATCTGTTCAACCTGGAGGTCCAGGTCGAGCAGCAGGTCGAGGAGGTTCCGGTCGCGGATGCCGCGCCTTCGCTGGACAAGAAGTCGGACACCGTCCCCGCGGGTGCGCGTCCAGAGATCCGCGCCAAGGGACTTGACGCCCCGCAGCGGCCGGACAGGCTGCACTTCTCCGCGCCCACCGTGGACGGCGAGGGCGGGGTCATCGAGGGCGACTTCGCCAGCGACGACGACGAGCCGGTGCGCTCCGAGTCGGACGGCCTCACGCGCGCGGAGCGCCGTAAGCAGCAGAAGGGTGCGCGTCGCCGCAAGAAGTGACCGCTGCTTCAGCGGTTCAGTAGTCGGCTGAGGGCCGGGCACCTTTGGGTGTCCGGCCCTTTGCGCTGCCCTTGGCTGCGCTGCCCTTGGCTCAGTCGTCCTTGGCGTGCGGCATGCGGGGGCCGCCCAGTTCGACCGCCGTGCAGCGCCAGCGGAGGTCGGGGGCCTGTTCCAGGCGGAAGGCCATGGCGCGCAGCTGGTCGCCGGCGCCGATGCGGGCGAAGGCCTCGATCGCGCCGGGGCGGGGGACGTAGTAGCCGATGTCGCGGACGACCGGGCGGGTGCCGCGGGTGCGCAGGAGACCGCGTTCGGCGAGCCAGGCCAGTTCGTCGTAGGCGCGGCCCGCGGTGTGGCGCAGCATGCAGTGGACGGGGCGCTGGCCGCTCAGGACGGCGAGGAGGAGGTCGGCGAAGAGGTCGGTGGGGCGGGGGCGGGGAGCGGGCGTGTGGGGGGCCAGGGCCGGCCTTTGGGGAGCTTGAGCGGGGGCCGGCCTGCTCGGGGCTCCAGCGGGGGCGGTGAGGGGCGGGGCTCCGGCTGGTGTCGTCCGTGGGCGGCTGTCGGTGGGTCGGCGGGTTCCGGGTGGTGTGGTGCGGGCGGGACCTCCGGTGGGGGACGTCGGTGGCGGGCTGCCTCCCGGGGGCGTACGAGGGGTGGTGCCTCCGCCTGGTGTGCGGGGTTGGGTGCTGCCGGGGTGGCGGGGGTCCTGGCGGCCGGGCGGGCGGGTGCCCGGGTGGCGCGTCGTCCTGGTCATCACCTTGTTCATACGTGGTCCCCGCTCGCTGGGCCCGGCTCGATACCGGGCGGTAACTTTTGCGTTGGGGATCTTGTACGAGGCGGGGGCGGGCCTTTGCAAGGACGTGGGGCCCGCGTCGGGGTGGCCGGAAAGTTCACTCATCAGGGTGGCCGGGAGGTGCGGAGGGCTTGGCGGGGCCGGGATGTACCGGGTGAATCGCGAGCCGGAGGTGGACGCTCCGGAGGGTCCGGCCGGGGACTCGAAAGGGGACGCCCACACGTATCCTGAAGGCCCTCCCGGGAAGCGCGGGACCACCCTTCTCGGAGCTCTCCCCCTACGAAAGCGGCCAGCCATGCGCGTCTACGTCCCCCTGACCCTCTCCGGTCTCGCCGAGGCGTACAAGACGGGGGAGCTGGGGGCGGGACCTTTCGTCGCGTACGCCGTCACGCCCGCGTTGCGGGAGTGGTATCTCTCCGACGACATCGAGGAGCTCGAGTACGCGGCGCTGAACCGTGCCGCGCTGGCGTCGCTGCGGCTGCTCGCGGTCGACCTGGGTGCCGTGCGGCGGCGGGTGGTCGTCGCGGTCGATGTGGCCGACCGGGACGCGGTCGCCGATCCCGACCGGGCGCTGGAACCTGCGGCGCTCGGTGAGGTGCGGGTTTCCGGGGCCGTGTCCCTGGCCAAGGCGGCTGCGGTGCATGTCGACCTGGCGGACGCGGAAGCGGACATCACCGCTGCGGTGGAGGCGCTGGGGGCGGCTGATCACGGGGACGACGACGCTCAGTTCATCGTGGACGGGGCCGAGGACCACGAGTTGCTGTGGTTCGCCACGCAGGAGATTCCCAACCTGGTGGGGTTGGGGGACTGAGGCTTCGCTGCTCGCGCCGCGGCGGCTGCGGACGGGCCGTCTGGAGCGTTGTCAGTGGGGGCGGGTACTTTCTTGGTATGGGGAAGTACGGAGCAGCGCACATCGTGTGGGACTGGAACGGGACTCTGTTCCACGACAATGTCGCGATCATCGGGGCGACGAACGCGGCGTTCGCCGAGCTGGGTCTTGAGCCGATCACGCTGGAGCGGTACAGGGCGTTGTACTGCGTTCCGGTGCCGAAGTTCTATGAGCGGCTCATGGGGCGACTGCCGACCGACGCCGAGTGGCAGATCATGGACGAGACCTTCCATCGGTACTACGCGGAGCAGCGGGCGGTGTGCGAGCTCACCGCGGGTGTGCCGACGCTCCTGACGGAGTGGGGGTCGGCGGGGCACAGCCAGTCGATCCTCAGTATGTACGTGCATGACGAACTGGTCCCGTTGGTGAGGGAGTTCGGGATCGAGCCGCATTTCGTGCGTGTCGACGGGCGCACCGGACCCTCCGGCGGCAGCAAGGCCGAGCACATGGTGCGGCACCTGGGCGCGCTCGCCGGTGTGGAGCCGGCCCGCGTGGTGGTGATCGGTGACGCTGCCGACGACGCGATAGCCGCCCGGCATGTGGGAGCGCAGGCGGTCCTCTACACCGGCGGTTCGCACGGCCGCGCCAGCCTGGAGGAGGTGGGCGTGCCCGTGGTGGACAGCCTGGAGGAAGCGGTCGTGGAGGCACAGCGGCTGGCGGCCTGACCAGGGTGAGGCGGCCTGACCAGGGTGAGGCGGCCTGGTCGGCGCGAGGTGGTGGCCCGACCGTGCTGCCGCGGCGGCGGTCTCGCAGCCTCACGTGGGCATGGCGATGACTGGTGGTCGGCGCCGGCGTCGGCGCGGGTGACTGGTCAGGGCTTCGCGCAGGGGTGAGCCGGGCGTGTTCGGTGGGGTGTGTTGTGAGGGGGCGGGGACTTGAGGCGAAGACGTTAACGCTCCGCATCTGGGTGCGTACGCTGTGCGGGGGGTCAAGGCCCTGGTGTGAACGGTGGTGCGTGCTGCGGGGGGCGCGATGGGATTCGGGTTCGGCTTTGGGCAGCGGCGGGGCGGTCACCTTCCCGTCGAGCTCACCAGCTTCGTCGGGCGGGCCGAGGAACTCGCTCTGGCGCGGGGCGCGTTGGAGCGGGCGCGGCTCGTCACGCTGGTGGGGCCCGGCGGGGTCGGCAAGAGCCGTACGGCGTTGCGGGTGGCGGCCGGGGTCGGGGAGCGGTTCCCCGACGGGGTGTGGCTGGCCGAGCTGTCGGAGCTGCACGACCCGGAGCTGATACCGGCGACGCTCGCCGCGGTGCTCGAACTGCCGGAGCAGTCCGGCATGAAGCCGCTCGACGCGGTGGTCGCCCATCTCCAGGGGCGCCGCCTGCTGATCGTCCTCGACACCTGCGAGCACCTGGTCGACGGCTGCGCGATGCTCTCCGCCATCCTGTTGCGCGAGGCCGAGGGCGTCAGCATCCTCGCGACCAGCAGGCAGCCCCTGGACGTGCCGGGCGAGCACTGCCTGCAGATCGCGCCGCTCGCCCGTGACGACGCGCTGGAACTGTTCGTGCAGCGTGCGCGGGCGGTGGTGCCGGGGTTCGCCATGATGGACGGCGACCAGGAGCAGTTGCTGGCGCTCGTCGACCGGCTCGACAGGATTCCGCTGGCGCTGGAACTGGCCGCGGTGCGGCTGCGTGCGGTGCCGGTGGCGGAGCTGGTGGCCCGGCTCGACCGTCGGTTCGAAGTGCTCACCGGCGCGCGGCGCACAGCGCTGACACGGCACCAGACACTGCGTACGGCCATCGGCTGGTCGCACGAGCTGTGTACCCCCGAGGAGCGGTCGCTGTGGGCGCGGCTGTCCGTCTTCGCGGGCTCCTTCGAGCTGGCGGCGGCGGAGCGGGTGTGCGCGGGCGGCGAGTTGCAGGCGGGCGGGGTCCTTGAGCCGCTGATCGGGCTCGTCGACAAGTCGGTGGTGCAGCGGGTCGGGCAGGACGGCGGGCGTTATCGGCTCCTGGACACGATTCGGGAGTACGGCGCCGACTGGCTGGAGGAGTCGGGTGGCGGGGCGGCCGTACGGGAGCGGCACTTCGCGTATCTGCGGGACCTGGGAGTCCGCTTCGAGGACGGCTTCTTCACGCCACGGCAGACGGAGTTGCACCACGAGGTGCGCGCCGGGATCGCCGATCTGCGGGCCGCGCTGGAGTACGCGTACGAGAGCGGGGTGCCCGGCAGGGCGGAGGAGGGGCTGCGGCTCGCGGCCAGGCTGTGGCCGCACTGGCGGGCCCGCGGGGCGTTGTCCGAAGGGAGGTACTGGATCGAGAAGGGGCTGGAGCGGGTTCCGGGGGACTGTCCGGCGCGGGCCTGGGGGCTGTTGGTGACCGGCATGTTCGGGGTGTGGAATTCCGATCTGGCGCTCGCGCTGGAGCGGACGCGGCAGGCCGAGGAGGTCGCGGCGCGCGTCGGCGGGGAGACGGAGACGCTGGGGCAGATCGCGCGCGGTTACCTCGGCGGGCTGCGGGCCTTGTGCGGGGAGGTGAGTTTCGAGGAGGGGCTGGCCATGGTGGAGACGGAGCGGCAGCTTGTTCTCGCGCGCGACGACCTGTTGGGCATCGCGCTGCACCACTACGAGGGGGCGCTCGTGCGGGCCGTACTCGGCGATGTTCCTGGCGCGCTGGAACTGTGCCGGGTGGGGCTCGCCCGGCTGGAGGAGACCGGCGAGCGGCAGATGCACGCCTCCACGCTCGGGGCGTACGGGCTGATTTCGTGGCTCGCCGGGGACCGGACGGAGAGTCCCGCCCGGCTGCGGCAGGCCCTCGAAGAAGTGGCCGGGATCGGTGAGGTGCTGGTGGCGGGGCTGTGCTGCCTCGGGCTCTCCTGGTCGGCGGCGTACGAGAAGCGGTATGTCAGGGCTGCCTGGTTGCTTGGCTACGCGGAGAACGCGCAGCGGTTGCACAGTGCGCCGATCGGGCTGTTGCCCTCGGTGCTGCAGCAGCAGGAGTCGGTGCGCAAGGAGATCAGGGTCGCGCTGGGGGGTCCGCAGTTCGAGCGGTGGCGGGTGGTGGGGGCGAGGTTGAGTGGGGCGGAGGTGTTGGACGCGGTGCGGGGGGATGTGGATACGCCGGGGGCGGTGCCGGGGCCTCGGGGCGGGGTTCGGCGGGGTGGGGCGGATGCGTTGACTCGGCGCGAGCGGGAGGTCGCTGCGCTGGTGGCGCAGGGGCTCTCCAATCGGGAGATCGCTGAGCGACTTGTTATCTCCAAGCGGACCGCTGACGCGCATGTCGAGCACATTCTGGCGAAGTTGGGGGTGGGGTCTCGGGGGGAGATTCCTGCGGTGCCGGACGCCTAGCGGCGGGCTGGGGTGGGTGTGCTGAGCCCCGGTGCCTGGGTGCCCCGGGGGGCTTACCGGCGTTGAACAGGTACCCGGCGTGGGGCTGGGGTCGGGGTGGGTCACGCGGCCGGCGCTGTACGGGGTGCCGCTCCTTTGGGACGGGCGCCACCCCTGGCAGTACGCATGCCCACAGCTAAGACGGTTGCAGCGGTACGCATGCCCGCAGCGACGACGGCTCATTGGGTGCGCGTGCCCGCAGTGAAGGCGGTTGCAGCGGCACGCGTGCCCGCGGCTATGACAGGCCGCGCGCAGCCATAGGTACACCTACCCGTTGGCCGGATTCGCCTATACGTATACGGATCTTCGTGGGTAGCGATGGTGGGGGCAGGGAGGGTGGGGGAGGCTCGGGGCGTGCTGTCTGGGGTGTGGAATCCGTAGGGAGCGGTTGGGTGTCGGCAGTGTTGGTTCCCGTCCCCACGGGCCTTTGCTGTCATGGCAGGCGCCCGGCCGTCTCGCCCTGGGCGGTGTCACGGCGGCTGCCCTCGTCGGCGGGGCAGCCGCTGTCCACTGTCAGGGGCAGCGGCCATCCCGGTTTGCCAACGGGCCCGGCCGGTACGGGAGTCGCCCGCACTGCACGTCCGCGTCCCTTTCGTCCCTGTGCAGAGTGTCAAAGTTCGACCCCTGCTTTTGTACACATACGGCTCATGACGACTCCCCGGTGGGGAGCGATAGCCTGGGGGCGTGATCAGCGCGATATCTCGCGGGGGCCTTGACGCCCCTGCTTCGCGCCCGGACAGCACGGACGACATCCGTGACCGGGCGGCGGTCGTTGATCTTCGCAGGCGGGTCGGGGAGTCAAGGACAGCGCGGACACCCGGAGCGACATCCAGAGCGCCGAAGGCACCCGAGACAGCGTCTGGGGCACCTGAGGCACCGGCGGCGCCGAGAGCAGCGTCACAGTCGCCGCGGGTGCCGAGAATGGCCGATAACCCCCCGCTCATCTCTGCATGCGGCATAGCGTCGGACCAGACCGGACACCCCGCGTCACGGCGTTACGTCGGAGAAGAGACCGTACTTCCTTCTACGTCACGCAATGGCGCGCGACAGGAGCCAGAGGACAATGCAGACCAAGCTGGACGAAGCCAAGGCCGAGCTGCTCGAACGGGCCGCCCGGGTAGCTGAGAACAGCCCGGTCGGGGCGCACCTACCGACTGGGACGACGGACGAGGGCACCCCCGACCGGGACACCGTGCTCGCGTTCCTCCAGCGCTACTACCTGCACACCGCAGCGGAGGACCTGACCGACCGCGACCCGGTCGATGTCTTCGGAGCCGCCTTCTCGCACTACCGACTGGCCGAGAACCGTCCCCAGGGCACGGCCAACGTCCGGGTCCACACCCCGACCGTCGAGGAGAACGGCTGGACCTCCAGCCACTCCGTCGTCGAGGTCGTGACCGATGACATGCCCTTCCTCGTCGACTCGGTCACCAATGAGCTTTCGCGCCAGGGGCGCGGCATCCACCTCGTCATCCACCCGCAGGTCGTCGTACGGCGTGACCTCACCGGCAGGCTCATCGAGGTCCTGACGACCCGGCCCACCGGCGACCTCCCGCACGACGCCGCCGTCGAGTCCTGGATCCATGTCGAGGTCGACCGCGAGACCGACCGTGCGGATCTGAAGCAGATCACCGCCGATCTGCTGCGCGTGCTCTCCGACGTCCGCGAGACCGTCGAGGACTGGGAGAAGATGCGCGACGCCGCGCTGCGGATCGCGGAGGAACTGCCCAAGGAGCCGACCGCGGACGACCTGCGCGACCAGGAGGTCGAGGAGGCCCGGGAGCTGCTGCGCTGGCTCGCGGACGATCACTTCACCTTCCTGGGATTCCGGGAGTACGAGCTGCGGGACGACGACTCGCTCGCCGCCGTGGCCGGTACCGGTCTCGGCATCCTGCGCTCCGACCCGCACCACACCGGCGAGGACAGCCACCCGGTCAGCCCGTCCTTCGAGCGGCTGCCGGCCGATGCCCGCGCCAAGGCCCGCGAGCACAAACTGCTGGTGCTGACCAAGGCCAACAGCCGGTCCACCGTGCACCGCCCCTCGTACCTCGACTACGTCGGTGTGAAGAAGTTCGACGCCGACGGCAATGTGATCGGCGAGCGGCGCTTCCTCGGGCTCTTCTCCTCGGCCGCGTACACCGAGTCAGTGCGGCGGGTTCCCGTGGTGCGCCGCAAGGTCGAGGAAGTCCTGCGCGGCGCCGGGTTCTCGAACAACAGCCACGACGGGCGCGACCTGCTGCAGATCCTGGAGACGTACCCGCGCGACGAGCTGTTCCAGACCCCGGCGGACGAGCTGCGGTCCATCGTCACCTCCGTCCTGTACCTCCAGGAGCGGCGCCGACTGCGGCTGTACCTGCGCCAGGACGAGTACGGGCGTTACTACTCCGCCCTCGTCTACCTCCCGCGCGACCGTTACACCACCGGCGTACGCCTGCGGATCATCGACATCCTCAAGGAAGAGCTGAACGGCACCAGCGTCGACTTCACGGCCTGGAACACCGAGTCGATCCTGTCCCGGCTGCACTTCGTGGTCCGGGTGGAGCCGGGCACCGAGCTGCCGCAGCTGTCCGACACCGACAAGGAGCGCATCGAGGCGCGGCTCGTCGAGGCCGCCCGCTCCTGGGCCGACGGCTTCGGGGAGGCGCTGACCGCCGAGTTGGGCGAGGAGCGCGCCGCCGAGCTGGTGCGCCGCTACGGGGGCGCCTTCCCTGAGGGATACAAGGCCGACCACAACCCGCGCGCCGCCGTCGCCGACCTGGTCCACCTCGAGCACCTGGCCAAGGACGACAGCAAGGACTTCGCGCTCAGCCTGTACGAGCCGGTCGGCGCAGGACCTGGTGAGCGCCGCTTCAAGATCTATCGCACCGGCGAGCAGGTCTCGCTCTCCGCGGTCCTGCCCGCGATCAACCGCATGGGCGTCGAGGTCACCGACGAACGTCCGTACGAACTGCGCTGCTCGGACCGTACGACCGCCTGGATCTACGACTTCGGACTGCGCCTGCCCAAGTCCCTGAACGGCAACGGCGATTACCTCGGTGAGGACGGTCGCGAGCGGTTCCAGCAGGCCTTCGCCGCCACCTGGACCGGCGCGGCCGAGAACGACGGCTTCAACGCGCTCGTGCTGAGCGCCGGGCTCAACTGGCGCCAGGCGATGGTGCTGCGCGCGTACGCCAAGTACCTGCGCCAGGCGGGCTCGACCTTCAGCCAGGACTACATGGAGGACACCCTCCGCAACAACGTCCACACCACCCGGCTGCTCGTCTCGCTCTTCGAGGCGCGGATGTCGCCGGACCGCCAGCGCGCCGGAGTCGAGCTGACCGACGCGCTGATGGAGGAGCTGGACGCCGCGCTCGACCAGGTGGCCAGCCTGGACGAGGACCGGATCCTGCGCTCCTTCCTCACCGTCATCAAGGCGACCCTGCGCACGAACTTCTTCCAGGAGGCGCTGGGCGCGAAGCCCCACAGTTACGTCTCCATGAAGTTCGACCCGCAGGCCATCCCGGACCTTCCGGCGCCGCGACCGGCGTACGAGATCTGGGTGTACTCGCCGCGCGTCGAGGGCGTGCACCTGCGGTTCGGCAAGGTCGCGCGCGGTGGACTGCGCTGGTCCGACCGGAAGGAAGACTTCCGGACAGAGATCCTCGGTCTGGTGAAGGCGCAGATGGTGAAGAACACCGTCATCGTGCCCGTCGGCGCCAAGGGCGGATTCGTCGCCAAGCAGCTGCCCGACCCGTCCGTGGACCGCGACGCGTGGCTCGCCGAGGGGATCACGAGCTACAAGACCTTCATCTCCGCGCTGCTCGACATCACCGACAACTTGGTGGCCGGTGAGGTCGTCCCGCCCGCGGACGTCGTACGGCACGACGGGGACGACACCTATCTCGTCGTCGCCGCCGACAAGGGCACCGCGACCTTCTCGGACATCGCCAACGGAGTCGCGGAGAGCTACAACTTCTGGCTCGGCGACGCCTTCGCGTCCGGCGGCTCGGCCGGTTACGACCACAAGAAGATGGGCATCACCGCGCGCGGTGCCTGGGAGTCCGTGAAGCGGCACTTCCGGGAGCTGGGCGTGAACACCCAGACGCAGGACTTCACGGTGGTCGGTGTCGGTGACATGTCCGGTGACGTGTTCGGCAACGGCATGCTGCTCAGCGAGCACATCCGGCTGGTGGCCGCGTTCGACCACCGGCACATCTTCATCGACCCGACGCCGGACGCCGAGACGTCGTACGCCGAGCGCCGCCGTCTCTTCGAGCTGCCGCGCTCCTCGTGGGCCGACTACAACAGTGGGTTGATCTCGTCCGGCGGCGGCATCTTCCCGCGTACCGCCAAGGCCATCCCGATCAACGCGCACATCCGCGAGGCCCTCGGCATCGAGTCCCGCGTCGCCAAGATGACCCCGGCCGACCTGATGCGGGCGATCCTCCAGGCGCAGGTCGACCTGTTGTGGAACGGCGGCATCGGTACGTATGTGAAGGCGTCCACCGAGACGCACGCGGACGTCGGCGACAAGGCCAACGACGCCATCCGCGTGGACGGCGCCGACCTGCGGGTCAAGGTCGTCGGCGAGGGCGGCAACCTGGGGCTCACCCAGCTCGGCCGGATCGAGTTCGCGCAGCACGGCGGCAAGATCAACACCGATGCCATCGACAACAGCGCGGGCGTGGACACCTCCGACCACGAGGTGAACATCAAGATCCTGCTCAACGCGGTGGTGACCAACGGCGACCAGACCGTCAAGCAGCGCAACAAGCTGCTCGCCCAGATGACCGACGAGGTCGGCGCCCTGGTCCTGCGCAACAACTACGCACAGAACGTGGCGATCGCCAACGCGCTGGCTCAGTCGCCGGACATGCTCCACGCCCAGCAGCGCTTCATGCGCACTTTGGTCAGGGAAGGCCACCTCGACCGGGCCCTGGAGTTCCTGCCCACCGACCGGCAGATCCGCGAGCGCCTCAACGCCGGGCAGGGGCTGACCGGTCCGGAGACGGCCGTCCTCCTCGCGTACACGAAGATCACGGTCTCCGACGCGCTGCTCGCCACCTCGCTGCCGGACGACCCCTACCTCCAGCGCCTGCTGCACGCGTACTTCCCGACCGCGTTGCGTGAGAAGTTCCGCGAGCAGATCGACGCGCACGCGCTGCGTCGCGAGATCGTGACGACCGTCCTGGTCAACGACACGGTCAACACGGGCGGTACGAGCTTCCTGCACCGCCTGCGCGAGGAGACGGGCGCCTCTCTTGAGGAGATCGTCCGGGCGCAGACCGCGGCCCGCGCGATCTTCGAGTCGAGCCAGGTGTGGGACGCGGTGGAGGCGCTCGACAATGTCGTCGCCGCCGCTGTCCAGACCCGGATCCGGCTGCACTCCCGCCGCCTCATCGAGCGCGGTACGCGCTGGCTGCTCAACAACCGGCCGCAGCCGCTCCAGCTCGCCGAGACGATCAGCTTCTTCAGCGACGGGGTCGAGCAGGTCTGGTCCCAGCTGCCCAAGCTGCTGCGTGGCGCGGACTCGGAGTGGTACCAGCAGATCTACGACGAGCTGACGGGCGCCGGCGTCCCGGACGGACTGGCCACCCGCGTGGCCGGGTTCTCCTCCGCCTTCCCGACGCTGGACATCGTCGCGGTGGCCGACCGCACAGGCAAGGACCCGATGGCCGTCGCCGAGGTCTACTACGACCTCGGTGACCGTCTCGGCATCACCCAGCTCATGGACCGGATCATCGAGCTCCCGCGCGCCGACCGCTGGCAGTCCATGGCCCGCGCCTCCATCCGCGAGGACCTGTACGCGGCCCACGCGGCCCTCACCGCCGACGTACTGACCGTGGGCAACGGCACCTCGACCCCCGAGCAGCGCTTCAAGGCCTGGGACGAGAAGAACGCGGCGATCCTCACCCGGGCCCGCGCGACCCTGGAGGAGATCCGCAGCTCGGACTCGTTCGACCTGGCGAATCTGTCGGTGGCCATGCGGACGATGCGGACGTTGCTGCGGACGCATTCGTAGCCGTACGTGATGCGCAGAAGACAGGGGCGCCCCTGTCTTCTTGTTCGAGCGCGCGGGGGGCTCTACTTCCCCGTGAACTTCTCGTACTCCTTGAGCACATCCTCCGTCGGCCCGTCCAGGCGGAGCTCACCGCGCTCCAGCCACAGCACCCGGTCACACGTATCCCGGATCGACTTGTTGTTGTGGCTCACGAGAAAGACGGTGCCCGCGGTCTTCCGCAGCTCCCGGATGCGTGCCTCAGAGCGCTTCTGGAAGGAGCGATCCCCCGTCGCGAGGGCCTCGTCGATCATCAGGACGTCGTGGTCCTTGGCGGCGGCGATGGAGAACCGGAGACGAGCCGACATGCCGGAGGAGTACGTCCGCATGGGCAGCGTGATGAAGTCGCCCTTCTCGTTGATGCCGGAGAAGTCGACGATCTCCTGGTAGCGCTCGCGCACCTGCTCCTTGGACATGCCCATCGCGAGGCCGCCGAGGTAGACATTGCGCTCGCCGGTGAGGTCGCCCATCAGGGCCGCGTTGACGCCGAGCAGCGAGGGCTGGCCGTCGGTGTAGATCTTGCCGTTCTCCACCGGGAGGAGGCCCGCGCATGCCTTGAGCAGCGTGGACTTGCCCGAGCCGTTGGTGCCGATCAGGCCGATGGCCTCGCCCCGGTACGCCGTGAAGGAGACGTTCTTGACGGCGTGCACCTTGCGGACGCCGGAGGCCTTCTCGGTCTTGCCGCGGTGCAGGATGCGGTTGAGCGCGGCGGTGGCGGAACCGCGGCCGCCGCCGGTGCCGTTGACGCGGTAGACGATGTCCACGTGGTCGACGATGACGGTGGGGACCAGCTCGCCGGGGGTGTCGACGGGGGCGCTCTCGGGGTTGCTCTTCGTGATGATGTCAGCCACGGCCGTACGTCTCCTCAGCCTTCCAGAAGTACAGGAACCCGCCCACGCCGGCGAGCAGGGCCCAGCCCGTCGCGACCGCCCACACGTGCGGCGGCAGCTGGCTGGCATGGAAGCTGTCGATCAGCGAGAACCGCATCAGGTCGATGTAGACGGCGGCGGGGTTGGACTGCAGCGCGACCAGGACCCAGCCGGGCAGGTCCTGGTTCCTCAGGACGTGCTCGATGCTCCACATGACACCTGAGATGTACATCCAGGTGCGCAGCAGGAACGGCATGAGCTGCGAGATGTCGGGGAACTTCGCGCCCATCCGGGCCATGATCATCGCGACGCCCGCGTTGAAGATGAACTGGAGCGTGAGGGCGGGGATGACGAGCAGCCAGGACGTGCTGACCGGCACGCCGAAGGCGAGCAGGATCACGACCAGCGCGCACATCGAGAACAGCAGCTGCTGGAGCTGCTGGAGGCAGTACGACACAGGCAGCGCGGCCCGCGGGAAGTGCAGGGCCCGTACGAGCCCGATGCTGCCGGAGATGGCCCGCGTCCCCGCCATGATCGAGCTCTGTGTGAAGGTCCACACGAAGACGCCGGTGACCAGGAACGGGATGTAGTCGGGGATCCCCTTACTGGTGCCCATCAGGATGCCGAAGATGAAGTAGTAGACCGCCGCGTTCAGCAGCGGGGTCGCCACCTGCCAGATCTGGCCGAGCTTCGCCTGGCTGTACTGGGCGGTGAGCCTGGCGGTGGCGAAGGCGGTGATGAAGTGGCGCCGTGCCCACAGCTCGCGGATGTACTCGGGCAGGGAGGGGCGGGCGCCGCTGACAGTGAGGCCGTACCGGGCGGCGAGCGCCTCGGCGCTCTCGTCGGCGGGCCGGCCGGCTGTCTTGTCGGCGGGGGAGGCCGACACCGGGGGCGGTGTGTCGAGGACCTGGCTCACATCCGCTGCTTTCGCTCGGGGGGTGTGGGGTGCGAGGCGAACTCCGGTCCGTCCTTGACCTGGTTCTTGCATCGTCTTTGCCGTCTTCTTACGTCGGGACGGGACCGTATCGTCGCAACGCGAGCCTAGGCCTTTTCCACGTCGGAACGCAACCGTTCCGTCGTCACGCCCTATGCTGGAACGCATGACGACGAACGCCGACGCCACCGGGACCGTGACCGGCACCGTGACCCGGGCCAGGGCCGGGACCGGCGGCGGGACCGGCGGCGGGACCGGGGCTGCTTCGGGGAAGACCCCGCGCCGCCGGGCTCCCGCGGGCGCTGCCGTTCTGCGGGAGGATGTGACCGAAGCCATCCGCGCCGCCGTCTTCGAGGAGCTCGCGGCCGTCGGCTACGCCCGGATGTCCATCGAGGGCATCGCCCGTCGCGCGGGCGTCGGCAAGACGGCGGTGTACCGGCGCTGGCGCTCGAAACTCCACCTCGTCCTCGACCTGGTCTCGGCCGTCGCGGTCCAGGGCCTGCCCGCGCCGGACACGGGCTCCCTGGAGGGCGACCTGCGGCTGCTGTACGAGGTCACGTCCCGCGCGCTGCGCCACCCGGTCGCCGGCCAGATCATCCCCGACCTCCAGGCCGAGGCGGCCCGCAACCCCGAGATCGCCGACGCCATGCAGAAGGCCCTGCGTGAGGGCCAGCAGGGCGTCACGAACGGGATCGTCGCGGCGGCCGCCGCGCGGGGAGAGGTCCGCGAGGGAATCAGCCTCGACCTCGCGCTCGACCTGATGTCCGGGCCGCTGTACTGGCGGGCGGTGGTGGTGCGCAGCCCCAAGCTGCCCAAGGGCTATCTGGCGAGCCTGGCCCGGGCCACGGCGGCGGCGCTCAAGGCGTTGTGAGGGCCGGCGCCGTCGCCTGTCTCGGCCTGGGACCTAGCTCTTCACGGCAACGAACCCGAACAGGTCCGGGATCCCGCCGGGACCGGCCTCGGCGGTGCGCACCACCCGTAGGCCGGCCGCCGTGGTGGCGTTGAGCAGGTCCGCGAGCGGGAGGTGCCAGGCGCCGACGCGGGCGCGGACCCCCGCGGGGTTCCACGCGTCGAAGGTGCGGGAGCGGTCTTCGTACCGTTCGTCGACGACGATCCTCGGCCGGTCGCTCCAGTCGGCGAACGCGCCGATGTAGCAGGGGTGTACGCCCAGGTGTGTGAAGCGGCCGCCGGGGCGCAGGACGCGGGCGATCTCGCGGAGGACGGCCGCGTAGTCGGGTACGTCGGTGTGGGCCAGGACGCAGGCGGCGGCGGGCAGGGAGGCGTCCGCGAACGGGAGCGCCGTCGCGTCCGCTCTGGCCACGGGCAACCGGCCCACCGCGTGGCGGAGTTGACCGCCCGACAGATCCACACCCACGGGTGTCCACCCCAGCCCCGCCAAGGCGGGCGCGTGGGCGCCCGTTCCGCAGCAGACGTCCAGGCATGTCCCCTCGCCGGGGCCCAGCAGATCCTCAAGTACGGCGTGCACCCGCCGGATGTACTCGCCGGGCCCGGCGGCCGACATGAAGTCGTTGTACCAGTCGGCGTGTTCGTCGTACGTCGCCCTCGTGGTCCCGCCTGTCGTGTCTGCTCCCATGTCGCCGATGCTAGGGACGACGCACGGGGGCGCGGGGGGCTGTTCGCTCAGGGCTTCGGCTCGCCAACTTGCTTGCCAGGGCGGTGAGTTCCGCCGCGTGGAGTATCCGTCCGCCGGAGCCCGGCAGAGGTACGTGCAGGGGCTCGGTCCAGCGGGCCGGAATGGCATCCGCCCCGTATACGGCTCCTGCCAGGGCGCCCGTCACCGCCGCGACGGTGTCCGTGTCGCCGCCGAGGTCGATCGCGGCGCGCACGGCATCCTCGTACGACCCTGTCGTCCGCAGAGCCCACACGGCGGAGCCGAGGCAGGGCCACACCGCTCCGTTGAACTCGGTTGCCTGGTCGGGGTGCCAGTCGGGGGCGAGGGCGGTGGCATAGCGGGGCCGGTGGTCCGGGTGGGTGGCGGTGAGGGTTTCCGGGATCGCGGTGAGGGGGTCGTGGCCCTCCAGCGCGACCCGGATCAACTCGTGGAGGATCGCGGTGCCTTCCCAGGCCGCCCGGTCGCCGTGGGTGAGGGCGGCGATGCGGCGGGCGGCGGCCATGGTGGCGCTACGGCCGTGTGGGGCGAAGTACACGGCTGAGGTGGCCGCCCGCATCAAGGAGCCGTTTCCCGCCGCTCGTTGGTTCTCCTGGAAGTGGATCGCGGCGGCCAGGTCCCAGGGGTCTTCGCTCGTGAGGACCGCCTCCGTCTGCAGGCCGATGTCCTTGGGGTCGGCTGCCGCCCATCGCCGGAACCGGCTGAAGATGTCCGGGAGTTCGAGGCCGGCGTGGTCGATGAGTGACTCGCCGACCAGGACCGCCATCTGCGTGTCGTCGGTGGCCTCGCCCGGATCCCAGCCACCGCCTCCGCACATCTCCCCGCCGTGACCGGGGGTGGGGAAGCGTTCCGTGAACGCGCCTTCGGGACCGAACTCGAAGGGGGCGCCGAGGGCGTCGCCCACTGCGGAGCCGAGGATCGCGCCGATGGCGCGGGCGGTGGTCACTGAGGGAGCGTACAGGGGTGTTCGTCCGGCTGGGGGGTGTCCGGGGCGCAGCCTCTGAGGGTGTAGGCGATGACGTTTTCCAGGTCCGAGTCCGTCGACTCGGTGGAGAGGGTGCCGCTCACGGCGAGGCTGGCGAAGCCGTGGAGGGTGGTGAAGAGGGGGACGGCGACGCTGTCGACGGGGCCTGCGCGGACCTCGCCCCGGCGCTGGCCCTCCTCTATGAGACGGATGGCCAGTACGGACATGCTCTGGGAGGCCCGCACCAGGGCCTCGGAGGCCGCCGGGTCGTGCTTGATCGAGAACATGAGATCCAGGAGTTCCGCGTTGGAGGCGGCGAAACCGACGTAGGCGCGGGCCAGGGCGCCGATGCGGTCGGCGAAGGTCTCTTCCACCGTCGCCTGTGACGCCGCCAGCGCCTCGGCCATGCGCTCGAAACCGACCTGCGCCAGCGCGTCAAGGAGTGCCTGCTTGTCCTTGAAGTGACGGCTCGGCGCGGCGTGGCTGACGCACAGTTCGCGGGCCAGTTCGCGCAGGGACAGGGCGGCCGGGCCCTTCTCCCTGAGCGTCTCCTCGGCGCGGATCAGCAGCGCGGCGCGCAGGTCTCCGTGGTGGTAGCGGCGGGTCTTCCGAGTCTGCATGGCCCTCAGTGTAATGGCCATGTGACCGATGGCTACATTGTTGTCGCCGTCACCATTGTTGGCGCCGACATCATTGTAGGCATTGACAGCATTGTTGTCGGCGCCTACATTCTTGTCCATGGCTACGAAGCAGAAGTGGAACGCAAGCGACCTCGTTGACCAGAGCGGCCGTACCGTCGTCGTGACCGGCGCCAACAGCGGGCTCGGTATCGCCACCGTCGACATCCTGGCCAAGGCGGGCGCACACGTCGTGCTCGCCGTACGGGACCTGAAGCGTGGCGAGGCCGCCGCCCGTACCGTCCAGGGCGCCAAGGGCACCGTCGAGGTGCGCCGCCTCGACCTCGCGGACCTCGCCTCCGTGCGGGAGTTCGCCGAGTCGTGGCAGGGAAGCCTGGACCTGCTGATCAACAACGCGGGCGTGATGAACATCCCCGAGGCCAGTACCAAGGACGGCTTCGAGATGCAGTTCGGGACGAACCACCTGGGGCACTTCGCCCTGACGAACCTGCTGCTGCCGTACGTCACCGACCGCGTGGTCACCGTGGCGTCCGGCGCCCACAAGATCCCCAGCAGCAACTACATGCGCTTCGACAATCTGAATCTGACCGGCGAGTACTCACCCATGGCCGCCTACAGCCAGTCCAAGCTCGCCAACCTGCTGTTCACCCTGGAACTCCAGAGCCGACTGGCCGCCGAGGGATCGTCCGTACGGGCCCTCGCCGCGCACCCCGGCTGGGCCGCCACCAACCTCCAGGGTCACGACGCGAGCATCGCGCGGCGCGCCTTCATGGCGGTGGGCAACCGGGTCATCGCCCAGGACAACACGGCCGGCGCCCTGCCCACGCTGTACGCCGCCACCCAGGATCTGCCTGGCGCCAGTTACGTCGGACCGGACGGGTTCGCCGAGCTGCGCGGCGGGCCGACGCTCGTCGGCCGGTCGGCCGCGGCCAGCGACCCGGAGTCCGCCGTCCGCCTGTGGACGGCCTCCGAGGAACTGACCGGCGTCACCTTCCCCCAGCTGAGCGGGGCAGTGAGCGTCTAGGGCCTGTCCGGCGGCGGTTCGGTGTCCTCGCTGGTCAGGAGACTGGTTTTTGGCGGCTGTTCCGAAGCGAGGTCGAGTCGGCGGGCGAGCAGGGCGACGGTCGGGTTCTCGAACAGCGCGCGCACCGGAAGCTCGACATCCAGCACGGCCCGTACCCTGCCGGTCAGCCGCAGGGCGAGCAGCGAATGCCCGCCCAGTGCGAAGAAGTCGTCGTCGGCGCCGATGGAGGGTACGTCGAGTATCTCGGCGAACAGTTTGGACAGGACCGCCTCCGAGCCTGCCGAGGGCATCCGGCCGGTACGTGGGGCGGGCAAGGACGGGAGGGCGGGCGCCGTGGTCGCGGTGGTCGCCGGCAGAGCGTGATCCCGTATCGGCGAATCCTGTGGGGACTCCAGCGCCGAGACCACTTGGTGCAGGGCTTCGACCAGCGCGGTGCACACCCAGTCGGTGCCGATCGACGGCAGCGCCTGTGCGACGAGCAGGAAGCCGTCCGCGGAGTCGTCGACCGACAGGAAAACCGGGTAGTTCGTCCGCTCCTCGCCCGCCAGGAGCGTGACGCCCGGCACTATCTCCGTCACCCCCGGTTCCAGCACGACGGATGTGGCGTGCCGGTAGTTGAGGACGGTCGTGAACAGCGGCAGTCCGGCGTCCACCGCGGCGCACCGCTGCGCCCGTGCCAGCGAGGCGTGTTCGTGGCGCATGAGCTCGGCCAGGAGCCGGTGCGTACTTCGCACGCACCCAGCGACGTCTGGCGCGCCCGCCGCCACCCGGACCGGCAGCGTGTTGATGAAGGCGCCGATCCCTCGCTGCGCGTCCGCGCCACCTCGCCCGAACAGCACCGTGCCGAACACCGCGTCGTCCTGGCCGGTGGTGCGTGCCAGCGCCCGTCCCCAAGCGACGTGGAACAGCGTCGCCGACGACACTCCCGCTGCTCGCGCAGTCCGCCGTACGCGCGCGGCCAGCTCCGTGTCGAGCCAGGTCCGTGCCTCGTCGACGCCGAGGCCGTTCCCCCGTACGTCCAGAACGCCGAACGGCGCCGTCGGTCCGGCCACCCCGTCCAGCATCCGCCGGAAGAACCCGTCGTGCTCCGCCTCTTCCGCGTCGAGGACCGACCGCGCGACCACCGTGCGGTACGGCACGGGGTCCGGCAGCCGCCCGCCGGCGCCCGCCATGTGCGCGCCGATCTCGGCGAGCAGCAACTGCAGCGACGTGTTGTCGTCCACCAGGTGATGCAGCAGGAGCGAGACGAGCCAGCGCCCGTGTTCCGCGTCGAACATGGTGGAGACCCGCAGCAGCGGTGCCGCTTCGAGATCCATCCGGTACCGGCGCGCGTCGACCGCGCTCGCCAGGTCCGCGGCCGAGCCCGGCCCGAGCCACCGGACCGGCAGCTCCTCGCGCCGCCGTACCACCTGGACCGGCAGCGGAAGTCCCCGCCACACCACCGCGGTCCGTAGGACGTCGTGACGCTCGACGGCCTTGTGCAGTCCGTCGAGGAACGCGTCGAGCCTCGCCCGCGAGTCGACGGCCAGCAGCCCGGAGATCACATACGGGTCGCCCTCCTGCGCCAGGACATGGTGGAAGAGCATGCCCTCCTGGAGGGAGGTCAGCGGATAGATGTCCTGCACGCCCAACGCCCCCTCCGGGACGGTGGTCAGCACCTGGTCGATCTCCCCCTGGGTCAGTTCGACCAACGGCAGCATTTCCGGGGTGATCGCCCCGGTCCCGGGCGTCAGCAGGTTCGGCGGTATCTCTGTCTCCTCTGTCCCGGCGATCTGCGCGCCGAGCGTCAGGGCGAGGCCGGCCGCGGTCGGTGCCGAGAACACGGCGCGGACGTCCAGCCGTATCCCCTGGACGCGCAACGCCTCCACCAGCTGCACCACCAGCAGGGAATGGCCGCCCAGCTCGAAGAAGTTGTCGTCGACGCCCACCCGGCCGACGCCGAGAACCCGCGCGAACGTCGTGCACAGCAGTTCCTCGTCCGGCGTGGACGCCTCCCGGCGCGCGTCCTCGCGGGCCGCCGCGTAATCGGGAGCCGGCAGCGCCGCCCGGTCGAGCTTTCCGTTCACCGTGAGGGGGAGGGCGGGCAGCTCCACGAAGGCAGCGGGCACCATGTGCGCGGGCAACGCCGCCGCCACCCACGGCCGCAGCTCACCGGCGTCGAGACCGCCGGCCGACGTCAGGTAGCCGACGAGACGCAGGTCGCCAGGGGAGTCCTCGCGTACCACGACGGCGGCCTCGCCGACCCCGGGATGGGCGGCGAGCCGCGCCTCCACCTCGCCCGGCTCGATCCGGAAACCCCGCACCTTGACCTGCGAGTCGGAGCGCCCGAGGTATTCAAGGCGCCCCTCACGGTTCCACCGGACGACGTCCCCGGTCCGGTACATGCGCCTGCCCGGTTCCCCGAACGGACAGGCGACGAACCGCTCCGCCGTCAGACCGGGGCGCCCCAGGTAACCGCGCGCGAGCTGGGCACCCGCCAGATGGAGGTCGCCCGCCACGCCCACCGGCACCGGACGCAGCCGGGCGTCAAGCACGTACGCGTCCAGGCCCGGCAACGGCGGCCCGATCACGCTCGACGCCCGCGCCGAGCCGGACTCCACAGGCAGCTCCTGGCAGCTCGCGTGGACCGTCGTCTCGGTGATCCCGTACATGTTCACCAGGCGCGGCGACTGGGCGCCGTGCCGTGCGAACCACCCCTGGAGACGCGCATGGTCCAGTGCCTCGCCGCCGAGGACCACCGTGCGCAGCGCCAGCCGTGCGGACAGCTGCGGTGCCTGTTCGTCGGCGCGCACCAACTGGTAGAAGGCTGAGGGGGTTTGATTCAGCACCGTGATCCGCTCGCGCACCAGCAACGCGAGGAACCGCGCCGGCGAACGCGAGACCGAGAACGGCACGACGACGAGCCGGCCGCCGTGCAGCAGTGCTCCCCACAGCTCCCACACGGAGAAGTCGAAGGCGAACGAGTGGAACAGCGTCCACACGTCCTGCGGGCCGAACGCGAAGCGCTCACGCGTCGCCGCGAGCAGACTCACGACGCTGCCGTGCGTCACGGCGACCCCCTTCGGCCGCCCCGTCGAACCGGACGTGAAGATCACGTAGGCCGGCTGTCGCGCGTCCACGCCCCGCGTGAGGTTCGCCCCGCTCAGCCCCGCCAACTGCTCGGCCGTCCCCGGCTCGTCCGACACCACGACGGGCACCCCGCCCGATATCGCACCGGCGGACGCGGTGTCGGTCACCGCCAGCAGGGGCGTGGAGTCCTCCAGCAAGGAGGCGATGCGCTCCTGCGGATAGCCGGGATCGACCGGGACGTAGGCCGCACCGACCTTCAGTGTCGCCAGGATCGCCACCACCAGCCCGGCGGAACGCTCCAGCACCACGGCCACACGCGTGTCCGGCCCTGCGCCCCGGGACCGCAGCAGGCGGGCGAGCCGGTTGGCCCGCGCGTTCAGCTCTCCGTACGTCAGCGACTTGGTGCCGTGCGTCGGCGACTTCGTGCCGTACGTCAGCGACTTGGCGTCGTGCGTCGGCGACTTCGTGCCGTACGACAGCGACTCCGCGCCGTACGTCAGTGCCGTCGCTCCCGGAGCGCGTGCCACCTGCGCCTCGAACAGCTGCGGCAGCGACGTTCCGGACGCCGGCGGCGCCGGACGGCTGCCCAGGGCCAGGACGCGGTCACGTTCGGTGTCGCCGAGCAGCTCGGCGTCGCCCACCGTCGCGGCGGCCCCGGACCGGACCGCCCAGTCGAGCACGCGCCGGAATCTGTCCGTGTGCTCAGCGACGTCGTGCGCGTCGTACCTGTCGGCGGCGGCGTCGACGACGATCTCCATGCCGTCACCGCCTCGCCTGTCGTACACGGCGAGCGACACGTCCTCCACCGGCCCGTTCGACAGGTTCCGGCCGCTGACCGCACACCCGCCGAAGGACGTCGCCGAGTGGTCGAACGACATCACGTTGACGCGGAAGTCGGCAAGAGCGCCCCGCTCGACGAGCCTCAGGTCGCGGAGTATGTCCTCGTAGCGGTACCGCTGGTGCCGCAGCCCGCGCCGCACCGACGCCGTGACCTCCGCCGCCACCTCGCCCAGCGACATGCCGGCCCGCACGCGGCAGCGAACGGGAAGGACGTTCGAGGTCATGCCGGGTATTCGGAGCCGCCGGGACCCCGAACGGCCGAGCACGGGGATGCCCACAAGAAAGTCCTCCGCCCCCGTGACGCGGTGCGCGTACACCGTCGAGGCGGCGATGACCAGGCCGGACAGGCTCGTCCGCAGTTCCCGGGCCGCCTCGCGCAGCGCCTCCGTCCCGGCCGGACCGATCTGGTGTGTCGCACGCACCGTTGCCCGCGAGCGGGCACCCGCGGTGCCGCGTCCCCCGAAATCGAGCGGCGCGGGCGGCTGCGCGAGTGTCTCCCGCCAGTACGCCTCGTCCGCGGCGTGGTCAGCCGACGCGCGGTAGGCCGCTTCGTCCTCGAACAGGACGGAAACCGGCGCCAGCCGCCCCTCGTCCGGGTCGCCGCCGGTCGTCAACGCGTCGTAGACCTGTGCGACGCGTCCCAGGATGACCGAGCCGCTGAACCCGTCGACGGCGATGTGGTGGCACCGCTGGTAGCAGAGATAGTGGCCGGCGCCGACGGTGATGAGCGCCGTGGTGAACAGCGGACCCTCCCGGAGATCCGTTGAGCAGCCCATGTCGGCCCGCATCCACTCCTCCGCCGCCGCACGTGGATCGGCCTCGGCGCTGACGTCCACCCGGCGCACTGTCCAGTCGTCGCGGTCCCCCACGACCTGCCACACGTCCGCGCCGTCACTACCGAACCGCAGATGGAACGCGTCGACCTCGCGCAGCCCCCTCCGCAGTGCTTCCTCGAACGCGGTGGGATCCAACGGGCCCCGGAACTCGAAGTACTCGCCGATGTTGTAGCGAGGGTCGTCGGGCGCGAGCTGTTGGGCGTGCCAAATTCCCAGCTGCCCGGCCATCAGATCCGACCGGGTTTCCTCGCACTCCGCCATGAACAAGTCCCTCAAGGTGCGGTGGTACAAAAAGTGAGTCCGAGTATGCGTGCTTCGATTTCCCGCTGACCAACGCGTCTCATGGGCGGGCCCGGCCGCTGTCACGGCTGGAGTGCTACGGGGCTCCGGCAGGGTCAACTGCCGTGCGACGTGGCCGAAGTGCCGCTGGAGCACCAGGACCTGTCGGGCTCTCCCCGCCGGCTCCACGGCCGGTATCGGCCGGACAGGTCCTAGTCCCGCGCCGCCCCCGGATGCAGCCGCACCCACCCCGCCCACGCCGACGTGATCATGTCCTGGACGTCGTACTTCGCCTTCCAGTCCAGTTCCACGGCGATGCGGTCGGCCGAGGCCACCACGCGGGCCGGGTCGCCGGGGCGGCGGGGAGTGGTCACCGGAGGGCGGTCGTAGCCGGTGACCGCGTTGACGAGGTCGATCATCTCGCGGACCGAAACGCCTTCCCCGCGGCCGATGTTGAGGGTCAGGTCCGTCCCGGGGGACGCTTGCAGGGCGCGGGCCGTCGCCACATGCGCCTCGGCCAGGTCCACCACGTGGATGTAGTCGCGGACGCAGGTCCCGTCGGGGGTGGGGTAGTCGTCGCCGAAGACGCGCGGCGGCGCGTCCTCGGTGAGCTTCTCGAAGATCATGGGGACGAGGTTGAAGACGCCGACGTCCGCGAGTTCGGGCGTCGCGGCGCCCGCCACGTTGAAGTAGCGGAGGGACGCGGTGGACAGGCCGGTGGCGCGGCCCGTCGCGCGGACCAGCCACTCGCCCGCCAGTTTCGTCTCGCCGTACGGGCTCATCGGCGCACACGGAGTCTCCTCCGTCACCAGATCGACGTCGGGCATGCCGTACACCGCCGCCGAGGAGGAGAAGACGAAGGAGGCGACGGACGCGGCGGTCACCGCCTCCAGCAGCACCCGCATACCCTCGACGTTCTCCCGGTAGTAGTGCAGGGGGAGGTCCACCGACTCGCCGACCTGCTTCTTCGCCGCCAGATGTACGACGCCGGTGACGGAGTTCTCCTCGATCGTGCGGGCCAGCAGTTCGGCATCCAGCGTCGAGCCGACCACCAGCGGGACACCGGAGGGCACCCGCTCCTCGATGCCGGTGGACAAGTCGTCGTAGACCACGGCCTGTTCGCCCGCGTCGAGCATCGCGCGGACGACATGCGCCCCGATGTAGCCGGCGCCGCCGGTGATCAGCCAGGTCATGTGCGGCCGTCCCCTCGTGAGTGAGCCCGGTGAGTCCGGTGAGTCCGGTGGGCCCGTGAACCCGTGCTCCCGCCCGTGTCCCGCGGTCGCGTATCAGTGAATCAGGCGCCTTCAGCGCCTGACTCTCGAGACGGCGGGAACGGGGAGCGGGTTCCGGTAGGACACGTCCGACGTGGTCCCAAGGACCACAGTCGAGCCCGACCGCCACAGCCGCGTGAAGGACAGCGCCGCGGCAGACGCCAGCAGACCGTTGCGTACGAGCATCAGCAGGCAGCCCGTCCACGTGCTGTTGATGACCTCCACGTACATGACGGGGTACACGACGGAGCTGACCGCCGTCGCCGCCACGATCAGTGCCGCCACCGGGCGCTGGGTGGTGTGCCGTGAGGTCAGGCACACGGCGGACAGGCCGAGCAGCCACACCATGTACTGGGGGCTGATCACCCGGCTCGTCACGGTGAAGAGCAGTACGGCGGCGAGGGCTGCGTCGTACGGAGTCGCCGCCGTCCAGTGCCGCGCGCGCACCCGCCACAGCAGCAGGAGCCCGAAGGAGGCGACGGTGAGGGCGAGGAAGGCGGCCGCGACGGAGGAGACGTAGGGGCCCACGAACTCCATCGCGCCGTACTGGTAGCGCGTTCTGCCCGGCCACCCGGCGTGGCGCGCGAAGCCGAGGACCGTGCCGCCGAGCGACTCGATCTGCACGCCACGGCCACCCTGCTGGCGCAGGAAGCCGAAGGGGTTGCTGAACGCGGCGACCAGCACCAGGAGCATGGCCGCCGCCGTGACCACCGCCGATGTCCAGGCCTGCCGTGTAGTACGGCCTTTCGGTGTGCCGATGAGCGCCAGTGCGGGCCAGACCTTCACCAGCGCCCCCAGCGCGGCGAACGCGCCGCACGCGCGCGTGGAGCGCGACAACGTCAACAGAGAGATGACGGCGAGTGCCGTGACCTGGACGTCGTAGCGAACGAGTGGCAGGTGCAGGAGGAGAGGGAGCGCCGCGATCCACAGCGCCGCGCCGGCCAAAGTGCGGCCGGGGCGGGTGCCCGCGCGCGTGAGCGCGATCGTGATCACGGCGTCCGAGGCGAGCGTGAACGCCACGAAGGCCGTGAAGTACGTCAGGGCCGGCAGCAGTGCCGGCGCGAGCAGCACGGGGCCGGCGCCCGGCGGGTACTGCCACAGCCGGTCGTCCGCCGGAAAGGCGCCGTGGGACAGCACGCCGTACCAGCGGAAGTACAGGCTGCTGACCTCGCGTGAGACCCCGCCTCGGCCGAGCAGACGGAGGTGGTCGTGGGCGAGCAGCCACAGCATCAGGGCGCGGGTGGCGAGCCAGGCGGCGCCGAGGAGGAGCGGGCCGCGGTGTTTCGTCAAGGTGATCGTCAAGGTGCTCATCACGGCCGGATGGTAAGCCGCATGGATGGGTCAAAAGGGTTGATACGCCGCCAATACCGCTCAAAGGTTGTTTAATCGCACAAGATCTTGCTCATGGTGAGCTCGTTGGCGAGGCGGTCGGGGATCGGACGCACCGAGGTCGTGGCGGTGCTCGTGCCCGTGACCGTCATGCTCGCGATCGGGCTCTGGGGCCTCGACCGCGGCGGCATGTGGCGCGACGAGGCCGTCACGTTCCAGGTCGCGCGGCGCTCGGTCCCGCAGATCTGGCAGCTGCTGCACAGCGTGGACGCGGTGCACGGCCTGTATTACCTCCTCATGCACGTCGTCCTCGTCCCGCACCCCGGCGAGGTCGCCCTCCGGCTCCCCTCGGTCTGCGGGGCCGCGGCGACCGCGGGCCTCGTCGCCGCCCTCGGCGTCCAGCTCGGCCGCCCGCGGGTCGGCCTGTGGGCGGGCCTGTTGTACGCCGTCACGCCCATGGCCGGGCACTTCGCGCAGGAGGGACGGTCCTACGCGCTGGTCGCGGCCGGTGTCGCGGCGGCGACGCTGCTGCTGGTGCGGGCTGTGCGGACGGGAACCTGGTGGGCGTACGGCGTCACGGTCGCCGTCACGTGCCTGCTGCACGAGTTCGCGGTGCTGGTGCTGCTCGCGCACGCGGTGACCCTGGCGCTCGCGCGGGTGCCCCGGCGGGTGTGGCGCGGGTGGGGGCTGGCGGCCGGCGCCGCGGTGCTGGTGCTGCTGCCGCTCGCCCTGGTCTCCGAGGGGCAGTCCGCGCAGGTCGCGTGGCTGTCGGTGCCCGGGCTCGACAGTGTGGACCATCTGCTGCGGGCGTTCGCGGGGCCGGCCCAGCTGGTTCTTGTGCCGTACCTGGTCCTCATCGTGCTGGCCCTGCGTTTCCCGCTCCCGCGGAAGGGTGAGCGGCGAGGGGCGCGGAAGGGCGAGCGGCGGGGCGAGCTGACGCTCCGGGCGGTCGCCCTGCCCCTGATGGTCGTCCCGCCCGCCGTACTGATGACCGTGTCCCGTTTCTGGCCGCTGTACGACGAGCGCTATGTGCTGTACGCCCTCGCCGGGGCCCCGCTGCTGGCCGCGGCCGGAGCCGAACGCCTGGTGCAGATGGCGCCGAGGCTGGCCGTCAGCACCCTCACCGGCGTCCTCGCCATCGCCCTCGTCTTCGTCTGGCAGCTCCCCGTCCTTAGACAGGACCGCACTCCCGACCGCCGCCCCGACAACCTCGCCGCCGTCTCCGCCGTCGCCGGGCGGGAACTGCGGCCCGGTGACCCGGTGCTGTTCCTGCCGTCGATCGTGCGGCGCTCGGCGCTGGCGTATCCGAACGGCTTCCGCGGGGTGCGGGACATCGCGCTCAGGGAGCCCGGGCCGGTGTCCGGGACCCTGTACGGGCAGGAGACGGACCCGGGTGAACTGCGGCGACGGCTCGACCGCCTCGACCGGGTGTGGGTGGTCGCGGAGCCGTTCGCGCTACGGCCTGCCTGGTATCCGGGGAGCGCGACCGAGCGGGTCAAACTCACCGTGGTCGGGGAGCAGTTCGTACCGCGGCAGGAGGTCGCACGCAAGGGCGTGACCCTGCGGCTGTACGTGCGCCGGCCACCGTATCCGTTCATGAACTGGGCAGCCGACCAAGCCGACTAAAGAGCGTTGCCGCCCGCGGTCTCCTCCAGTGCCGCCGCGTCCAGGGCCGCCGTCAGGTGGTCGAGGCGGGTCCGGAGCTCTTGGATCTCCTCCAGGCTCGCGCCCGTCGCGGCGGCGATCCGGCGCGGCACGACCAGCGCGCGCTCGCGCAGGGCGACGCCCTCGTCGGTGAGGTGGACGTGCACGGAACGCTCGTCGCGGGCGCTGCGCTCACGGCGCAGGAGACCGGCCGTCTCCAGCCGCTTCAGCAGCGGCGACAGCGTCCCGGAGTCGAGCCGCAGGTGCTCGCCGACCTTCTTCACGGGCAGCTCGCCCCGCTCCCACAGCACCAGCATCACCAGGTACTGCGGATAGGTGAGCCCGAGGTCCTTGAGGAGTACGCGGTAGACGGCGCCGAAGGCGCGCGACGCGGCGTTCAGGGAGAAGCAGATCTGGTTGTCGAGACGCAGGAAGTCCCCGTCGGGCGGGCCCTGAGGTCTCGGGGCCGGCGGACTCGGGGTCGGCGTCGGGGTGGCGGTCATGGGTCCAGGGTAGCTGCTGCTCGCCATTCAGTTGTGCACAATTGAATTGCGTGCTCTAATTGGCGATGCGAGGCGGCCGGACCGGCCGCCCAGGCAAGGCATTCAGTACATTCAATGCATTTAAGACACCGACTTGACAGGGATGGTCCCCATGGACGCGATCTACACCGCCGTCGCCACCGCCACCCACGGCCGCGACGGCCGTGCCGTCAGCTCCGACGGCAAGCTCGACCTCCAGCTGGGCATTCCGGCGGAGATGGGCGGCAACGGCCAGGGCACCAACCCCGAGCAGCTCTTCGCCGCCGGCTACGCCGCCTGTTTCGCCAGCGCGCTGGCCGTCGTAGGCCGCACCGCGAAGGTCGACGTCTCCGAGGCCGCCGTGACCGGTGAGGTCGGCATCGGCAAGCAGGGCGAGGGCTTCGCCCTGAAGGTCACGCTCCGCATCGAGCTGCCCGAGACCGTGGACGAGGCCACCGGCCGCAAGCTGGTCGAGCAGGCCCACCAGGTCTGCCCCTACTCCAACGCGACCCGCGGCAACATCCCGGTCGAGCTCGTCATCGAGTAGCACGCGCGCTCCCGTCCACCCGCGCCAGCACCTCGCCCGTCTCCCGGCTCCACGCCACCACCACCGCCTCCTCGGGCATCCGTTGCCGGGGCGTCAGCAGCAGCCAGCGCACGTGGTAGCGCTGGGCCACGGCGGTGCGTTCGGCGCGGGTCGAGGACGGGGCGAGGTAGGTGCGGACCGCCGCGAGCCGCCGCTGCCGTTCCCCCTCGTCGAGGGCGGGGTCGGGCAGGGCGGGCGCGGCGAGGTCCACCCCGTGGCCCGCGATCAGCCGGACCGCGTAGTACCCGTCCGCGATGACGGCCTCTCCGGGCCGGATGTACCGCGCCGCCCAGGCGTACGTCGGCCAGCGCGGCGGCTGTTCGAAGCCGACCGGGTCGAGCGAGCGCGGTACGACGGCCCCGGCCTGCACGGTCAGAAAGCCGACGCAGGCCCCCGCGGCCGCAACCGCCCCGAGCCCGCGCCGCCAGACCGGCCACGGCCGCGCCGCCGCCAGCTCCACCGCGAGCGCGAACTGCGGCGCAACCAGCGTCAGCCCCAGGATCCCGCCGAAGGCGTAGTGCCCGCTGACCCAGCCGTACGCCACGGCCGCGCAGTCCAGCGCGAACATCAGCACGAGCGGATCCCGTGCGGACCTCCGGGCCCGCAGCCACAGCGCGGGCACCCCGGCCGGCGCCAGCCAGAAGTGGCCCGGCATGCCCTCGTACAGCCGCTCATGAGTCGCGTCCAGGCCGCGGGCCCCGATCTCTGAGAAGGCATCGAAGTACGGCCAGGAGTACGCGACCAGCAGTGCCGTCACCCCTGCCAGTGCCCACCGGCCCAGGACGGCGGCCTGCCACCTGCGCTGCCATCCCGCGACGACGGCCACCGCGCCGAGCACCGCCCCGAGGGCCGTGACCGGGTGCACGAGCAGGATCAGCCCGTACAGGGCGCCGACTCCCGCGTAGCCGGAGAAGCTCCGCAGTCCGCTCGGGCCGACGTACCGGACCGGACCGCCGCCCCCGCTGCCCCCTCGCGCGCGCGTGCCCGTCAACGCCCAGGCCCAGAAGGTCAGTCCGATGGCGAACGTGGACGGATCGCCGAGGTTCCCCGTCATCGGCAGCAGCCCCAGAGAGCCGCTCCACCAAGCGCTCTCGGTGCCCCACAGGAGGGTCATCGCGAAGAGCGCGAGCACGGGCGCCCAGGGCCGGCGCGGTGCCAGGACGCGGACGAAGCGGGCGAGGCCGGTCAGCAGGACCAGCAGGTTCAGCGGTCCTGCCAGTCGTACGACCGCCCAGCCGCCCAGGTCCGTCAGCCGGGCGAGGATTCCCTGCGCGACGGCGTAGGGCGAGTAGTACGGGCTGCCCGCGCCGGGCAGGTCCGCCGTCGGGTGGAGGGGGTGAAGGAGACTCGCCCTGAGCCGTTCGACGACCGCCGCGTGCTGGCCGGCGTCGCAGCACAGCGGGACGCGCCAGTACGCGAGCGACATCACCAGCCAGAACAGACCGCCGAAGACCTGGTACGGGGTCGGGCGCCAGGGAGCGCCCCCGCGCAGGGCGGTGGCGCCCCGCACGGCCCGCCGCAGAAGGACGTCGGCGCTCACCGGGTGGCGGGGCGGGGCTGGGCGACGGCTTGGGGCATTTGTCGTCTATTCCCGGCGACGTCGACCACCTAGCGGGCCGTCACCTCATTGGGTGCGCTCGGCGACTCCATCAGTGGGCGCCGAGGTGGGGATTCCGGGGATTCATCGCCCCGGTCGCCCGGCCGGCCTCCAGGTGACGGGGCGATTGGGCGTGGGCCTGCTGGAGGACATGGGCGATCCGGTTCAGAGGTTCTCGGTGACGGGGACGTGCACGGGGCCGGCGGGCCGCGGCACGGTGGCGAGGGGTGCGGCGGGGCGGGCGGCGGCGGCCGACGGGACGGGATGCCGGTCCGCCGCCGGCACGACCGGCGTCTCGCCTTCCCCCAGCACGACCCGGCGTACGACTCGCTCGGCGGCGCGCCCGTCGTCGTACGGGCAGAAGCGCTCACGGAACGCGGCCCGGAGCTGTGTGGAGCGCGAGCCGCGCCAGTGCCCCGTCGCGAAGATGTCGATCAGCTCGTCCTCGCTGCGGGCCACCGCGCCCGGCGGGAAGGTGCGCAGGTCGAAGTAGGTGCCACGGGCCGCCTCGTACGCCTCCCAGTCGTCGGCGTGCACGACGATCGGGCGGTCGAGGCCCGCGTAGTCGAACATCAGGGACGAGTAGTCCGTGACCAGCGCGTCCGAGGCGAGACACAGGGACTCGATGCTCGGGTGGTCGGAGACGTCGATGAGGCGGCCGCCCGAAGCATGGGTGAGCGGGGCGTCGTAGGAGTGGTGGGCGCGGGTCAACACCACGAAGCGCGGGCCGAGTTGGCGCAAGACGCGCTCCAGGTCGAGGGTGCGGCGCTGGGAGCGGCGGTAGTCGCGGTACGTCGGCGCGTACAGGACGGCGACCGTGCCCTCGGGGATGCCGAGCGACTCGCGCATGCGGGTCACGTCCGCCGAAGTCGCCTGCTGGAACACGTCGTTGCGCGGAAGGCCGTACTCAAGGGTCGTGTACGAGGCCGGGAACACGCGCTCCCAGACGAGGGTGGAGTGGCGGTTGGCGGACAGGCAGTAGTCCCACTTGTCGGCGCCCCGCAGCAGCTCGGCAAAGTCGGTGTCGCGGGCTGCCGCCGGGCGGTCCTGGAGGTCGAGGCCCATGTACTTGAGTGGGGTGCCGTGCTGCGTCTGGATCATGATCTGGCCGGGGCGCTTGACCAGCCTGTCGTCGAAGTCGACGTTGTTCACGAGGTACTTGGAGCGTGCAAGGGCCGTCCAGTAGGCGGCCGAACCTGGGCGGATCCTGCGCGTCGCGGCCGGGATCGTGTGGTGGTGCTCGGGGCGCGCGATCCACGTGGTGCGGATGTGCGGCGCCAAGGCGCGGAACGCGGACTCCAGGGCGCCCGGGTTGCAGCCGTGGCCGCGGCCCCGGTGACTGGAGAAGACGGCGCGGTCGGCGCGCAGGGGGAGGCGCCGCTGGACGCGGTAGTGGAGTCGGAGGGCGCTGCTGTGTGTCGCGCGGAGCGCCTTTGAACCGACCTTCAGGAAGCGCCTGTTGAGGCTCGACGCCAGTGACAGGAGCCGGTACGTGCGGTGCGTGCCGAAGCGGACCAGAATGTGCCGCAGGCGGGCGCCGACGCGGACCTGGGCGCCCGGTGTGCGGTAACGGCGGTAGTGGGCGCGGGACTTGCGCAGGAAGTCGGCGCGGGAGCCGCGGGGTAGCCGGTCGCGCCTGACGAACACCGCGGAGAGGTGGTCGACCATGCGACGGAACAGGACCGGGCGCCAGTGGGCCAGCTCCGGGTGCGAGTCGAGGTACGCGAAGACTCGGTCGTACTGCTCGAAGATGTCGAAGTGCCTGACGCCGCTCGTGCCGAGGGTGCCGCTAGTGCCGTTCGTGCCGGGGATGTTGCCCTGGCGGCGCCTGCGGTGGTGGACGCAGACCCGGTCCAGGGTGGCGATCGTCTCCGCGGACATCAGTACCGGATAGGTCCAGGGCGTGTCCTCGAAGCTGCCGGGCGGGAAGGTGAAGCCCTCGCGCTCGACGAACTCCCGGCGGTACGCCTTGTTCCACACGACCGGCAGAGCCGTGAGCAGGCCCGGCCGGTCGTCCAGTCGGAAGGGGGCCGGGCCCACCTCCGTCAACTGGTGCGCGAGCTGGTTGCGGACGGCCGCGCCCGACCAGTCCGTGCGTGCGTGGTCGTAGACCAGGACGTCCGGTTCTGAGGCCTCCTTCAGACGGTCGGCGACGGTGCGCAGTGCGTCCGGAGTGAGGGTGTCGTCGCCGTCCAGGAAGATCAGGTAGTCGCCTCTCGCGTGCTTCAGGCCCGCGTTGCGAGCGCGGCCCGGGCCCACGTTCTCCGGCAGACGGACGGGGCGTACGCGGGCGTCACGGGCCGCGAACTCGTCGATGAGCGCCCCGCAGGCGTCGGGCGAGCAGTCGTCCACCGCGATCAGTTCGAGGTCCGGGTAGGACTGGCCGAGGACGGATTCAAGGCATTCGCTCAAGTACGCCTGAACCTTGTACGCGGGGACGATGACACTGAACCTGGGCAAGGCACATCCATGGGTCGGCGTGGCATTACGCCCGGGAACGGCCGAAGGGGTGACCTGGTTACGCCGGTTGCGGCATCCGGGGGAACGCCGGATGCCGCAACTCGGTGAATCTGCCGCTACTTGACCTGCTTGACCTACTTCACCGCGCCCGCCATCACCCCCGACACGAACTGCCGCTGGAACGCGAAGAACACGGCGAGCGGGATCACCATCGAGATGAAGGCGCCCGGCGCCAGGACCTCGATGTTGCTGCCGAACTGCCGTACCTGCTGCTGTAGGGCGACCGTCAGCGGCTGCGAGTTCGAGTCCGAGAACACCAGGGCGACCAGCATGTCGTTCCACACCCACAGGAACTGGAAGATCCCGAGGGACGCGATCGCGGGCGCGCCCAGCGGAAGGACGACGGTCAGGAACAGCCGGGCCTCTCCCGCGCCGTCCAGGCGTGCCGCCTCCAGGAGTTCACGTGGGATCTCCGCGAAGAAGTTGCGCAGCAGGAAGATCGCGAAGGGGAGTCCGAAGCCCACATGGAAGAGGACGACACCGATGATGTCGCCGAAGATCCCGATCTTTCCGAAGAGGTCGGAGAGTGGGATCAGCGCCACCTGTACGGGTACGACGAGCAGCGCCACCACCGCCATGAACCACCAGTCGCGGCCCTTGAAGTCCATCCATGCGAAGGCGTATCCGGCCATCGCGCCGATGATGACGACCAGCAGGGTCGCCGGGACCGTGATGTAGATGGTGTTGAAGAGGGCGCTGGTGACGTCGCCGTTCTCCAGGAGCGACCGGTAGCTCTTGGTGGTCAGCTGGGCGGGTGCCGAGAAGACCTTCCACCAGCCCGAAGCGGCGATGTCGGTCGGGTCGCGGAACGACGAGACCAGCAGGCCGAAGGCGGGCACCAGCCAGAACAGCGCGACCAGGAACAGGAAGACGCGCAGTGCTCCGCCGGCCGCCCCGCTAGCCACCCGGGCGGCGAGGGAGCGCTTGGCGCGTACGGACGTGTCGAGTGCGGTCATCGCTGGCGCTCCTTCCCGAGACGGCGGAGATTGACGTACATCATCGGCAGGACGAGCAGCAGCAGGATGACGCCGATCGCGCTGCCCACGCCGTAGTTGCCGCCGCCGCCGAAGGAGGACTGGAACAGCTGCAGGGCGAGCACGTTGGCGTCGTCCTGGCTGGGCTGCGGCGCGATGATGTAGATCAGGTCGAAGATCTTCATCACGTTGATCATCAGCGTGACCAGGACGACGATCAGGACCGGTGCGAGAAGGGGAACGGTGACCCTTCTGAACACCTGCCACTCGTTCGCGCCGTCGACTCTCGCCGCTTCGAGGAGATTGCGGTCGACACCCGCGAGCCCCGCGGCGATCAGCACCATCGCGAAGCCCGCCCACATCCAGACGTACGACAGGATGATGGACGGTGTCACGAGCGTTGGGCCGAGCCAGTCGATGCCGTTGTACGGAGCGGCGAAATTCGAGCCTGGGAGCCGGAGTTGGGCTCCGTCCGCCTCCTGGGGAAGGGTGAAGGTGCCGTCGGCGCCCGTGGTCGCGGAGGCGACTGTGCTGCCGTCCTTCACCGCCTCGACCTTGACGCCCTTCAGGGCCTTCTCGCCCGGGTCGATCTTGCCCTTCTCGCCGCCACCGCCGAGCTTGAAGTCCAGCCAGACCGTGCCGGTGATTTCGTCGTTGGCCGCCGGCGTCCTGGCGTCCTCGGGGGTTCCGGGGAGCTTGTTCGGTGCGATGCCGACGAGCGGGAGCAGGGCCGGAGAGCCTGCCTGGACCGTCCCGGTACTGGTGAAGGAACCGCCGCCTGACGCCTTCAGGTCGCTCACCTGGGCGTTCGGTCTCGCCTTCGGGTAGACCGAGGAGTCGACGAAGGCGTCATGCACCGACGTGACGATCGCGTTGGCGACACCCTGGTCCGGGTCCTGCTCGTACACCAGCCGGAAGATGATGCCCGCGGCGAGCATCGAGATCGCCATCGGCATGAAGACGATCAACTTGAACGCCGTACCCCAGCGCACCCGTTCGGTCAGCACGGCGAAGATCAGGCCGAGGACCGTGACCACCGCCGGGGCCACGGCGACCCAGATCGCGGTGTTCCGCACCGCGGTGAGCGTCGAGTCGGTGGTGAAGATGTCGATGTAGTTGTCCAGGCCGACGAAGCCCGAACCGTCGGCGTCGTAGAGACTCCGCCAGACCGAGTACCCGATCGGGTACACCACGAGCGCGCCGAGCAGGAGCAGTGCGGGCAGCAGAAACAGCACCGCCACCAACAGCCTGGTCCCGGTCACGCTCTTGCGCGTTTTCCCGACGGGGGGCACCGGCAGTTCGCCGGTACCGCCCGCCCTCACTGTCGAAGACGACATCCCGTGTGCCGTCAGCTGCTCTTGTACGCCTTGGCGGCGTCGGCCTCTAGCTGTTTCTGGGCGCCCGCGACGTCGGACGGGTCCTTCAGGAAGTCCTGCAGGTCCTTCCACTCGCCGATGCCCTGCGTGCCGCCGAAGGCCGCCGGGGCCTGGTCCGACATGTCGAAGCGGAAGTCGTCGCCCGCGGCGAGCAGCGCCTTGGCGATGTCCCGGGTGACATCGTCCTTGTAAGTGCCCTGGTCCATCGCCTTGTTGGGGGAGAGGAAGCCGCCCTGGGCCGCCCAGATCTCGGCCGCTTCCGTCGAGGCGAGGAAGGTCAGCAGCGCCTGGGCACCCGCGCCGCCCTTCAACGCCACGGCGACGTCGCCGCCGCTGACCACGGGGGCCTTGTCGCCGACCGCCGGGAACGGGAAGACCTTGGCGTCCGTGCCGACCTTCGCCTTGGTGTCCGCGTTGATGTTCGCCGTCACGAAGTCGCCCTCGAAGACCATCCCCGCCGGGGTGTCACCGGAGAACGTCTGCGTCACCGACTTCGGGAACTCCGTCTGCAGCGCGCCCGAGCGGCCGCCCGCGATCAGGTCGTCCTTGCCCCACAGTTCGGCGAGCGTGGTGAGCGCGTCCTTGACGGACGGGTCCGTCCACTTGATCTCGTGCGTGGCCAGCTGGTCGTACTTCTCCGGGCCCGCCTGGGAGAGGTACACGTTCTCGAACCAGTCCGTGAGCGTCCAGCCGTCGGCTCCGCCGATGGAGACCGCGGGGGAACCGGCGTCGGACAGCGTCTGCGCGGTGGCGATGAAATCCTTCCAGGTGGTGGGGGTTTCGGTGATGCCCGCGGCGTCGAAGGCCGCGGTGTTGTACCAGACGAGGGACTTGTTGGCGGCCTTCACGTAGATGCCGTACTGCTTGCCCTCGTACGCGCCCAGTTCCTTCCAGCCCGCTGAGAAGTTCTTGTCGAGCTGGGCCTGGGCGTCGGTGCCGATGTCCTTCAGCCAGCCCTTCTCCGCGAACTGGTGCAGGACGCCGACCTGGGGGAGGAACGCCACGTCCGGCGGCTTGCCGCCCTCGATCTTGGTACCGAGGAAGGTGGAGGTGTTGTTGCCGGTCGGCACGAAGTTGACTGTGGCGCCGGTGCGCTTCTCGAACTCGTCGAGGACCTTGGTGAAGTTGGCCTGCTCCGGGCCGGTCCAGACGGCTGCGACTTCGAGGGTCTGCCCGTTCAGTTTGGGGAGTTGGACGGAGGCGGAGCTTTCCGTGCCGTTGCTTTCGGTGCCGCCCGTGTCGCCGCTGTCGCTGTCGCCGCCGCATGCGGTGAGTGCGAGGGCGAGTACGGCTGCGGTTACTGCGGCTGTGGCGGTTTGTGCGGCTCGGGGTGACCTGTGCGTGTTGGGCGACCTACGTGTACGAAGAGTGCTGCGCATCTTTGCCCCGTTCATCGTTCCTCGTCGAACGTCCGGCGCTGTCCCGTTCGGTCTGGTCTACGCCCGTGTCTGCGAGGGCGGCAAGAGCGCCGACGCTGTCAAGTGAGCGATCGTGACCGCGTCGTAACGTGTTCTGGCGGGGCGCCTTATGCCGGGTGAGCGTGGGTGCTGTCCGGTGGGTGGGTCGGGGGCGTGCCGGTACGTCCCGCCCGTCGCCGCCGGATCAGACGTCGGGCAGGAAGTGACGGGTCCGGTGACGCGGACGTACGCGACGGGCATCTGGACGTGCCAGCAGATCC